>CAYHEV010000049.1:0-12498 GCA_964355725.1 uncultured Candidatus Bathyarchaeia archaeon | reverse complement strand
GGGTATCAGATCATGTCATTGACTGACGCGTGCGCTAGCTCTCAATCTTGGTTGTGTGGGGTAAAGTTTTATCCAACCAACCAATGCTAATACATCCATTAAGGTCTGGCTGGGAATGGATAAGACTGGTACCCAGCCAGTACACATGACGGCTGTGACGGTGGTTGTGGACTAAACAGTAAGCAACTCAACATAGAGGGGTAAAAAAACGAGAAAATATTACCCCCAATGCGTATGTTATTTTGGCCAAGTTGTTCCTTGGAGTCTGACTCTCGCCACACTCCAACCAGTCCGAGCAAGGCCGTTTACGAAATACCACGCGCCAAAAACACTCCATTCTCTGCGACGTACCTAAGAAAGTTGAAGACAATCTCTATTTCCCAGGTGTAAACATCCAGCACTGGCTAGGTTCGACTCTTCATCAGACCAGCTTTCTCTAGCTTGGCGTCTATTTCGTCGAATTTTTCTTTTACAGAATCAGCGAACGCTGTGTAGAGGATGCCGTCAACATCGCTGGGGTTCTCTTGAGTGTCTTTCTGAAGAAGACAACACACACTCTCTCTGCCCAATGCACCGATAGACAACCCGAACTCAAAAACGACGTTCTGCCGTGCCCTTGTCTTGAGGAATTCAATTAGATTACAGACACTTTCTGCACTTCAATTCTCTCCTTCCATAGAAGTATTTTGTTCTTAAATTCCTCGAAGTCCAAACTCAACACTCCCAAGTCGTCAGGGGTTGCCACAATGAAAGCATAACCAACATTCTTGCGTATACTCAAGCTGTTCGATGATTGTGTACTCTTTCGTGAATTCTCAACGTGGCAGAGTGACGAAATTTAACCTGCATATCTGACCATACCACTAATAAATCTAATGTTCCACTTTCCCATTTGATGGCACACTATAACGTCTCTTCTGCAGAAAGTGAAAGCGCGAATGTCAGATATGCTTTTATTGTGTACGCAGCTAGAGTAACCGCAACGACATGCAGTGGTATTTGCGGTTGGATGGGCGATTCTTGAGGTTATTGCGAGATGGTTGAAGAGTCTGACAAACTGATCAAACCTATAAGAAACGCTTCTGCCCCCGGAACTTTGGCAGCCTTGTGCCTAGCAGCATTGAAGCTCGGTACAGAATTTCCTCATGCCCTAAAAATGGGCCTTCTAATTGGAGCCATCATGTTTCTGTTATCGGCGTTTTTCATATTCTTCTACAGTATCTACCCTACAAAGAGAACTCTCTGGACAGGTACGGCCGTGACTTTTCTCTTGGGACTTGTTTCTCTGGTTTCATCAGCAATGGTTATGCTGTTCGTCGTTTGAACTCGCGGCTGTAAACGCGCTCGTAAGCATCTAGGCTTGGCCTCTCAGCCATCCTCGGATTCCTAGTTCCTTCACAGTGATGCAAGTTTGTTCAAGTTCACAGGATTTGTGTTCGCCCTTTTCGTCCATGTATCTGATTTGTGGGGTGAATTTGAACTCTCCTTTCTTCTTAGGTTTCAGTGTCAGTCTCATTTCTGTTGTTTCAAGCGGTGCAAATCGTTTTCCTTTAAGGTTAATCCCTGAGTCGCTGACCAGAGATTTGTCGGGTTTTTCGACTAAATCGAATCCTTCTGGAATCAATCGTTCAATGCCAAGCAGGAAGGCCGCTTCCTTGCCCAAGTTAGCTAGCTGGATTTCCAAGCTGAGGTTTTCTCCAACGACAAGTTCTTTTTGGTGAACCACAAGGTTTGCTTGAACGAATGCTCGTTCGAACTTCACCAGACCTATCGGTTCCTCGACGTTCATTGCAGGTGTCGGTATTATGTGAGTACTGTTTACTTCAGTGGGGACGACTAGCAGCTCTACTAGAGAGTGGGCAAACTCCCTTCTTTCCCTCAGCTTCGTCAGAATCTTCAAGACTTCATCTTTTCGACCAGTGTACTGAGCTTTTTCAAATAGATCAATTGATCTTTCTAAACACTTTTCTGCGAGCAGATAGGTCTTAATCTTCATGTTGGCGTTGACTTCCGCTTCTGCATCAGTCATGTAGTTGCTTGCATCGAACAGCATTTCTGTAGCGCTCGCCCATGTGGAAGCGCTGTCAAACCCAGCTTTGAGATAGTAGTCTGCGGCATTCCCAAGGCATTGCTTTGCTCTTAAAAAGTCGCTTTTTTCCCTCGTTGTTTCGAAGGTGTTTCCATGTTCCAACGCTTTGCAGATGGCTGCGTTGCCTGAGGCCAGCAATGCCGTTCTGTTTTTCGTGCTGTGTTCTTTCGCTTTCAGAAACAACTCGGCTGCTTCACAGTAGAGTTCTGGCGAGAGTTTGGTGTCGGCTGTCTTCATTTTTTGCCAAGCGCGGCACATGTAGGCGATCTGTCTTATATCTTTCTCGTCTGGTTCCTTCTCCAGTATCGCCTCGAGCATGATAACTGCTGATTCATATTTCTTAGCACTTTCTGAGTGGTCGCCATTTCTGTCAGCAATCCTCGCTTCTTCCACATTGATTCTTGCAGCGCAATAATCTCTTTTTTGAATAGACGCCCTACAGAGCTCATTTGCTTTTTCTCTTTCGTCGGAACGTTCTATTCTGTTTGTCTCTTTTTCAAGATTTCCTCTAGCTTGCTCGAAGAGTTTTGCCGATTTGTTGAACGCTTCGATTGATTCGGTATGATTCTCCCTTCTGCTCAAGTCTTCACCCGTTTCGAGAAGTGACCATGCCAGGAAGTTTGAAGACAGGTGACTCCATGGCTTTGAGGATTCAAGGATGGCTGCTACTTTCTCGTAGTGATTTGATGCGCCAGCATAGTTTTCGTGATCGTGCGCGAACTTAGCTCTTTCAATCTCGCCCCATGCATTCATGTAACTGGCATAGTCAAGATAGAATGTCGCGAAATGAGGAATCCTTTGAGATGCCTCTCTATACTCGGCAAAGGCGTTTCCGAAGTGTTCTGCTGCTTGGATGTGTTGATCTAGGCGATCTTGATCAATTGCCGTTTTCCAATAATACTCAGCGGCGCGACTCGGTAGGCTTATCCTTTTTGACAACTTGGCTGCGTCTTCGTACGCTCCAACTGCTTTTTGCAGGAGTTTAGCATCCTTGGTCAATAGAAAAAGCTCGTCCAGGATTCCCCCAAGAGAGTCTTCGTAGGATGCTATAGCCGATATGTTGGTCGGGACAGGACGAGACAGAATCCATCTTTTGCAGTGCGTGACACTGTTTTCTATGTCGTCGGCAGCGTCTCTGAGTAAGACTTTCTTCTGTTCACTATCATTTTCAACCTTGAAAAGGTCCAGTTTTATGAGACCTGAGTAGTTCTTGTTCACTCCGGTCAGCCAATCGTTTGATGGAAACGTCTTTTCTATGAGAGCAACGATGTCATTCCTGTAGAGTAGGGCTTCTTCAAGCAGCTTTTTCTTTTCATCTTTGTGGGCTTCGAGGTTGGAGTAGAAATGCAATGCCTTGCTAAGGGCATGGAGAGTAGAGCCTAGTGCATCGTTAGAACCTGAACGCTTCGCGTGTTCCAATCCCTTCCGTCCTGCATCTACAGCTTTCCTTAGAATCCTTCTTCTTTCCTCAGGACTAACATCAACGTCAGACCCCATAGCAGAATAGCTTTCAACGTAGAAAAGATAAGTCTCTGCTATGAAATAATCTTGAAAAACCAGTTGGAGACAATCTATTGCCTTCTCTGAATAATCGATGATCTTCACATGTCCTGTTTTCTTCTGGTCAGGATCTTCTTCCCTCATCATCCTTGCATCTGTTACGAAGGCAAGGACGTAATAGGCAACTCCCTTCAGGTAATTGTCTCTGGCTTCAATGCTTTGTTTCAACATATTTTCAGCGTATCTGAAGGCATCTTCAACCTTCTCCGTGAAGATCATAGTAGCAAGAGCTGCTGCCCAGTTAGCCATAGCAATCAAGTAAGGACATTGTGCTTGTTTTGACAGTTCAAGGGCTTTCTCTGAATAGTCAAGGCTTCTTTGTGAAAGTTCTTTGCGTGCTCGTTCTTCTTGTTCGCTGAAGTTCGCTGCATACCAGTTCAAGAGGCTGGCCATGGAATACGCGCGAATCAGCCCGTTCTTATCTCCAAGCTTTGATAGAACGCTAATTGCGTCAAGGCCACAATTGACGCTTTCTTGAGCGTTGTTTCTTAATTCTTTCCAGTCAGATGCGACGCATAGTCTTTCAAAAAAACAAGGCAGCAAGTCATTGCACATTTTTCCGTAGCTCAGCTCATCTGCTGCCGTTCTGTATTTCTCGAGGCTTTCTTTTCCGAGTCTGAGAGATTCGTCGAGTATCACTCTCCTTTCGAGAGGAGACGGCGTTAACCATGAATCAACAAACTTGGCAAGTGCATTTCGCTGGGCTTTTTTTCCTTGGCTTTCAACCATGTTCTCTTTCTCAATTACATCTGCTGAACGTTTGTAAGCTTCTGCCGATGAGCGTCGAAGTTTCAGGAATTCTTCGGCGTCGGTAGCTTGTCTGGATGCGTAACTGAAGCAGAAACCGATTTTTTCCCACAGGTCTCCAACGGATGAAGCTTTCTGCGATTCAGATACCAATATCTGCTCGTAGACACTTGCTGCTTGAAGCCATTCGCACTTTTTCTCGCATGTCTGAGCTTTCTCAAGGAGTTCTTGAGCAATGGGAGTCGAAGATATTCCCCATCAATCCTAGATGTGGTTGGGCGTATGAAAGGGTTTCGGGGGTACTCTTGCTTATATGTTAGCCCGAATTTCTCGTTAGTTTGTGAGGAGAATTGGCACTCGGGCTGGAATGGAATTGTGCTCGAACATTGTTTGAGAATGCTCAAGGATTCCAGAATTTGACTTTCTTGTATGAAGTCAGAGCATAAGATTCATAAGCATCGATGCACTATATTCAAAATAGACCAAGTCTCGTATTGTCTAATAAGGGAGAATTGGAAACAACGAGAACACTGTTGGCGGCAGTCCTGATGTTCTTTGTCTCAGTGCAACTTCTCTCGTTCTGTGCTCCGGGCATATCATTCGGAGCGACTTCGACGTCTGTTTCCTGCTCGCCCAATCCCGCGTCTGCCATTTCATCAGTTAACTGCACTGCCACAGTATCTGGCTCCAGCCCGACGGGCAATGTTACGTGGAGTACAAGCAGCAGCACTGGCTTCTTCAGTCCCGGCATCAGCCAACTTTTATCTGGAACTTGCACAACGACCTACTCCGATAACAACACTGGCTACAAGGCCATCACGGCAAACTACCTTGGGGATCTTAACAATTCTCCAAGTAGCGGCAGCACAGTTTTGACAGTTTTTGTAGACGTTGCGGTTGGCACAAACTTGACGGTTCAACCGACAAGAGACCTTAGTCTGACTTTCGCGAACGTGACGACAGCAGGTGTTGTGATCGCGAACGAAACTCCCACGGTTCGAGGTCCTCCTCTAAATAACACAGTGGGACCATATTATGACGTGAATGTAACGGCAAGCTACGCTGGCAACGTGACGGTCAGCTTGGCCTTTGACGGTTCGAACATGACTCAACAGCAGAAAAGCAATTTGAAAATGATGGAATACACGCCGTTAGCGGGTGATGTGTCCGGTACGCTGATCGGCGTCCCTGACGGCGTTGTCAACATGAGGGACATACAATATCTTATATTGCATTTCGGCACGACTCCTACAAGTCCCAACTGGGACCCGTACTGTGACATCTACGGGCAAGGCGGCTGGCCGGATGGCGTGGTGAACATGCGGGACATAGGTTTCGCGATCACACAGTTTAATAGAAGATCTTACTGGGTAGACATCACCTGGTACGTTGACACCGTGCACAACATTATCTACGGACAGACCACCCACTTCTCATTCATAGGCATACACTAGTTCGAAGCGCAGTCAGGAAGGAACCGAAGCGTTGCTGCTGCGCGACAGTTACATCTATTGTTTGCTGTTTTCTAGTTCCTCCGACAAACTTGTTTGGAAGTTGTTTTGTTGACAGTGAAGGAAAACCTGAGGCTGATGACGTTCCTATATCTTTGCATCTGTTGGTTGGAGGTAAACTTTTATCCCGCATACACAATTCTTTTCAAACTGGAAGCGCCAATAGAATGCAGCCAAGATGTTTACAAGATAGCAATTGAAGTATTCAAAAAGAGGAAATACTAACTATGAAACGACAGACAAGCCGATTCTCGGAAATAGCGGCAAACTACTTCAAGCAAGACTACAACTGCGCCCAAAGCGTCCTACTAACTATGCAGGAATATTATGGCATTCGCAGGAGCAGGCTGATCCCAAAAATCGCCACAGCTTTTGGAGGCGGAATCGGGAGACGGGGTTCCCTCTGTGGTGCATTGACAGGTGCCATAATGGCTATTGGGTTGAAGCATGGAACCGATAAGACGGTCTTGATAGAAAAAGAAGAAGCGTACAAGATGGCTCTAGAATTCTACGATCAATTCGTGAAAGATTGTGGCAGCCCCTTTTGTAGAGAACTCATCGGATATGATTTGACTAATCCTGAAGAACTTGAAAGACTGCGAAAGTCAAATGTGCGTGACGAAAAGTGCTCGTGTTTCGTAAGAAAGGCTGTTGAGATACTGATTAGTTTAGAAGTATAGTGGATTCCAACGCGCTTTCGTCTTCCATCTCGAGTTTTCGTGTAATATACCTCTTAGAGACTCTAACGGGCATATTACTTGATTATGGAAAAGCTAATTATGGTCGAGACGTAGCTACCCCACAACTTCCTTGTTTTCCTGAGATATGCTCAGTGCAATTCAAATCGAAATTCAGGTCTACTTCGGCGAGTTGTCAATTCTCTTTGTCACCAAGCATTCTGTACAGGATAACGTTTACGCGTGGAATTATTGAACCATTTAGAGCTCATTGAAGTTTCGAAAACTCAGCATTAGTGAGGATTTTGTTTCCGTCGAGAGAACAGTTCCTCATTCAATCAGCATTGCGGTGCGTCAGTGCCCTTGAACTAGAATTCTGAATAAGGAGCCGATTTTCATAACAGATATTTCCATGTTTCAACAAAGACGTCGTGAGTCTAGTGGTAAAATTGGCAGGTAGATTTGCACAAAGCAATATGTTGGTTACGATAGTCGTGCTTTTGTCTGTAGCTTTCGCTGCAAGCTGGCGCCCCTGCGTCAGAGGGTTGACCTCTCCAGAGTATGAGAATTATGTGCATACATATTTAGAGCCTGAGGGCAATTGGACCTTCATGGAAAAACCGATGTTTCCAATTCTGTTTAACGAGTCGCAAATAGGAACGGGCCAAAACTGGAGTGTTGTGTGCCCGCTTGAGGCGAATCACAAGTATCATGCATATTGTTATGGTGCATGGGTGAACAATGGTTCGGAACCAAAGACAGACTATGACCTGTATGTCTACAATCCCCTAGGTGAGTTGGAGAGTTACCATACTGAGTCTGCGGGGTTGCCGGAACATCTTGGGACAACACCTGATGACCCTTTTTTTGCAGCTAGATATTCGGGTAACTACACGTTCGTCATAAGAAATGATCCAAGAGAGAGCAATGGTACGCAGCAGGCGACGTTCATGATAATCGAGAATGTTGAGTGCAATGTTTGGAACGAGCACTACATTGAAGGAAAGGATGGAAATGACGTTCCTGTTTGGAATACGAGTTGGGCATACGAGTTTGTTACGGATAGACAACATGTAGAGATTTGGGTCAAGGTTCCAGAGACTCTGGACATGTACGAGGTCAGGCTCTACTTGATGTCTGATCCTAAAATGAAGAATTACACAGTTTTGAACGGTGTTCCTCTGTCATCGGAGCCTGGGCTTTACGGTGAGAAGAGCGCTACTGATGGTGGTTACAAATATGGCGGGTACAACGTGGAAAGCCAAGAATATCGAGGCGTGGCTTTTGCGAGCTGTGAGTCCTATGGGCAGGAGATGTTTCTAAATTGGTCTTCGCCGCATAGTGGCAAAAGCCTTTACCACTTGGTCCTGATTGGCGAGGCTGGAAATGGTTCGGTGGAGTTTCTGGTTAAGACGGAATTCGGCAATGCTTGTTTGAAGCCTTCAGTCTTACCTAATATGGCCTATCCGCAGAATGAAAGTGTGGTTGCTTATGTCTCGAATGCAACCGATCTGCTTAATGCGACATTGCAGTATTCGACAGATGGCTGGGCCAATGTTACTTCTGTTCCAATGTATATCGCAGACAATAGGACGTGTAATGCAACTATTTCAGGGCAGAATGCAGGCACGCTTGTCGTTTATAGGGTAAAGGCTTATGATGTCTTCAAAAACGTTCTTGAGGCTGATAGTAATTTCAGCGTGAAGCATCCGACAACGCTTAATCTGACCTTACTTCATGAGATTATTCACGTTGGAGAGAACATTACTGTCATGGGCGACTTGACCCCTGGCACTGAAGAGGTTCCTGTTTCGGTTGTCTTCAATTCTGGAAACGGCACGAAAGAGATACCGGTTCTTACGTTTTCGAATGGCACGTTCGTTGCTAGCTTCCAAGTACAGAAGGTTGGAATGTGGGAAGTTCAAGCAAAATTCGACGGAGACGATTTCCATTTCCCAAGTTCAAGTTCATCCTTGACAGTTAAGGTTGAGGAACCGACTTTCATGATGAAATATTCTCTTTATATTGGAGTGGGAGTGGCTGCAGCAGCCATAGGAAGCGTTTTTGTCTATCTGAAAAAGTTCAAAGACTAGAAATGCATCTACAACCTCTTCATCGACGCGGTTACTTGTTCATTCATATGTTCTGCCAAAAGAGCCATTTTGTGAGGCAGTGCTTGAGTTCTTTTGGTTGGGGTAAAGTTTTATCCAACCAACCAACAACTGCTACGCACTACCTGATAAGAATGGTGGCTGATTATGGCAGCAAAAGAGGAGTACACTTGATTCAGATAACAGTAGAATATAGCAGTATCAAGCTATAGGGTTAGTATCTAATAGTGTCGGGATCGAGTATACGCCCCTTAGATAATAATGCTGCATTGGGCTATGGGTAGTGTTTTCCAAAGTTGCCGCAGGTCGTTGATGTCTTGCGTCTTCTCTTGCAGAATATGACTATTGTCGGTATCGCAGTCATGAATAGTGGCAGAATGAGGAATGATGGAAACTCTGGGATGAATATTGCTACATGTTCTTTTGAATGTATGTAGGTGAAGTAGATGTAACTACGTGTCTCATCGGAGCATGGCAATAGGTATGAGGCTCCTGTGTGCTGCACTCCTCCCTGCAATTCCCTAAACTCTTATATAACTCATGAACAGCGTACGTTTCGTTGTGGTGGAATTCGGAGCTTGGTGAACCACAAGACCAGATCGCGGCGAAAGCTGCGGAAAATCGTTGCGGTCGCGGGTGGATTGTTGATAATGGCCGGCACAGTGTTACTGGGTGTGGCAATCTTGGTAGGCTTCAGTCTTGTCAATGTTGGTACTCTACTTGAAGACAAATACCTGCCTCTCTTCGCGCCCATGATGGTTCTTGTTGGTGTTCTTGACATCCTCGCCGCAGTAGTCATCGCACGTTGGTGAAGACACAATGCGTCGAATGCGAAAGACTGTGACCCATATAGTCGGCGGAACGCAATGCACCCTGGGGGCAGTAACTGCAGTCATGGCGTACTTGACATATGCAAGTCAAGCATTCAGAGAAACACTGGGCATTGATGCCGACGAGACTTTCTTAATAATCTTTCTTCTTTTGGCTTCCGCTGTATTCTTGGTCCTGAGCGGGCTGGTTCTCATCAACGAGCAGCGGCAGGAGACAATTTAATGGATAAGCAGCACTTGAAACGTGAACTCGGCCTTCTGCACGCTACGATGATGGGAGTGGGAGGGGCCATATGTGCGGGCGTTTTCGTGACGCTGGGTTACGCTGCAACTCTCGCCGGCACAGCTCTCATCATTGCCATGATCCTGTGCGGAATCATAAATCTGCTGACCATGCTGAGCTACGCGGAACTCGGCGCAGCCCTGCCTAGCGCCGGAGGCGAATACACTTTTGCAAAAGCCTCCTTTGGAGGTTTTGTATCATTCATAACTGGCTGGTTCGAGTTCATAAGCAACATGTTCTACGCATCATTTTCAGCAGTTGGCTTTGCATACTTGATATCCTATGTTATTCCCTCAATCAACGTGCCAATAGTCGCAGTGTTGGCAGTCGTTCTGTTCACTGCGATAAATGTGAAAGGAATCAAGGAGACTGGACGTATCCAGACTGGAATGGTGATCCTTCTGCTGATCCTATTGTGTATCTTCATAGTCAGTGGCTTGCTCACGAACCGGGCGACCGGAACGCTGGACCTTTCTGCACCAGAAGGCTTTCTGGGAGTGCTCAGAGCGTCAGCGTTCATCTTTGTGGTCTATTTGGGAGGTGAGGCAATCGCGGTAGCCCAGGCCGAGATCAAAGAGCCAGGCAAGACTATTCCCCGCGCGATCTTGTTAACTTGTTTCATACTGATATTTCTCTACACTGCGATAGCCTATGTCGTTTTCAGAATTGTGCCGCCTTCGAGTCTCGCGAATCAAAGCTCGCCCCTTGCCTTTGTGGCCCAACAGTTCATGGGTGAAATTGGTGTTGGCATAGTCACCGTTGCAGGAATCATAGCTGCATTGTCATCAGTCAACACGTCAATCATGGCGCAGTCCCGAGTGACTTACGCGATGGCTCGAGACGGCTATTTCCCCAAATGGTTCTTCAGCGTGCACAAGCGGTTTTCCACTCCTTACGTCGCGGTTCTGGCAGGATCGGTTCTTATCGTTGCCTTTGCGGCAACAGGAGTCGTAAACTTCGTGACGTACGCGACTGACTTTGGATTCATAGTAGGATTCGTCTTGGTCAACTTGTCGCTCATCAAACTTCGCGCCAGCCAGCCTAACCTACGCAGACCCTTCAAGGTTCCTCTTTTTCCGTTGACGCCAATTCTCGGAATCGTCACTTCAGCTTTGCTGATCATGTTCTTAGAGGTGGGCACCCTGGCCATTGGTGCGGAACTGTTCCTCTTGGGGCTTTTGGCCTACTACCTCAAGATGGTTGGGAATTATCGGTTGAGACTTGCTCTCGGTGGAATCAACCTTGGAATTAGCGGTGTTGCAGGTTTACTTGCGTGCTTTATCGCAGCGAATCTCACACTCGTGTCCATATCTTCGAATGTCAGAGTAGTGCTATCTGCCGTGTTGAGCCTGGCAAGCATAACCTGCCTAGTCGCGGGAGTCACATACATCATTACAGGTGAAGAGGAGGGTTGAGATGGCGGGTGACGAAGAAGAGTGTCTGTTGAAAAACACTGTTGACGAAGAACGGTTCAGGGTTCTCGATGTGGTTCGTAGACTAGGTCCAAGGCTGAGTGGCCTACTGTTCACCACGGGAATACTGGTCTTCGGATTTGGTGTCTACATTCTGCTAGTGCCACAAGACCCTGTTCTTTCTGTAAGGCTCAGCACGGTCTTTGCCGGAAGCATTGGTTTCATCGGCCTGCTTGGCATTTTGTGCGGTCTGCTGCTCTTGCTGGGTGAAGAATAGACTGCCGATACTCTTATGCCAATCGCTCACTTCTCTGATCACGTTCACGTGGACCTTCATCCGGAATCCTCTAGGCCCTCCTTCCCTTTTGTTACTTCTTAATCCAACTCTTATAGCGTCAAGAACCGAAGAATTGTCTTCCAGCAAGAGTTCAAAACCATATGTAGAAATCTTGTTTGTCTGAGTTTGACGGACAATCAATGTTACACTCTTCATCAGACAACTTCATTTGACATTTTTCCTCCCCCACAGCTATAACTTCGCCCCACCGTCGTTGAAGTGGGTTGGTTGGGGGTAAAGTTTTATCCATCCTTAGAACTTCGCGATATAATGTTAGTCTTGGATAGAACTTTCTTCTATAGGTTGGTTTGGCAAGTTTGAAATACAAAGTGTGCAGAAAGAGTCTTTGGAGGAAAAACTTTGCCGATATACATTCTCTTGTCAACCCTCACGGACGACGGCTGGAAAACTGTCAAAGACAAGCCAGAACGCATCAAGGAAGTCAACCGAGAACTCGAAAACTTTGGCGTCAAAGTGTTGTATCAATATGCTACGCTTGGTCCGTATGATTTTGTTAACATAGTTGATGCACCGGACAACAAGACAATTGCCAAGGTCTCTATAGAACTCGGTTCACGTGGCACGATTCAGATAAAAACCATGCCCGCGATACCCATAGACGAGTTCATCACAGCCATCAAAAAATAGCTTTTTCTTCCTTTTTTTCTCAGGGAAGTAGAAAGTTCAAGATTTCTTTTGTTTCCTCTATTCTCAAATCATGTTGATTGGGGTAAAGTTTTATCCCAACCCAAACTATTTTTTACCTTTCGAATGTTTTGCAGGAAGCGAAACCTGTCTTTTCTGCTTTCTTTGCTGGTCTTTCTCTCGCTGTAATTTCTTATGCTGCTCTAAACCTGCAGCTTTCTTTTCTTTTCTTGACAAAAGTTCATCAACCTTAGCAGGCAATAGAAGCATTACGCATTTTAAAACGTTGCCCTCTT
>CAYHEV010000048.1:0-13369 GCA_964355725.1 uncultured Candidatus Bathyarchaeia archaeon | reverse complement strand
GAAATGTGCAGATTGTCGCTGCCGATGCAGTCCAGGTTAATGACGGCAACAATGTTGCCCATTTCAGCCTTATGCTGAATCACGTAGTTAGTTGCTCCCACCAGACCGAGCTCCTCATCCGTGAACGGAATGAACAGAATAGTATACTTGGGATTGAGTAAGCCGCTCGCGTTGGCCGCAGCAAAAACTCGGGCTAATTCTATGACGCCAGCAGTACCTGCTCCGTTGTCGCAGAAGCCGCTATCCATAACACTGTCATAATGACTGGAAACAATGATACACTTGTCTGGATATTTGCTGCCCGCAAGTTTTCCAACAACATTATAGTGGGGACCTGACCCGATCACGGTTTCAATTTTGGCGAATGCAGATAGATTAAGGCTGGCTTCCCTGTTTCTAACCCATAAGCCGTCACTGTAGCCAAGCGATCCCAATGGGATTCCCAGGTTCCAATAGTAAGATCCATATCCGCTGTACGGACGACCACCAATTGAAGAAGTCGTTTCAGGAGAATGCGCCATCCAATCATACCACACACAATAGACAACAGCCGCAGGTGGCTGCGATGTAAGCTTGCTTCTGTACGTGGATTCCCACAAGCTATTCCACCGAACTTCTCTTCCTATTAGGACAATCTTGCCAGTCGTGTTTATTGCATTCCATTGGGTAGTGTTAATAGGCTCACTGCCAACTTCAAAATAGCTCGATGCTGGTGGAAGAGGCAAAACAACGAGGTCCTCAAACACGCCCGCCGAAGGAGTCGGCCAGCTATAATGCTCACACAGAAATGAGTCAATGCTAACTTGATCGCCGGTCGTGTCAAAGTTGCCATCATCATCAATTACCAGCTGCGGTTTACTGAGCACTTCCCAAGTCGTAAACTGAAATTGCTCTTTATGAGCTTCCAACCCTAGAGCCTCAAACTGTTCTAGAATCCAATCAGCTGTAGCGTTTGCTCCACTTGATCCTCCCGAGCGAAAAGAATAGTTCGACAACGTATGATTGTATGCTATTCTCTCCAGTTCCAAGTCATATTCGTAAGCCCTGGTTCCATTAACCAACCCAACAATCTGAGACTCAGGCGTCGTCAAAACTGCGTTTCCAACAAATCTTGCAGGTTCTGCTCCTGAGAATGCTGAAAATAGAAGCATCGTAGCTAGAGTCAGCAAGAAAGTTTTACGCAAAGCTTCTTCTCATCTCTACTAGAAAACAGCCGTTTCCAATATTTAGGTGCATCGTCCACCGAACTTGGCAAGAATCTAACGCCATTTCTACTATGGTCTGCCTTATTCGAATATTTTATGAACCTACACAGCCTACATGTTCCAACGGTGCAACAATGACAAACGTGAAAGCAATAACACGCAACGTAATCATTCAAACCCTCACAGAATCCTTGAAACCACTCGACTATGTCCACGCTTTCTACGAAGGAGGCGCAGCAGCCTTCAACCGAATCGACAAATGGTCAGATATCGACCTCTACGCAATAGTTCAAGACGAAAAAGTGGAAGAAACTTTCATTGCTGTCGAAAATGCTCTGAAATCCCTGCGCCCGATCAAGCAGAAGCTCAGAACACCCCAACTGCCATGGCCAGGCATCTCTCAAATCTTCTACAAGCTGGAAGCAGCAAACGAGTATCTCTTGGTCGATTTCGCCGTGCTCAAACAGAATGCTCCAGAAAAGTTCTTGCAGCCGGAGATACATGGCAATGTTGTGTTCTACTTCAACAATCTAGACAAAATAGGTGTTCCACAATTAGACGGAAACGCACTTGCCAAAAGGATAATCGAGCATATGGATAGACTGCAAGCACGATTTGACATGTTTGGCAACTTTGTGCAGAAAGAGCTGAACAGAGGCAACTGTCTAGAAGCAATCGAATTATACCATGCTCTAATACTTGGTTCGCTGGTCGAAGTCTTGCGGATCAAGCACAATCCCTTCCACCATGATTTCAGAATGCGCTACATACACTATGAACTTTCATCAGAAGCTATCGAGAAACTGAAACATCTCTACTTCATCAGAGATGAGAAAGACCTGCAAAAGAGATACAAAGAAGCAGCCAAGTGGTTTCACGATACAATGTCAAAGATCAATAGAGAACAGATAAAGAGATCAATCAAAATGTAGCAGGATTCTGCAAGACACTCTATTCCATAGTAACGAGTCTTTTGTTTTCAGACTGAGCCTTCCTTGAAACGGCATCGCTCCGCAGATGCCTAGCCAGCAATTCTAATATGTTCCTGCTTCTTGGTAAACGAAAAGGGAAAGTTGTCTTTCCGATTTCTATCTCACAAAAAAAGGTTTATGGTTGTGTTGTGTGTCCGAAGTGTGAGGCTGCGAATCCGATGTCTCTCATGTCGACTTTGCGGTCTCCGTAGACGTCGCATCCACCGTAACCATAGGTTCCAGGAGCCCATTTGGCGTCATAGGGAGGCGATGCAGAAGTGTCAGGGGCTCCGGCACCAAAGTGTCCAGCGACGTAACCTATGTCCCTCATGTTCTCGACTCCATCTGGAATACCAACGTTAATGCTTGTTACGTCGCCCCAGCATGTCTGTTCCTTGTACAGGTGATAGTAGTAGTCTGAAGGGTACATTGCATTGCAATACCAGCCTTTGACCCAGTACTGGGTCCACCGTCTGGCTGTTGTTTGGGCGATTGGAAAGCTTGGGCAGTCGGAGATGTAAATCGTGTCCAAGTCTGCGTAGATGCCCGCTCTCTGCGGTCCATCTAGGGTTCTGAGACCCGCCTCAATGAGCTGATCCTTGTTCATTTCGGGATAGTTCGTTCCGCGGGTTGCTCCCCAACCATTGTCTATCGTGTAGTTCTGGAAGTAGCTGAAGTCGCCGTTGCTGTGCATGTATGTTCGCACAAAATTGTCTGCGTCTGCAAAATCTGGTAGCCAACCGATACTCCACATGGGCAGCATGAAGTTCTCAAACTGGTCAAGGTACGTTGACCAGCCGATCTCCATCAAGTTGATCGTGAGTGGTGGTCCAACTCTGTGGTCGTATGTGCTGAGCGCGGCAAAGAAGTCTTTTATCATCTCAGAGATAATCCTTCCCGGGCCGGCTCCAAGGTTATAGCAGATGGTCATACTGAACCCTGAGTCCCACACGCTCTGTCCCCCGAAGAATGCGCTCTTGAGTTCGTTTTCAGCCAAGTCGAAACTTGCATCATATCCATTCGTATTTGTGTGGTAGTTGGGGTACAAGCCGTCAATCAATGGCGTCGTTGGACATGTAGCCTCCCCAAAGAAAGCTTCTTTCAACCATTCAGTACGGTTAAGTGAGTAGGCGAAGGCGGTTCTCACATGAGTGTTATTGAAGAAATCCAACGGGATGCCGTCTGGGAAATGACCCGTTCCCACGTACGGACTAGTTGAGTTTAGGGTAAAAGTGAAGTGCATGGCATCCAAAGTCAGTGATGGGGAAATCTTCTTGATAGTCTTAATTTCTGGGTATCTCGGCTCGCCGTAAGCATCTAAGAGTTCGTTCATATACGCTCTTGGCACAGTGCACATGTCATATTGACCCGCAATGAAAGCGTCTCTTCTCGAAGACCAATCAACAATGTAGTTGATTTCAACGTGTTCTAGATAGTTCTTCCTGTCCTTTGCAGGCCAGCCCCTCCAATGCGCCGTGTTTCTTTCAAGAACTACCTTCTTGTTCGCATAGTCAAAGACGCTGACTCGATACGGACCTGTGCCAACGTATCTGAAACCCGACGGTGGAGTTGAACTAGTGCCATCATATGCTGAGCGGCTTATGCGGCGGGTTGTGTTCCACCAGTCTGGCCAACCGTCTCCGTTGCCATCCGTAAACAAGTCTCCATTCCAGCAGCCAATACTTATGGAAAATTCTTTGCTTACGATTGCTCCCCACGTTTGACACAGGATCTGTTTGAATGCGGCGTCTGGGAACGCAATTCCAAGATTTAGTCTTAAGACGTTTGGCGACGGAATTTCAACTGTGCAGTTTATCAGGTAGGTCAGTACGACAGCGTTAGCTGCTGATTCTGCCCAATAGTCACTTTTCATCTGGTCAAAGAAAGCTCTGTAAAACATCCACTGCGGACTGCCAATCTGATCTTGGACAAGCCCCCTCATAATCGAGTACCGCGCATCCTCAACGTCGAAACTGTCAACAACTTGCCCAGTCTCGTTTACGTAGTTGATTTCGGGGGTTGTTCTAATGTTGAAATCATAGTAGAAACGATGCAAATGCACGATGTTGATATCTGCATCGAAAGAGATCACTTGCCACGTGCGGCAACCAGTCAAAACACCACCAGAGAAAATTGAAATGTACAAGACATCATACTCGTCAAGAACTCCGTCAAGACTGTTGTCCCCCCATCCGTAAATGGCGTAGTCGTTTCCATCTGGAGGGACAGTGGTCAGATTTGTACCCGCAGGGTTGGTTGCGTTTATGGGAGCTACGCCGACGAAGTCTTGAATCAACTCATTTCTAGTTGGGACGTTCTCTGCAAGTGCTGGCGAAAACTTCCAGTACTGGTCGCTAGCCAACCAGTCTGACTTGAAATTGTTGGAGACTACCTCTCCGAAAGTCACCAGGTTGTCGTAGACATTGAAAATCGGTTCACCGCTACTTGTATCGTACACTCGGGCAGGGTCAGCTCTGCGTGGTCCCCAGCCGATTGTTCCAACACATAAGGTATCAGTCACCACTGGTGGCTGGATAGGACCTGCAATTGTCTGCGGAAACAAAGAAACCAGCAAAATCAAAGGCAAAACAAACAGCAAATAGTCTATCCTAATTCTCAACTCGGAGCCCCCTCAACTTCTATATAAGGTTGAACCGAAATTTAACATTTTCGCATTCTATTTTTTCTGATTATTCGCTGGTACTGAGAGTGGGAACTGAAAAAGTCACACTATGCCAGTGCGCGGGTAAATCTAAAATGCGTTCAGTCTTTGTGAACCCGTTGAGTGTGACAAATTGAAATACACTCTATTGACTGAGGAAAAGTTATAGCTGAGTCGAATGGATTAGGTAACTGGGAATCGTTCATGGCAGAGTTTATAGTAGTGACCTGGACCATGATTCAAAGTCGATGGGAACAGCATGAAGAAGACATTAGGAAGAACATAGATTACTGGCGCAAAAACGCTAGACGCTTCAAATTGAAGTCGATGAGATACTTTGCACAAGCGCTAGGAGGCGATTCGTTCCATTATGGAAGAGTGCTGGTTTTTGAATTTGAGACTCTTAATGACTGGGAGTATTTCAGAACGGAGATTGAAGAGAACGAGGAGGCATTTGCATTGAAAGAGCAATGGCTCGCCATCATTGACGTGAAGACCCTCAGAATAGTCGAATGGCAAGACAGACAGAGAGACGCTTGGCTGGAGTAGTGGAGAAATTACCATGGCAATGGAAGACAGTTCTATCGAAGCTTGCAAGTCAGTTTTGACTCTGCGGAAAGGTTATAGCTGAACCGAACAGACACTACCTTATTCCAGCAACGCTGGTGTCAATAATGGTTGATATACAAACCGTTTCCATAGGTGTTGCTTCTGCAAGTGTTGTGGCTGGAGTTATCTACTATGTATTTCAGCTTAGACATCAGAATAGAACAAGACAAACAGACGTTGTCATGAGGCTTTATGCTACGTTCAGTAGCAATGATTTTCAGGATGCATGGGCAAAAGTGAGAGCCAAAACTAGCGTCTTTGAGGGCATTGATGACATCTACGAGTTTGACAGGAAAGTTGGGCTTCGAGAAGTCAACCAAGTGTGCTTGTTCTTTGAGGGCATAGGTATTCTCCTTCGAAGAAAGCTCGTGGACACCAGAATGATTGAAGATCTGTTCGGTGGTGCAATTGCAAGAGCATGGGAAAAGGTGAAGGCAGGAGTGATAAAAGCTAGACAGCAACTCAATGACCCAACAATATACTATTATTTTGAGTATCTCTGCAATGAAATGAAGAAGAGAGAGCTGAAGCTTCAATCAACGACATAGGTTCTTATCCGGTTTTGCCATCTTTAGGAATAGGAATCAGGGTAGGCGAGACTGATCTATTTATTGGGGCAACTGAAAATGCATCAATGTGCAATTGCTAATCTGATATTTCTGCGCGAGTACAATACGTAACTAGTCGACCACCATGATTATTCTTCTGATGGTGAATAGAGCTTTATCCCAAATTGACTACTTTCCTCTCTTTGGTCTTCTGGTTTGTGAGAATATGTTGTATGTCGTTCTTTTGTTGCTGATGTGTTTTTCTGCAGTAATGGTTTGTCGTGTATCTTCTTCTTTGAGTCAGCCTCTTGGAATGGTCCATCTGATTCTTACTGTTTGATGCAAGAGGCGGGCTACTTGCCTGTTACTTGAACGCCTTCGAATCTGATGTGGGGTGTTATGCACCTGCCGCAAATCTGTGTTTCTCGTGTGATGCCCGAGATGTGTTTGAGTAAACCTTCTGTTCTCTGACCCTTCGTGTCTGGATTGTCAAGCAGGAATCCGTTGATCTGACCGCCTTTCAACGGTGTTGACAGTTCCCCTTTTTCGATGAGGTAAGCATTTCGAATTTCTGAGCCGAAGGATGTGGTCAGGGAATCGGAGGAAGAACTGGACAGTTGATCTAGGAAGACTCCTTCCTTTGTGGTGGCGATCATCTCTTCTAGACTCATATCCCCAGATTTGACAACGATGTTCGTCGGCTGCACAGATGGCAACATTGAGTATTTGAGATCGACCCTGGTGAATGCCAATGCGAAAGCTGGAAGCTTTTGTCCGTTTCCGGTTGAGTCAACATTCATTGTAGCGGCGTACATTGCGTCGTAGAGAAAGCCCTTGTGTATTCCCTTCTCGATCAGAGTGGTTCTTGACTGAGGTGTTCCTTCATCATCAAACGCTGAAGATCCGAGAGCATAATCAATGATTCCATCATCGTGGACGGTCAGCTCATCTGAACCTATTCGTTCCCCCTTTTTGAACCTGGAAATCCTTCTGAAAACGGAGGATCCGAGAGCGTGAAAGCCCACCGTGTTGGGAAGAATGTTACCTAAAATCTGCGGTGCAAAAACTACAGACGTCTTCATAGTTTTCGGAACTTTCGCCCTAAGAGTGTCCCCGGCCAGCTTTGTCCATTTTGGAATCTGGCTTTCCAGTTGCAGGTCATCTACTCGTCTAACGAAAAGCATCGGCCAATACTCTCCAAGCCGACCTTCTCGCTCCGCCTTCAGTGCCAATTCAACGTAAAAGAGCGTTTCTTCTTTCTCAGCCCGCAATCCCTCATTGTTGCATATGATGGTTGAAACGTTGTATGTCCGGATTTTTCCAAATGTTGGCAGAACGGTTTTCGACTGTTTGACAAGTGAGATAATCTCTTCAGCTTTGTCTTTCACGAGTGTCTCAGCGTCTGAAGTAATCTTCGGATCGGCAACGTTCACATGTGGATACTTAGACGGTTTCGGCAGATTGTAGCCTGGGAACTCGGTGATCCTAGCTCCGACTAAAGCTGTGTCCACGCACTTCTTAATACTCTCGGACCGCAGAGTATTTCCTGTTCCGATGCCGATACCGACTTTCTTGTCCTTGGGTTTTATCACTCTGACGGCGTAGCCTGAGTTTCTAATCGGGCCTCTCACAACTTCAATATCAAAATTCCGAAGCTGAACCTCATACTCTTCTGCCTCCTCAATGTAGATGTCCCACTGGTCTATTCTCTTTTCTTTCAGAATCTTCCGGATCGAATCCGTCTCACTCATCCTTGACCCACCACCGCCTGGGCTCGAATATAAGCGCCGCCGTCTCCGACCGGAACATAATCTTCGTAGCCCTTTCCGCAGGTTCCTCTCTCCATACTGAATTGGTTCTTCTTTCCCACAGCGTCTATGGATGCGATGAAAGCAGGAACGTTTTCGCTAAGTGTGAGCATCGAAAGGACTTTGCCCACTTTGCCCTTTTCTATCACGTAACCCTTCTTGGACTTCAACTCCATTCCGCCCGCAAGCGGATCCTCCATTCCCGAAACTGAATGCACCAGCATGACGCCGTAGTCGATGTCTTCGATCATCTCATCAAGACCATAGTCGCCTGGCTCAACATACGTGTTCGTCATCCGAACAAATAGTTTCCGCAGAAAGCTCTCTCTCCTGCCGTTCCCAGTTGGCTCGGCATTCATCAACGATGCCGAAAACCGTTCGTGCAGATAGCCTTCAAGAACACCGTTCCTCAAAATATAATTCTTCCTGCTTTTCACTCCCTCATCGTCAAAAAGAAAGGAGCCGTTCCCACCGGAAAGCGTTCCATCGTCACAAATGCTCAGCTTGTCAAACCCTATGCGCTTGCCAAAATAGGGCACCAAGTACGACCTTTTCCTAACAATCTGATCAGCCTCGCACCCGTGCCCAAAAGACTCATGAGCAAACGTGCCCGTCATCCCTGGGTCAAGAATCACCTTGAAATGCCCCGAAGGCGGAGCAGAAGCCTGCAAAAGCTCGATTGAACTTTCCACCGTTTTCTTAACGGTTTTCTCATCCAAATTCTTCACAACTTCGAACCCCACCGTTCCTCCACAGGACAAATAATCATAATCCATCCTGCCCGCTTCCCTAGCGATCGGCATGATGAAAATGGACGTTCGCGGAACGACCTGCCGCAGCAAACTGCCCTCAGTATTTGCGAAAGACCTCTCCAGCACCGTGTCACTATAGGAGACAGTCACATTAACGATCCTCTTGTCGCAGCTCACAGCATCACCATAGAGCCTTCGAACATGCTCCAACTTCTCCTCAACATCCACTTCAGAAGGACTGATCTTCACAGGCAACCCCTCATCCAGCTCCCAAGAATTCAACTGCTGCAGCTCAACAGCGTCCTTCGACAACGGCTCGAAATCTGCAAGTTTCCTCACCATCTCCTGCACATTTTCAGCCGAGGAATCATAGCCACCTACTTCTCTCCATTGTCCCTTCTTGTAGGCTCTCAGGACGAAGCCGCGAACAGCCACAGGTGTCGACACGCGTTCCTCAACACTGTCTTTCGTAACCATAACACCCTCAGTCCTTTCACAAAGCCCATCCGCATACTCAACCTCTGTTTCCAGCGTTTTAACTGCCTTAAGCAGCAGCTCTTTTGCTTCTTCGGAAGCCCCATCATTACTCATAGAATTCTCCGCCTACGATTATGCATGACTTTGAATTTAAAGAAATACTCTGCATGGCGCGACGGCAGTCCACCCTCTTCACTACGTTTTTTGATTTTCTGTTAAGGCAGGCAGTTTCTTTAGACCTAAATGAATTAATACGGCTTCAATCAAACTTTCTACTTCCAAGTTCAATCTGTATGTTTGAGAGGAGTCTGGACGCCGCAAAACAAACCCGTCAAACTCACCGACACAACATTCCGTGATGCACACCAATCGCTAATGGCTACGAGAATGAGCACAGAGACTATGCTCAAGATAGCTGAAAAAATAGACCAAGTCGGCTTCTTTTCGCTTGAAGCATGGGGCGGAGCAACCTTTGACGTAGCTATACGCTTCCTAAATGAAGACCCTTGGGAACGCATCCGTCAACTGAAGAAGCACATCAAACGAACGCCGCTTCAAATGCTTCTACGTGGACAGAATGTTGTAGGCTACCGCAACTACCCCGATGATGTGCTTATCAAATTCGTAGAAAAAGCCGCACAAAACGGCATAGACATATTCCGCATCTTCGACGCACTAAACGATGTGCGCAACATGGAAGTCGCCATCAAAGCTGTCAAAAGACAAGGTAAGCATGCACAGGGAACAATCAGCTACACAATCAGCCCCGTGCACACGGTATCTCACTTTGTAGAATTCGCCAAGAAACTGGCAAAACTAGACTGTGACAGCATCTGCATCAAAGACATGGCAGGAATGCTTGCACCCCAACCTGCTTATGAACTGATAACCGCCCTAAAAAGGGAAGTAGACCTCCCAGTCCACTTGCATTCACACAGCACGAGCGGAATGGTCATGATGACCTACTACCGCGCTTGCGAAGCAGACGTGGACATACTGGACACCGCCTTTTCACCACTCGCATGGGGCACCAGCCAGCCGCCAGTCGAATCCGTCGTAGCGGCGCTTAAAGACACACCCTACGACACAAACTTAGACTTGGAACTCTTGAGTGAGATAGCCGCGTACTTCCGCGAATTACGCGAAAAATACTATGATCCGATAAAACTCATAGACCCCAAAGCCGAACGGATAGATGCTTCAATAATCGTTCACCAAATCCCAGGCGGAATGTTCAGCAACCTCCTTGAGCAACTCCGTGAACAAAAGGCACTGAATCGACTGAACGAAGTGCTCGAAGAAGTGCCCAAAGTAAGAAAAGAACTAGGCTATCCGCCGTTGGTTACGCCTACAAGCCAGCTCGTCGGCATCCAAGCAGTTTTCAACGTTATTTCAGGCAAACGCTACAGCATAATCCCCAAGGAAATCAAAGACTACGTGAAAGGCTTGTACGGAAAGCCTCCTGGCGCAATTGACCCGAAGATCAGGAAGAAAATCATCGGCGACGAAGAACCCATAACGGTCCGTCCCGCAGACCTCTTGGAACCCGCCCTTGACAAGATACCTGACGACGTGAAGCCATACATCGAAAGCGAAGAAGACAAGATAACCTACGCACTGTTCCCCAAAACTGCTGCAGAATATTTCCAGAAAAGAAAAACCAAACGAGAAGAAGCCAAAACAGACATTCCACCTGAACAGCTTGAGGAACTAGAAGATGTGGCCGCAGTGTCGGTGGCAGTCATCGCATACCTCACAAGCTCAAATGGCATCAAGGCCTTAACACTCGTACGACCCAAAGATCATATTTCCTCATGGATGCTAGCAGGTAGACAAAGCAATACTGAAAGAGGAGCATAACCGTGCCAAGCTACGAAATCCATATAGACGGCAAACCCCACAAAATCGAACTAACAAAAAACGGCCAAAAAAACTACGCAATCAAAATAGACGGCAAAACTCTCAAAGCAGATATGGAAACAGACAAGCCCAACCAAGAAAAAGCATTCCTCATGAGAGTAAACGACAAAACCTACAAAGTTGAACTTCCAAAAATCGAATGGAACAAAACCTTCCAATTGAAGGTCGAAGATGCCGCATTCAAAGCTGAATTAAGAATCCAAACAAAAAAACAAACTCTAGCCACATTCGAACCTACAGCAGTTTCGCTGATAAAACGAGTGACTGCAAACAGGCAAGCAGTAGACGGAGCCATAACAGCACCTATGACAGGTAAGATAGTCTCAGTTAGAGTGAAAAAAGGCGATCAAGTCAAAGAAAAACAAGTACTCTGCATAATCGAAGCCATGAAAATGGAAAACGAAATCACCGCGACAAGAACTGGTATAGTGCAGGAAGTAAGCGTTTCAGAAGGTTCACCTGTAAGCGAAGGCGAAACTCTGTTCGTCATAGCCTAAAAAATGGAAGGCGGGCGATACTCGCCAAACACTTCTCGTAAGGTATCGCAGATTTCTCCGAGTGAAGCATACTCCTTAACAGCATCAAGGACCAAAGGCATAAGAGCTGTATCTTCACTGTCTGCAGCACTCCGCAGTCTATTCAGTGCTTCATCTACTTTCGCCTTGTTCCTTTTCTGTTTGATTTCTTTCAGTTGTTCTACGAGCTTCTTCTCAATCGCCGGATCCACCCTCAGAAGCTTGATTGGAGCATCTTCCTCAACTTGAAAATCATTAACGCCCACGACGATGCGTTTCTCTGCTTCGACCTCTTTCTGGAAACGGTAAGCGCTCTCCGTGATCTCACGTTGCATAAAACCCTTCTCGATAGCTGCAACTGCTCCGCCCATGCCGTCAATTTGCTCAATGTACTTCTCAGCCCTCTCCTCAATCTCATCAGTCAAATACTCCACATAATACGAGCCGCCCAACGGATCAACCGCGTCAACTGCACCACTCTCACACGCTATGATCTGCTGCGTCCTAAGCGCAACCGTCACTGCCTGTTCACTCGGCAAGGCGTAAGCCTCATCAAACGAGTTCGTATGCAACGACTGCGTCCCACCCAGAACCGCAGATAGAGCCTGCAAGGCCACACGAACCACGTTATTGTAAGGCTGCTGAGCTGTCAACGAAACCCCCGAAGTTTGCGTGTGAAACCGTAACATCCACGAGCTAAGGTTCTTAGCGCCAAAACGCTCTCGCATAATCTTTGCCCACAAACGTCGAGCAGCACGGAACTTGGCTACTTCTTCTAGAAAATTGCTGTGAGCTGCAAAGAAAAACGACAATCTGCCAGCGAACTTGTCTAAATCTAATCCTCTGTCAATGGCTGCTTGCACATAGGCAATAGCGTTTGCAAATGTAAAAGCCACTTCTTGAACCGCTGTCGAACCAGCCTCACGAATATGATAACCACTAATGCTAATCGTGTTCCACTGTGGCATATTCTGACTACAATACTCAAAAATGTCAGTGACCATCCTCATCGAAGGCTTCGGCGGAAAAATATACATCCCTCTAGCTACGTATTCTTTCAGAACATCATTCTGAACTGTCCCGCCAAGCCGAGACTGCTGACAACCCTGCTTTCGTCCTACAACCGCATACATCGCTAACAGGATATTAGCTGGAGCATTAATCGTCATCGAAGTTGTGACCTTATCCAACGGAATCCCATCAAAAAGAATCTCTATATCCCGTAGCGTACTTGCGCTTACACCCACTTTACCCACTTCACCAAGCGCCATCTGATGATCACAGTCATATCCCACCTGCGTTGGAAAATCAAAAGCCACACTCAAACCAGTTTGGCCGTGCTCCAACAGATATTTGAAACGCTGATTTGTCTGCTCAGCTGTGCCAAAACCAGCGTACTGGCGCATAGTCCAAAAACGGGCACGATACATCGTCGGATAAACACCCCTCGTGAGGGGGTACTCGCCTGGAAACCCCAAATCTCGAAGATAATCAGAATCTGCAACATCTAGGGGCGTATAGACTCTGTCCACAGGAATGTCTGAGCTTGTGGAAAACTCGCCTCTCTCTGGAAGCTTGTCAAAGCTCTTGATTAGCGTATTCTTTTCCCACGTTTCCCTATGTTTACGAACCGCGTCCAGCTTTTTCTCATCGGACAGCATCTGATGAACACCTTGAAACTAGACTGCCTACGGAACATAAAAGAATTGTCAACAGATCACTCTAGGGGTTATTCTGATCTATATATGGGGTTACTGACGGGTTTACTCTTCAGTTTCCGGTGCTCATATACTTTCGTCAAGGCTACTATAGCTGCAGAAACAATAGGTAGATAAATTTCGGTCAATAACTATATACTATTAAGCTTGGATGTGTCGCCTTGAAGGTGAACGTCGAATACAT
>CAYHEV010000047.1:0-13478 GCA_964355725.1 uncultured Candidatus Bathyarchaeia archaeon | reverse complement strand
ATAAAGACATAAGAGATAGGAAGGTTGCGCGGAAAAAGATGCCTTGAGCCAAACTCTTAAGTTTCGCTTCTGCATAGAAGCTTAAAAAGCCAACAAGCCAGCAGGGTAAGAAATTGGACATAGAAACAAAAATCGAATTAATTTGCAGACCACCAACCGAGGAAATCTTGACTCCAGAGGATTTGAGGCTTCTTTTAGAAACGGAGGAGCACCCTGTAGCCTATAACGGTTGGGAACCATCGGGTCTAGTTCACTTGGGAACAGGCGTAATATGCGCTTACAAGATGAAAGATTTCGCAGAAGCAGGAATACGCTTCAAAGCTTATCTTTCCACGTGGCATGCGTGGCTAAACAATAAACTAGGCGGCGACTTGGACCTGATAAAGCAAGCCGCTGACCTCTTCAAACATTCATGGATAGCCCTAGGCGTGCCAAAAGACAAAGTGGAATTCATCTACTCTGACGAGCTTTACGATGATCTGGATTATTGGGCAAAAACGGTTCTGATATCAAAGAACATTAGCATAGCCCGAGGAAGACGCACACTGGAAATCGCTGGAAGAAAAGAAACCGAAGCCAGAATGGTTTCAGACTTCCTGTACACGCCCATGCAAGTGGCAGACATATTCCACCTGAAAGTCAAAATCTGCCAACTGGGCATAGACCAGCGCAAAGCCAACGTCGTAGCCAGAGAACTAGGCGAAAAACTAGGATTCTGGAAACCCGTATGCGTCCACCACCACCTACTGCAAGGCCTAGAAAAGCCGAAAGTGTGGCCTATCCCAGAAGGACAAGAAAAAGAAGCAGTAGCATCAGCCAAAATGAGCAAGAGCAAACCCGAAACCTGCATATTCCTCTACGACTCACCAGAAGAAATAAAACAGAAAATGAACAAAGCCTTCTGCCCAGAAAAAACCATACAATTCAACCCAATCATAGACATCTGCAAATACATAATCTTCCGAGAAAGAGAAACCTTCAAAATAGAAAGACCAACCAAATTCGGCGGTAACGTCGAATTCCAAAACTACAACGAACTGGAAAAAGCCTTCGAGCAAGGCAAACTGCACCCGCAAGACCTCAAAAATGCAACTGCCAACGAACTAGCAGCGATTCTTGAGCCAGTCCGAAGATACTTTGAAAGCAACAAAGAAGCAAAGGAACACCTAGACACCGTGAAAAACGTCAAGATAACAAGGTAAATAGACCTTGTCAGCTCACCTCAAGGAAAAAGAGGAAAAACTTCAGCACATCCTGGAATGCTTAGCGGAAGAATCTGCCAAAGGAACACCAATAATCGTAGAAGGAAAAAAAGACATTGAAACCCTAAGAACGTTGGGTGTACAAGGAAAAATAATATCCGCAAAAACTGGCGGAAAAACTCGCCTAGACACGATTTCTGAAATAGAAGAAACAGGAGCCAGAGAGATTATTCTGCTTCTTGACTTTGACAGAACAGGAAAAGAGTGGACAGCACGCCTAAAACAACATATGGAACACGCGAGAATAAAATCTAACACACTTTTTTGGGCGGAACTCCTCGGACTCGTTGGAAAAGAAGTTAAAGATATCGAAGGCTTATCAGCATACATTGAAACGTTGAAGAAGAAAACCGGGAAAACATAGATTTTCAAAAAGCCAGATGAAAACCTTAAAGAGGAAGCTTAGCAGTAATCCATAAACGTAATATAGAGTAGAAGTAATAGTCACGTCGGTTGAGAGTAAACATCTCATCACGCGATTAAAACTTACCCGAATTAACGAAGCATCATTGGAGGCGTACACTTACGGGTTCATCACAAGCGTTTACTATAAAGTATGTTATAAGCGCAAAATTCGAAATAGAAGGAGTAGTAGAAAAACCGGACGTTATAGGAGCAGTTTTCGGTCAAACAGAAGGCTTATTCGGACCAGAACTTGACCTACGAGAACTTCAAAAATCCGGCAGAATTGGAAGAATAGAAATCGACCTGCACTCAAAAAACGACAAAACAACAGGTTCTATAACGATTCCCACGAGCCTGGACAGAGTTTCGACAGCACTCATCGCCGCAAGCATAGAAAGCATAAACAGAGTAGGTCCATGTGCTGCAAAAATAATCCTCGAAAAAATCGAAGATGTCCGAGAAGCCCGAAGGAAAATAATAATCGACAGAGCCAAAGAAATTCTCCACAAATGGACAATCGAATCCCTGCCATCAGTAGACGAAGTCTTCAAAGAAGTCGGAGACACACTCAAAATCCACAAAGTCGAAAAATACGGACCAGAAGAATTACCTGCAGGACCAGAGTTTGAAAGCTCCAAAGAAGTAATAATCGTCGAAGGCAGAGCAGACATAATCAACCTAATGCGATGCGGAATGTTTAACACAATAGCCTTAGAAGGCGCAAAAGTCCCAGAAACCATCAAAAAAATCTGCAAAGAAAAAGAAGCCACAGCCCTTCTCGACGGAGACAGAGGCGGAGACCTAATCCTGAAGGAATTGCTGCAAGTGGCAAACATAAAATACGTCGGCAGAGCCCCTAGAGGAAAAGAAGTTGAAGAACTAAACTGCAAAGAAATCCTAGAAGCTCTAGAAGCCAAAGTACCAATCGGCGAAGTGTTCAAACCCGTTAAAAGAGAGAAGCCAAAGGTAGAAACTCCAAAAGAAATAGTTGAAGCAATAAAAACCTTGGAAGGAACACTGGAAGCTATTCTCCTCAACGACAAACTGGAACAAATGGAACGCTTGCCAGTAAACCAGCTAGCAGAGAAACTTCAACAAACAGAAGGCGTAGAAACCACAGTTTTCGACGGCATAATAACCCAGAGAATCGTGGACATTGCAAGCGAAAAAAACATAAAAACCATAATCGCTTCACGCGTATCCGACGCCGTCAAACCAGTACTGAACGTTCAACTCTTAACATTCTCAGAAGTCACCGAAAGCAAAGACTAAGCTCCAAAAAAGTCAGTAAGACTCCTCGTCTCTTTTTCATGCATTCCAGACTTTAACAATTGCTCCTCTGTTATGCCGAAACTTTCAAGGACCCTAGCCGCAGCGGGCACAACCTGCTTGGAAACGTAGTATTCGACATCCACTTCATCATACGAAGCAAAAACGTAGGGCTTAACCCGCTCATACAAACGCCCAGCACCAACAACAACCACGTAACCCACTTTGTCGCCTACGCCGAGCTTCCAACCATTCGCTTCCAACATTTTCGCAGCTTCAACATGAGAAGCTCTTACCGCATACTCTTCAGCAGGCTTAGTCAACGTCTTCCAAATAACCAAATCACGGAACGGAACACGCTTCTGCCTCAACTCATAAACAAACTGCTCCACGAACGCCGCAGCTTTCTTCGGAGACTGCTCCTTCAAAATGATTTCCAAGACCCTTTCCTGCACTTTCTTAGCCACTTCAGCCCAGTCACCCCGCACAACCTCCAAGCCTACAATGTCAAGTCTACCGTCAGACAAGAGTCCCGCATAACGTTTCTTTGCTTCCGTAAAGAAAATTCGCACATAAACCTCGTCTGAGTTAACCTCCAAACCCAACTTCGCTCTGATCTCCTTTGAAAGCTTTTCAAGTTTCTCTGGCTTATTTTCGAGGAATATGCTGTCCGTGTCACCGTAAATGATCTTCAAACCTTCTTTCTCAGCCATTTTCACAGAATTGAGGATAGTGTCTCTTCCCCAAGCAGCTGCTGCCTCAGCCACTGGTTTCACGTACCATCGTGCACCCACCCACCCTGCATAACCATAAGAAGCATTCGTGATTACCTTCACAGCTTTCTGCCGCGCATCCAAAACCCGATATTCAGCACTTTTCGGGTTAAGACGCTTCATTCTAGGACGGATTTCATCTCGCACTCTGATCAAATAGGATAAGGCCTCCTTATAGAAACCCGCAGGTTCCCTTCGGAATCTATGCTTAACTTCCGGAGCTTCATAGACTCCTTCTGGCGGAATCGGATCATCAGGCGACACATAAGTATCCGGCGACATATTGTAGGTCATCATCAGATTTGGATACATTGACTTGAAGTCCAAAACCGCAATGTTATCGTGCAACCCTGCTTCAGGTTTGAGAACTATGCCACCCGCATAAGACCTGTAAGGCTGCTCGATTCTTCTGGGCGCAAGCTCACCTATCTCATGCGTAAGCTTAATCAGAAACCATTCAACTCGGAAACCTGCAGCGGCCGTTCCAACATGATCCAAAGGCAAATCCACAAGACTTGAAAGCTGCATAGCGAAATCCAAAACCACTTCAGCAATACCCATGATGCACCGAGTGTTTTCCATAGAGAATCTCTTCAAGATCTCACGTTTGGCTTTGTCGCCCCAATAAGCCGCAAAGTCCACATCTTCGATCAGCGTGCGGTTTTCAACTTTCATAACACCCAAATAATCTGCCAGATTCTCTAACGTCTTGTTCTTGACTTCAGGAAACTCGTCTGCATAATCAAGCATGTCCATGTTGGCTCTTCCAGTCAATGACACATGACCGTACACGCTAGTGTGGGGTTCAGTTTTCGCACGATCAACAAACAAACGTGTTCCAAACCGCTTGCACCTTTCAAGAAGATATGGCCAGTGCTGCCCATTCACGCCGTAACCTACTACAACATCCGGGTCGAAGTCACGAACATAACTCATGAAAGAATCCAGAACTGGCTTGTCATTATTGTCCTCACCTGCCAAAAATCGCTTCTCTTCACCGCGGTTGGTTGCTACTGAAATCATGACTACGGGGTTTCTGTCAGGTTTAGGCGAACCCTCTTTACTGTAACATATTGTTGAAAAACTCAAAATCCTCAATTTCGGAGCTTCAGCTTTCTCCAGCAATCTGGGAACAGACTTCGCCGTGTAAACCTTGTCCACTTGAACACCTGTAGTGTTAGTTTCTTCAACAGCTTCTATTTCGTGCCACTCGCACGGGACAACATTGTTGTCGATCAGGTACCGCATTGAAAATCGAATATCGTCTTCGAGGCAGTCCTTGATCCCTTCGAGCTTTCGAAGAGCGTTAGCATATTTTGAAACCACATCAGGATCCTTGCAGTAAACCTTAACAACTTTCACCGGTTTTCCAAAGAACCTGCGATCGACGAGTTCAAGCTTCACAACAAAAGGATAACGCTCTTTCTCAATTCCCTCAACCACCTTTATTGGGTCAGCGCTGTCCTCCATCACGGCGTAAAAATAACCCAAGAAATTTCTGTCAATAATCAACACTCGCTTTCCAGCGGTGTCGATACCCCAAAGCCAAATTTCAGGCATGTGATCCTTGATCTCATGGTTCAAATCCAGAAGCCAGAAACTAGTTTTCATAATGCACTCACTTTTCCAGAAAGAAATAGTGGAGCGAAACCCCATAAAACCTTAGCTACGAATTTGCCACCAATGCAAAGTCCGCTGATGAAGAAACTCACATGAATACGCCATTTTGTTCAAGAGACACGGATATGCAAAGCCTCAGCGTGATCGCCATTCTACTGATCGTGAGCCTTAGTGCGCTTGTTCCATCAGTCCCAAAATTCTCCGAGCCAGCACGCTCTACTAGACTGGCGGGTTGGTTATGACTTGCCTCTTGTTCGCTTCGTCGATTTCTGTCATTTTTTCAACTCTGCCAACATGCGTGTGTCTTTTGGCTCAAGGGCTTTCCCGCCGCAATGAATTGAAATTGAAGTATTGATTTTGAAAATGCAAGAACTCACAAGAGATAGAACTTTCTTCTGTAACTATGTTTGAAAAACGTCAAATACAACTTGTGGAATACACTGGGATTACTGGGTTGAGAGGGAGAATTGTTGAAGAGAACCTTTTCCGGACTAATTATCGTAATGCTTCTGACAAGTATGTATTTCCTAACATTCAACATTCAACCAGTCAAGGCAGACGGAATCATATACATACGAGAAAATGGAAACATAGACCCCTCTAGCGCACCAGTCTCAACCATGGACAACATAACTTATTTCCTTACAGGAAGCATCTACAACAGCTCAATCGTTGTAGAAAGAGACAACATTGTCTTTGATGGTTCAGGTTACATTATTCAAGGATTGGGCGAATTATATTCTAAAGGAATTGACTTATCTTATAGAACGAAAGTTACCGTTAGGAACACGGAAGTAAGAGGATTCGACTTTGGCATCTATCTCTCTTATTCCTATTTTACGAACATTTGTCAGAATAATCTCACAAATAATGAGCGTGGAATTACTTCTGATTCGGGTTCGGAGTGGGTAACCAACGGCAACAGCCTTTCTGAAAACAACGTTACAAACAACTGGATAGGCTTCGACATTGAAGACTCATCAAACAACAATAGCGTACATGGAAACAACATAAGAAACAACACCTATGGTATCTGTGTCTGGTATTCAAAATACAATGAATTCAGAAACAATGCCATGGCCGCAAACACCTATAATATCAAGATTACTGGCCGGAATTTGCCAGACTACGTGAATGATGTTGATGCTTCAAACACTGTTAACGGTAAACCAGTCTATTATTGGATCAATGAGGCAAACAAGGCAGTTCCACTTGACGCCGGATACGTTGGACTCGTGAACTGCACAAACATGACAGTACAAGGTCTAGACCTTAGGCATAATGGGGAAGGCTTGCTGTTGGCAGGAACAACTAACTCCTCCGTTACAAGGAATAACATAACACAAAATGAGGAAGGAATATACGTCGACAAGTCCTCGCAATGCAACAGCATTTATGAAAATGATATCGTAAACAATAGCAGAGGTATCGTGCTTAAAGACAGCTCGAACAACAACACCATACTCGAAAACGACGTAACAGAAAACCAGAACTCAGGCGTCTATGTCACTCAGTCTAACAGCAATAGCATCATCAAGAATAAGATAGCAGAAAACGGTGCTGGAATCTGGCTTGGAGGCTACTCAAACTATACTGATATTGTCGAGAATGAGATAGCGAACAATGACAACGGTATCTGGTCTTGCTGGTATTCAAATCATAACAACATCACATTAAACAACATTCTGTGCAATTCCCGAGGTATCTGGCTCGGATATGTTCATTCAGACTACAATCGAGTGGACAGCAACAACATAACAGACAACGCAATCGGCATCTGGCTAGAAAATTCGTCAAACAACCAAATTCATGAAAACAACATAACCTCAGCCATATACAATGACATCTGCATAGTCTTCTATGATCCAACCTCCTCAAATAACATTATTTACCATAATATATTCGCAACATGGCCATTTCAAGTGCAGCCGAGTGGTTCCACGAACGTCTGGGATGATGGCTATCCTTCTGGAGGCAACTATTGGAGTAGTCGCAGTGACACAGATTTGTATAGCGGCCCCTACCAGAATGAGACTGGAAGCGACGGCATAGGAGATACACCATATGTCATAGATGCAAACAACGTGGATCATTATCCCCTTGCAGTTCATAACGTAGCTGTCATTGATGTTAACCCTTTCAAGACTCATGTTGGCCAAGGATACAGCACAAGCATAAACATCACGGTAGCCAATCGAGGCAGCTACGTTCTGACATGCAACATCACTCTCCATGTCAATTCGACGGCAATTGCTACAATTCGTAATGTTATCTTGACCACAGGAAATACGACAACGATAACCTTGAAATGGAATTCGACAGGGTTTGCCCTAGGTGAGTACACCATAAGCGCTGAAGCAGAACCTATTCTAGATGAAATAACCACGATTGACAACCTTTGCGTTGCCCTTGATCACGTACTAGTTACTCTGGTAGGTGACGTTACTGGAATATGGTACGGTTTTCCTGACGGTAAAGTCGACATGCGAGACATTGGTGCTATCTGCGGCCAATTCGGAACCATGCCAGTTCATCCAAACTGGAACCCGAACATGGACATCAACGACGATGGCGTAGTTAACATGCGTGACATCGGAATAGCATGCACGAACTTCGGAAAAAGCATTCCATAACATCTGAAGTCTCATTCTTTTTGTTTCAAGCATGACATATTACCTTTAGGGAACATGCCTTTTTACTTCTAGCACAATAAACGAATACTACTCGTAACGATTAGATGCGATAGTGTGGATTTCAGATGGAACTGTTTGGGAGAAGGACAAGAGGAGCCAAGAAGTGGCGGACAAAGGCTATGTTGGTTGATTTCCACAAGACAAAGATAACTCTATCACCTTCAAGAAAACCAAAACGTGTTCCGCCATGGATGTATGAAGAACTCAAGCGCATAAGTGACGTCGGAAGTCAGCCTGATTCACATGATACATGATTCTTGCTGAGTTCCCCTTCAAACATGTTTCTGCAAAAGCTCCATCACATCTGGAAAATCTATGCCTAGAGCCTTCACCTTTTGCGGTGTAGGCACGCCGTCTTTGCTCCATCCTCGTCTCCTGTAAACTGCGTTCTTAAGTCTTTCATTTCTTCTGAGACGGTTTTGCTGGCGATCTGCATGCTTGAGAGATTGACGTATGATGTTCTGTTGTTGTAGCCCTTTTCAACTTTGCCAAGATCATACTTGAAATCAGCAATCGCCAACTCTAACACTTCCACCGAAGTTAGAAGCCCAATGTACTGAAAACCCACAAATAGGCTTTTCCATGCATGCTAAAGGATCTGAAAGCTAAACCAAGTTTTCCCCAAAGAAAAGTTCGTGTTACTAGAAATCGCACCAGAGATTATCGCTTTATACACATTAGGTTTATACTTCAATGAACAGAAGTTGATTATTGGATTTCGCGTATCGAGAGAAAGGGGCTGAAGGTTCATGAAAATCTTGGAAACTAATCTGAAAAAAGGCTATGTGAAGGTTATTCCCGAAACGATTGACGATTTCTGGCACCTGTACAATGTTATTTACAAGAATGATGAAGTTTACGCAAACACGACCAGAGAGATGAAACCTGATGAGAAATATGCAAGACCTGGTCGCGGGGAAAGAGTGCCAGTTTTTCTAGGAGTCAAAGTTGAAGATGTCGGTTGGGATAAACTTCTTGGTAGACTTCGCGTTCATGGAACTATTTGTGAAGCTCCGGAAGCCGTTCCAACAGGTGCGCACCACACACTCAACATCACGCTGAAAACACCTATTACGATTGTGAAAAAAGAATGGGCTAGACATCATATTGAAAGGCTGGAAAGAGCACGAAAGACATCTGAGAAGCCAATAACAATAGTTTCTATAGATGATGAAGGCTACGCCATAGCTACCACAGCACAATACGGCGTCGAAGAGAAAATTGAGGAGAGAATAAGACTTCCGGGAAAACGTGAAACCGACAAAAGAAGCACAGCTTTGAACGAATACTTCAGAAAAGCGCTGAATAGTCTACGTCAAATCTGGACAGTAAATCACAGTCCAATAGCCATAATTGGTGTTGGATTTGTGAAAAATGATTTTGCCAAATTTCTGCAAAACGAAGCCACTGATATCACCAAATCAATCATAGATGTCAAGAGCGTCAACAACGGCGGAATTGCGGGAATACACGAGGCTTTGCGTTCAGGCGTATTGTTGAAAACCATGAAGCATCTGCGAATTGGTGAGGAGTCTGAAATCATTGAGGAGATTTTGAGGAGACTTGGCAAAGGTGAGAAAAACGTTACCTATGGATTTGGAGAAGTTGAGAATGCGGCAAAGTTAGGTGCGGTCGAAAAACTTGTTTTGGCAGATACAATGCTGCGCGAATCTACTGACGAAAAACGTTTGCTAATAGAAGAAATCATGACGAACGTGGAACGGAAGGCAGGTAGCGTAATAGTGGTCAGTACAGAGCATGAAGCAGGAACAAAACTTCTTGCGTTAGGCGGCATAGCGGCGATTCTCCGCTTCCCAATTTGACCGAAATCCCTATCAATAAGGTTTAGTTAAAATGTGAAGCAACGAAACAGTTACTGTGTTGAATTGGAAATATAATAGCAGAATCTCCTCATATTGAGATGGAAAAATGCCTAAAAGAAAACCTTCAATAACTATTCAAAACATAGTTGCATCCGCTGCCCTAAACCAGAGAGTTAGTTTGAAGCTGATAGTTGAGAAGTTCCCACACGCCGAATACAATCCAAAAGTATTCCCGGGACTTGTCTATCGATTGAAAAAACCAAAGACGGCTACTTTGATATTTGAAACTGGCAAAATGGTTTGCACAGGAGCAAAATCCGAGAAAGAAGCTATACAGGCAGTCAACAAGGTGACGAGGGAACTGAGGAGCAAAGGAATATCAATTGCTAACAAGCCGGAAGTGCACATTCAAAACATTGTTGCGTCTGCAGTGTTAGGCGGAGAAATAGATTTGGAAACAGTTGTTGGCAAGCTCAAGAGGGTTATGTATGAGCCAGAACAGTTTCCAGGTGCAGTCTACAGGTTGGACGTGCCGAAAGTTGTGTTTCTCCTGTTTTCAGCTGGAAAACTGGTGTGCGTGGGAGCGAAGAAGGAGCAAGATGTCTACGAGGCTGTGGACAAACTTCAAAGAATATTAGAAGAGAGCGAACTCATCTTCTATCAATAGCTGGCAATCTTTTTTCTAAGGACCCTTGCCTCTTTCAAAAGACTATTGTATATGTTCATTTTAGTAATTCTGGAAAACAATAACGTGAGATTCCGATGAGTACCAATGCTCCTGTCTGCACCATTTGCAATGGTAGAGAAGCCTTCTTCTTCAGACCATATTCTGGACAAAAACTGTGCAAGAAGTGTTTCACTAAATCCATAGAAGAGAAGACTAGAACAACGATTGCCAAGTATAAAATGCTCAAATTTGACGACAGAGTAGCGGTGGCTGTTTCAGGTGGAAAGGACAGCGTAAGCCTACTCCACATTCTAGTTAAACTAGAACGGAATTATCCGAAGACCTCGCTTGTGGCAGTCATTGTGGACGAAGGAATCAGGGGATATCGCGACGAAGCTCTAAAAATAGCTGCCGAGAACTGCCAGAAGCTTGATGTGGAACATCATGTGATCTCTTTCAAAGAACTTTTCGGATTCAGACTTGACGAAATGGTTAACCGCTTAAATCGAAACGACGATAACAAGTTGACTTCATGCGCGTATTGCGGGGTTCTGCGCAGAAAAGCTCTAAATCTGGCAGCAAGAGAGGCGAAGGCCAACAGACTTGCAACTGCTCATACATTGGATGATGAAACACAGACAGCTTTGCTGAATATTTTTCATGGTGACATTTTCCGTTTGGCAAGCGAAAAACCAGTAACGGACAAAGTTCATCCGAAACTGGTGCAGAAGATAAAACCTTTCTGTGAAATTCCGGAGAAGGAAACAGCCCTGTACGCTTACGTCAGAAAAATAAAGTTTCAGAGTAGACCCTGTCCATATGCTTCGGAAGCTTTGAGAAACGACGTCCGCATGTTGCTCAACAGGATGGAGGAAAAACATGCTGGGGTAAAGTTCACAGTTTTCCAGTCAATTGAAAAGTTAAGACCAGCGATTGAGGAGACCGTTAGGAAAGAAGGGTTAAGGGAATGCCATGAATGCGGAGAACCTACAACAGAGAGCGTATGCAGAACCTGCCAGATGCTTGGAACCATGAAACGACATGACTGAGATTCATTCTGATGGAACTGGGATTGATGGTTTACCTTACAAGCATCATATGTGCCTAGTTTTCCTTTCTATGCCGGTAGCGTCACCTTTCAATCTGCGCAGAATTGCTGACGCCTCGTTGGCGCTTTCGGCTGAAGCTAGTTTCTTGGCCTTCTCCAAAACAACAGTGGAGCCACAGTATGGACAGGTTCTTGTTTTCTGGTCACTCTTAGCAAGCAAAAGTTTGCCACATCTGCTGCACTCAACGACTAGCGTGGACGTCAAGTTTTCGCTATCCGAAAGCCTTTTCCACGCTCCAACTAAATAACGTTTGATGCGAGAAGGAGAATGAATGACCACTGAAGAAGGGGAGAAACCAAAACCGGTGTCGGATTTGGTGCGATCAGCGATACAATACTTCAAGAAAGAAGGCTATAAAGTAAATCAAGACATGGAAGCACTTGAAGGCTTCAGCGGGATTTCAAGAAAGTTCGACTTGCTGGTTCAAAGGGGACGCGTCACACAGGGAGTGTGGATCAGAGACTGGAACAGAACCATCGGCGTGAATGTCGTGATAAACATCGACAAGGCATCTGATGATGTGGGATTGTCAAGCCCTATGATCATAGGTGACAAGTTCAGTGACCATGCGAAGTCTTATGCAAATAGAAGGAAAATCACGTTGCTTGGCAAAAAGCAAGTGGCTCAGAGTCTAAGATAGAACGAGTCTAAATCTTCAGTAACTCGTCAAGTATGCCTTCGCTTTCCAGTTTGCCCAGCCAATCCACGAACCCAACGCGACATTTCTCGCGGCCAGCCAAAACGTCCAAGATTTCGCTCACAGTTTCTTCCAAGCCTTTGCTTGAAACGTCTAGTTCACAAACGTTTTCTATTCCATGAATTTCCAAGGCGTCAACCAAGCACACGTCGAGAATCTCTGAAGCCAGATTTTCCCATAGCTTGCGACCTGAAAAACTGTTTTGCTCCATTAGTTTCCGCAGTTCAACAGGGTCACGTCTCAGAACGAAAACCCATGTTACAAGTTTCTTTGGGACAACGTTGACTGCATAATGCCCATCAACTACTATGTCGTTCTTTTCGCAGTTTTCGACTATTTGATCTATTTTTCTTCGCATGCGTTTTTCATCGATGATTATGGAGTTTCGCTCTTTGTCTTTGCCCAACACAAGGTTCTCACGCGTTGCCAGTTCAGTTAGATTTACATACTGAGCGTCGAGTCTAGATGCTAGCAATTGTGAGACTGCTGTTTTTCCAACGCATGGTGTTCCCGTAATCAAGATGACGCGTTTTGGCATATTCCAGCGAACCTTTCAGTAACGTAGATGGACATGCGAAAAGATAAGCTTTCCAAAATTCTTATTGCGCACCGCTGCTTCTACTGTATTTGGGGCTGGCGAGTTGGTGAGTGGCTTCCGGGCCTAGTTAAAGAAAGGCTTGAGGAAACTCCGCCCACACGTAGAATTGCAGCGTCCGCAAGGACGTAAGACGAGAGTCTTGGCTCCGGAGCAGAAACGAAACGTCCATCCGGCAAATGCCCATGATGCATGCTAAGTTGCTGAGGCTGCTGGGTGTGAAACGGTGAAACGGCCGTCCTGCAAGTGGAAAGGGCAAACAGACGCCGATGAGGAATCTACCTGAGGTGCGGGTAGCCCGATTAGTCGAATGCCACATAGAACAAAAGGCGGGTTACGACCAACACACCAGCCTTAAGACTCGTAACAACCAAGTACATTCTTTATTTGAGAGAAAAAGTTGCGGGAGACAGTGGAGACATCACCATTTAGATCCGGGTACAAGCCCCATCCCCCGCACACTATGCTTAGAAATCCGGAAGATCTGCGCCATTGCCTCATTCTGAGGGTTTGGTATAATCTGGACCTGAACCCGTTTGGGTATGGGGACGATAGAAACCTGCCC
>CAYHEV010000046.1:0-13553 GCA_964355725.1 uncultured Candidatus Bathyarchaeia archaeon | reverse complement strand
AAGCGAAAATATGCACCGATCAGTCCCCACAAAACAACCTTTAGAACGGTCTATTTATAAGTTTTATGGAGGATTGTTCCATACAATGACTGATTCAACCACAAACTTCACAACTGAAACACCTACAGGTTGGATTTTGCCAAGCTGACATGGTTTTCCAAAATTGCCACCAAAAATATCCACGTCTTTCACATCAATTGTGCCATCACCACAAATGTTCCTGCTTGAGATCTAACGAGAAACGACGGAGTTTGTCATAACGGTATTTTGCTTCCATCAAAGTGACGTTTTGAAATTCCAAATTCCTTCTTAACTTCCCTTAGTTGTTTCAAGGTGAATACTGGTCCGTCCTTGCACACGCGATATTTGCCTATAGCACAGCTTCCGCACAAGCCTATCGCACATCGCATCAGGCGCTCCAAGCTGGCTTCCAAAGCGGTCTCATGTCTTTCAGCCAAATCGAAAATCTTCCGCATCATCTGCTCAGGTCCACAAGTATAGATTATGTCAAACTTTTCCTTGTTCAGAAGTGGTTTCAACGGTTTTGTCGCTAAGCATTTCGTGCCATAGCTTCCATCCTCAGTCGTCGCAACAAAATTGCCTTTGCTACACAATCTCTCCAATTCCTCAATGAACAGCAATTCCTCCTTTGTCTTCGCGCCTGAAACGAAAATCAGCTTCTCAGCCTCAGGTAACAATCTTCTGGCCAAAAACGCTAAAGGCACCATGCCTGTTCCGCCGCCCACGATTAGCGCCTTGCCTTCTCTAATGGTAAACCTATTGCCAAAAGGTCCGCGTATACCTATGGTTTCGCCAGCTCGCATGTCATACAAGGCTTGAGTAGCTTCACCGACTCTCCTGACGACTACTGAAACCATATTGTCTTCCTGCGTATCCAATACGCTCAGCGGGATTTCATCGATTCCAGGAATCCAAAGCATCAGAAACTGACCAGGCTGGGCTAATGCGCACTCTTTATCTTTGAAAGTGAAGGTTTTCACCGTTGGGCTTTCTGTCTTCACGTTCAGAATGCGTGCAGTCCTCAACTGGTTAGCTGCGATGCGATAAACCGACAAACTCTTTCACACTCTCGAAACCTTTCTTTTTCATATAGGCTTCTATTCCACGAGCAACCGCATTAAACACACTTGGGCCTTTCAAAGCTATTGCAGTGCCAATTTGAACCGCTGACGCTCCAGCCAAGAGGAATTCCACGGCGTCACGCCAGTTTGCTATGCCTCCGCACCCTATTATCGGCACCTTGACTCGCTCATAAATATCATACACACATCTGACGGCTATGGGTTTCATGGCTGAGCCTGAAAGTCCACCGACTTTGTTGCTCAGGATCGGCATGGTCGTTTCAGCATCAATTGCCATTGCTCTAACGGTGTTCACAGCCGTTAAAGCGTCTGCACCGGCTCCGGCTGCTGTTTCAGCTATTTGCACAATGTCCGTAACGTTAGGGGATAACTTCACAAAAACTGGTTTGTCCACAGCAGCCTTGACTTTCTTTATCACCTTCGACAATATTTCTGGATTCTGTCCGATTTCAGAACCTGTCTCTCTGACGTGTGGGCATGAGACATTGAGTTCTACGGCATCAGCGCCAGCATTCATAGCCTTCTTGGCTACTTTCGCATATTCTTCTTCTGAAAAACCGTAAACGCTGACGATTACAGGAACTTTCAAGAATGCTTTGGTTTCACGAATTTCCCTGACAAACTCGTCTATTCCCGGATTCGGAAGACCCATCGCATTAATCAAGCCGCAGTCAACTTGAACAACCGTCGGGTTGGCATAGCCTTCCCGCGGCTTCAACCCTACAGACTTCATGACAACGGCTCCAGCTCCACCTTCAACGACGGTCCTTAATGTTTCCGCAGAATAACCCAAGATACCTGAAGCCAGCATAGTCGGGTTTGCAAGATTCACCCCAGACAGATTGACGTTCAACCGACTGTTGCCCAAATCTTCTTTCACCACGGACGGTTTTCAGTAAAGGTTATCACTCTGATAAGATAAAGCTTAGGAATAACGTTTACGTTGAGGTGCGACAAAATGAAGGCAACAATAATCGAAAGTTCATTTGGAGTATTGGCTTTCGACGAGCAAAACAAGCTAGTAGAGAAAGTTCTGTTTCCCCGAAAGCCGCAGACCGCCGCTGAAACCCTTTTGAAGATTGAAGCTGGAAAAATGGTGAACGAAGTTGCTTTTTTGATCGAGCTTCTTCAAAAGAGTGGCCATGATCTGTTTGTTTTTGAGAATGAAAGCTTGGCGAAGGAAGCAAACGAAAAGCTAGGTATTGCAATTGAAGTTGTAAAGCCCTCTGAAGCTGGGAAACTGCTTCGTTCCAACATCGAAAGGTTCGCAGTTGAAACTGGCTTCGTCAAGGATGCAGACGGTCATAATCTATGGATGCATAATGTTACCATGGAGATTGCAAAGCTCCGCGTGAAAGGAGCTGTTGAAAAAAGAGACTTAATTGTCGCACAGGCCATTCAAACCCTTGATGATTTAGACAAAATCGTTAATTTACTCATGAGCCGTGTCCGTGAATGGTACGGCATACACTTTCCAGAGCTTGATCGTTTGACGGAGAAGCATGAAACTTATGCACGCTTAGTGCTGGAACTGGGCAGTAGGGATCACTTCACGGTTGAGGAGCTTGAGAAAGCCGAGATTCCGGAATCAAAAGCCAAACCTATTACTGTAGCCGCTGAAACATCTATGGGCGCAGATATAACCGACACAGACTTAACTCAAATTCAAGACTTGTGCAGAAACGTAGACAGCCTATATAAACTCAGACAAGAAATGGAGAATTACTTGGACAAAGCCATGGAAGAGGTTGCACCCAACATAAAGGCGCTGACAGGCTCTCTTTTGGGAGCGCGCTTGATAGCCCTTGCTGGAGGTTTGTCAAATTTGGCTAAGAAGCCATCAAGTACAATTCAAGTCTTAGGTGCAGAAAAAGCATTGTTCCGCTCGCTAAAGACTGGTGCACGCCCGCCGAAGCACGGAATAATTTTCCAGCACAACATTATGCATGATGCCAAGAAATGGCAGAGAGGAAAAATCGCCCGAGCACTAGCTGGAAAATTAGCGATAGGAGCTAGAACCGATGCTTTCGGAGGCAGAAACATAGGCGAGCAGTTGAGGGCTGACTTGGACAAGAGACTTGACGAGATACGAGAGAAATACAGTGAGCCTCCACCAATACCTGCAGCGGCGCCTAGACTTGAGATGCAAAGACACGAAAAACCTAGGCATGAATGGCCCCGTCACGAGCAAAGGAAGTGGAGAAAGCACAGGCGTGAAGACCGACGTTAGACCTCATTCGCGATTTCCGGCCATATTTCAAGTGTCACTTGAGGATGGAGCTCAAAGGCTTGCCACGATAAATTTGACATCTGGAAGGAACGTTTACGGTGAAAGGCTCATTCGCCATGAGGGCGTAGAATACCGTCTTTGGGATCCGTTTAGAAGTAAGCTTGCTGCAGCCATCTTGAAAAACCTGAGAACCGTTCCGATAAAGCCAAATCATCAGGTACTCTACTTAGGTGCGGCTTCTGGAACAACGCCAAGCCACGTTTCAGATATTGTTGGCGAAAAGGGGCACGTTTACTGTGTAGAATTTGCTTCTAGGTCGATAAGAGAGCTTGTGAACAACGTCTGCGCCTACAGGATTAACATGTTGCCTATCCTTGAAGATGCGCGTGCCCCAGAGAAATATGCCCTGTTTGTCCGTGGGAAAGTTGACGATATCTACTGTGATATAGCGCAGCCTGAACAAGCCAGAGTGTTGGCGGACAATGCCGATGTGTTTCTCAGCGAATCTGGATGGGTGATGCTTGCTGTAAAAGCTCAAAGCATAGACGTAACAAAGGAACCATCTGAGGTTTACAGGAGTGAGATTGGAGTTTTGGAAAGACGGGGTTTCCGAATTGAACAGGTTGTGGATTTGGAGCCGTATGATAAAGCTCACGTAATGATCGTGGCGCAAGCCTAGTACTGCTGACGTAGGGACGTAGGTATAGTTATATTTAACACTGTGTAATGGTATTTTTGGTGACATCCTTTGGTTAATTGGGAGAAAGCGAGAGTGCAGTATGCCGAGGGGATGTTGAAAGATGCTGGTTTTGTCTTATCCGACATATGCTGTTCGCGGCCAAGTTGCTTCGATTTTGCAGTTCGAAAGGACAAAAACATCGTTTTCATAAAATTCCAGTCTGACGTTGGCTATGTCACGTCAAACGATGCCTACGAGCTCAAGTTGATATCTGAATGCGTTTCGGCGAACTCGCTATTGGTAAGCGAGAGAACACGTGAGAAACCGTTGGAAGATGACACTGTTTACACGCGATACAATCTTCTAACTGTCACTCCGAAAACCTTTGAAAACATTGTAGTTCAAAAGATGCATCCAATGATCCACGCTGGTCCAGGCGGTTATTATGTTGAGACTGATGGTGAAGCTGTTAAGCAACGAAGACAGGAGTTGGGGTTATCGGTGGGCGAAATGGCTGAGATGATAGGTACGTCTCGACGGACGCTTTATGGTTATGAAAGAGGCATGGCCAAAGCTTCAGTTTCTGCTGCTTACAACCTCTTATGGATTTTGGGAATCCCTGTAGCCAAACCTATAAACGTGTTCAAAAAATCACAAAATCAACATGGATGCTTATTGACAAAGGCAAAATATGCAATCGCCAAAAATAAGCTTCTCAAACGAATCTTCAAGAAACTTTGCCGTTACCATGTTACTGTAGTCAAAAAAGCACCGTTTGACTTTTTTGTTACAGTTCCTCATGACGAAATGAAGATCATCGGTGGCGTTGTGAGTAAGATGGAGCCAGAATTAGATAGGCGCGTGGATGAGATTTTAAGCCTAAGCCGCATAATTGAAGCATATCCGATTCTAGTAACAAGCGGACAGAAACCATCTGGCAAAGATATTTCATGTATTAGCAGTCGAGAACTTTCCAAAGTTAGATATCCTGAAGATTTGATTGCAGCTGCTAGGTAAACTTTGCTTGACGTGAGTCACTTTCGATTTTCGTCTTCTGTGCTGGTTTCCACGATTTTCGGACAAACTCTGGGTACTCGCGCATTTTTTGAATACATTCACGGAGAAAAAACATAGTCTTTGGGTCTGATGGGTAGCCAGATCCGAAATCTCCATGGACGCTCTTTAGTTCTTCAATTTCTTTATCTCTTTCAGTCTTGGCGATTATTGATGCCGCTGACACTATTGGATAGTTTAGGTCTGCCTTGTGTTCAGAGATGACATTTGTTTTTCGCGGCAAGCATTCTAGGATTTGCTGTTTGAATCTTTGTTCTAGGACGTCCGACGCATCAACATACGCTATGTCTGGGTTTAGGTTTTCAATGACTTTCGCCATGGTTTGAGCCTCTAGCCAATTCAGTTTATGAAGTTTCTTGCCATTGAGAACAATGTCATCGACTTGTCTTGGCGACAGTTTTATTACACTATAGTTTTGGGCGATTCGTTTTATCTCTGGAGCCAGTGTTTCACGTCTGTGCGGCGTTAGAAGTTTGGAATCTTTGACGCCCAATTTTGACAGTTTCGGTAGATCTTCCCTTTTCATCAGAACACCCGCAATCACTAGTGAACCCATTACGCTGCCGCGCCCTGCATCATCTACGCCTGCAACTAACATGTGCAAATTATCCTTCTTCTTGTAAGAGGCTATTTCAATTTCAAGGCTATAACACTTTACTGTCTAGAAAAACAGTGTGGAAGCATCAATTGCAGAAAGTCTCCATCCATAAGAAGTCTGCCTTCATCTGAGTTGAACCTTGAATCTGCTGGGTTCGAAATGCTTTTTATGTGTCTTGATACACTAGAGTTCGAAAGGAAGTTGGAATTATGAGTTTGAAAGGAAGTCAAACCGAGAAAAATCTGTTAGCAGTGTTCGCAGGCGAATCGCAAGCCAGAACTAGATACACTTTCTTCGCCAGCGTAGCCAAGAAGGAAGGCTACGAACAAATATCCGCCATTTTCCAAGAGACATCTGACAACGAAAAAGAGCACGCTCAACTGTTCTTTAATCATCTTAAAGGCGGAACAACAGAGATAACGGCTGCATATCCTGCAGGTATCATTGGTTCAACGGCGCAAAATCTGAAGGCAGCAGCAGAAGGAGAGAAGTTTGAATGGGGTACGCTCTATCCTAATTTCGCCGAGGTAGCAGAGAAAGAGGAGTTTAAGGAAGCTGCCAGAACTTTCCGTATGGTTGCTAAGGTGGAAGCCTACCATGAACGACGGTATCTGAAACTGTTAGCAAATGTAGAACAAGGCAAGATATTCAAAAGAGATGCACCCATCAAATGGAAGTGCAGGAACTGCGGACACGTTTTTGAAGGCGCTGAAGCACCTGAGAAATGTCCTGTTTGCGATCACTCACGAAGCTACTTTGAAGTCTGGTGCGAAAACTACTAACACCATCCTTTTTGTTTTTATAAGCTGAAATGGTGGGGAATATCATTAGCGTCGACATTAAGGGATTCATTTTAACCATGACACTATTTGTGATTCTTTGTTAGCGCTACTTATGCTTCCGAGATTCCACAGCTCTTCCAACGACAACCTCATGCAAGCTAGCCCTGTTCTCACAAGTGACCACATACACTTCAGCGTCTTCTCTCGCTTTCGCCTCATCAATCAGTCTATCTCGCGCCTTCCAATGAACAATGCCTACCAAAAGCTTGTCGCTTTCAATAGCCTTCCTAACAGCTTCTTTGAACTTCCCTGAAAACAACTCCATCGGTCCGTATTCATCAATGGCAACTACCTCTGAGATTTCAATAGCCTTCATCACAGCAACAACCCCTACGCCTTCAAGGTCTTTCAAGTTAACTCTGTATTTGCCGATCTGCGGGCCACTTTTTTGGTTCACGTGAGCAAGCCATCCACATGCACCGTTGCTCAAATCTGAAATCTCGAACCCGACGCGGGTTCCACATGAACGAACTTCGCGGCTTATCATCCCGCCCACGCTATAACCTTTAGCTCTGAAAGATTCAATCGCCTTCAACAAGACTGTTGTCTTTCCAACACCTGGATTGCCAGTCAAAAACAATATCCGTTTTTTCAACAGTCTTCCTCATAACCAGAAGTCCTATATTGCCTTAATTAATGATCTGTCATGGTCACGGTTGAGGAATCGCTAGCGCATGAAAAAAGGAAGCTACAATGCGAGTTTTCCAACAGAAATCGTACATGAAGGGCAAGTCGACGTACTCGTTCCAAAGCTTAAAGCCTTCGTGAAAATGCCTTCAGAATACGCTCCGTCCAAAGCTCCTGTTTTCTATAACCCCATAATGGAGTTCAATCGTGACGTGTCAGTGTTAGCTCTTCAATCCCACCAAAGGACAGTTGATCACCCAGTCTCAGTCTGTGAACCTTTAGCCGGATGCGGCATCAGGGGCATACGGTATGCAGCGGAAGTCAAAGGTATTCAAAAAGTACTAATCGCTGACCTCACCGAAAGAGCCTACAAACTCGCAAAGTACAACATCCAAGTGAACAAGTTAGAAGAGCTTGTTGAAGCAAGAAATGAAGAAGCCTGTCTTCTTCTGAGCCAGTACAGTGCACCGCACAAAAGATTTGACGCCATCGACTTAGATCCATTCGGTTCTCCCATACCTTACGTTGATTCTGCCATTCGAGCTTTGCGAAACGACGGGCTCTTGGCAGTAACAGCTACTGACATGGCACCTTTGTGTGGGGTCCATCCGAAAGCATGCATAAGAAGGTATGGAGGCAAACCGTTGCGTGCCGAATATTGTCATGAGCTGGCAGTCAGACTTTTGGCGGGTTGTATAGCAGCGATTGCAGCAAAACGGGACATAGGCATACGAATAGTTTTCAGTCACAGTGCAGACCATTACATCAGAGTCTACGCAACCATAAAATACGGTGCGAAAAAAGCCGATGAAAGTATCCAAAACCTAGGGTACGTACTGCACTGCTTCAAATGCTATCATAGAGAGACTGTCAAAGGCCTATTTCTTACCGAATTCTCTGGTAAGTGCAGCGAATGCAAATCGAAACTTAACTACGCTGGTCCTCTTTGGGTGGGGAGAATATTTGACAGAGCTTTTTGCGAGCTTATGGAAGGGGAAGCCAAACAAAGAGTATTCAAGCTTCAGGAGAAAATCAGAAAACTGTTGTTCCTGATCAGAAATGAAGTTGAAGCGCCATCAACATATTACGTGGTTGATGCATTGTGCGATTCACTAAATCTGCCCGTTCCACCAATAAGAACAGTGGCTGAGATCATAAAAGGGAAAGGTTTTCGAGTTTCACTTACTCATTTTAATCCTAGAGGAATCCGGTCCAATGCTCCGGCGAAAGAAATACAGACAATTCTGCGTGATCTGATGAATGCTAAGCGGTAAGTTTTAAATAACTTCAAGCGATGTGTTCATGTGTTCAGGTGACAAGATTGAACAAACGTGTACTTGCTTTAATCGCTTTGAACATTTCAGTTCTATTACTGATGCCCTTGGCAAATGCACAGGAACCTAAAACAGTAACCGTTTGGACTGATAAATCGGTGTATGCGCCAGGCGACACTGGAACATTGAACATTGCTTTCTATAATCTTAATGGCAGGACGTTGTTGATCAAAAGTATCACCATAATCTACGACGGTTGGCAGGCATATGACCCGAACAGCGGGTGGCAAGGGAACCAGACCATCAACATTGGAAGAGCATACGTAAACAGAGAAGTCTATTATAACACCACAAAGTTCACAGTGCCAACTGACGGAAGAGCCAACTCCACCACTGTTCACATCATTGTCCAGATAAGCGATCCACCAGACATCGGGACTATCGAAGATTACGGTTATATCTCAGTTTATCAGACACCAAAATATGTTGAGCAAATCGTGACACTCTTCACAATTCTAGTAGTGCTTATCATCGTCTGCACAGTAATATTGGCTGCAACCATATTCCTTTCAGCACGAAGACCACGAGTAACTTGGAAACAGAACGGAGAATAATACGAAAACCCTCTTTTTCCATTTTGTTTAAGTAACAGAAGATGTAACCTAATAGCTATTACCAATCCGACTGTTAGAGGTGTCAAAATTCGGAAGAGTTCTAGTAGCCTCAGCTTGGCCATATGTAAACTACACACCACATTTGGGCACGGCCATACATCTCATCTCAGCAGACGTTGCAGCCAGATACTACCGCTTGAAAGGCGAAGAAGTAGTAATGGTTAGTGGTTCTGACGAGCATGGAACACCAACAGAAGTTGAAGCCATTAAACAAGGCATAACGCCTAAGCAGCTAACTGACAAAAATCATGCCAAAATCGTTGAACTATGCAAGAAGTGGGGTTTATCTTTCAGCAATTACACAAGAACCGAAAGTCCCGTGCACAAGAAATTCGTGCAAGAACTCTTGATGAAAATTTACGACAACGGCTACATCTTTACGCAAGAGACAGAAATGCTTTATTGCGAAAAGTGCAGCCGCTTCTTGCCAGACAGGTTTGTTGAAGGCAAATGTCCCTACTGCGGCTACGAACATGCTCGAGGAGATCAATGCGCTGATTCATGTGGAAGACTCTTAGAACCGACATTACTAATAGAACCCTATTGTGCAATTTGCAAGAACAACCCCATCGTGAAAAGAACCAAACAGTGGTATTTTGACCTCTCAAAATTCTCTCAGAGATTAAACGATTACATAAACAATAACGCTCAACTGCCAAGCAATGCTAGGAACTTCAGTTTGAACTGGCTAAAAGAAGGACTAAGACCACGAACTGTCACAAGAGACATTGAGTGGGGAATTCCCGCACCATTTCCAGGAGCAGAAGGAAAATCAATCTATGTGTGGTTTGACGCGGTTTTAGGTTATGTTTCAGCAACGATTGAATACTTCAGAAACCAAGTTGACCCTGAAAAATGGCGGGAGTTCTGGTTTGATAGAAACGTTAAAACCATATACTTCATCGGAAAAGACAACATTCCATTCCACACGATAATCCTGCCTGCGTTATTATTAGGCTCGGGTGAAAACTACGATCTGCCGTGGAATGTGTCAGCAACAGAATTCCTGCAGTTCAAAGGAGAAAAATTCTCCAAGAGCCATCGAATCGGTATGTGGATAGACGAAGCTATGGAGCTTTTTCCAGCGGATTATTGGCGTTTCTTCTTAATGGCAGCCAGACCTGAGATGAAAGATGCAAACTTCACGTGGGAACTGTTCCTAGAGAAAATCAACGCAGATCTTAATGACACTTTTGGCAATTTTATTCACAGAACATTAACGTTCATAAATACGCAATTCAACAGTGAAATTCCAAAAGCAGCAACTTTGGACGAGAGCGACAAACAGATATTAACCTCTCTGAAAGACAAGGTGGAAGTCCTAGCAAGCGAAATCGAAGATTGTAAACTCCAATCTGCGGCAAACACCCTCATAGGCATAGGCAGAATGGGAAATCAATACTTGAATGAAAAAGAACCGTGGAATCTAATCAAGAAAGACAAAGAAAAAGCAGCAAACATCCTTTGCGTGGCAACACAAATTGTCAAAGCCCTCGCCATAGTCTCAGCTCCGTTTGTTCCTTTCGCCGCTGAAGAGCTTTGTAAGACTCTAAATCTGCCTGAAAGCTTTGAAGAGCAAAAATGGGAGGAAGCCCTTAAGCCGCTGCCTGCTCAGCACAAGATAATCAAAGCCAAACCTCTGTTCAAAAAAATAGAGGCTGACGAGAAGAAGCTGGATGAAATGTTGGCAAGGATCAGAGAGCGTTTATCCACCAACGTCTAAGCCACCTCGGGACATGAGACTTTGCAGCTCAAAATAGACCTTCACGTCCACACGGAATACTCCAATGACTCTATAATCACCTTGGAAAAGATGATTTTCTACGCAAAACAGCGTAGATTAGATGGTGTCGCTTTAACGGACCACGACACGCTTGATGGCGCTTTAAAAATGAAAAAACAAACCGATTTCCCTATTGTACCGGGCATGGAAATCTCAAGTCAGGATGGGCATGTTTTGGCTCTGAATGTTCAGGAACCTGTTCCGAAAGGACTAGGTGTAGCTGAAACAGTGGATAGAGTCCACGAAGCTGGCGGGATAGCAATTGCCTGCCACCCATTGACTTTCTTCAAAGGGAGCCTGAGAAGTCACGTGAATTCAAGATTTGACGCCATTGAAGTGATAAACAGTTCAGCGTTTCCATTTCGACATTCTCTGAACAAAAGCGAGCAAATGGCTTCCAGACTTGGGCTTCCTCGAGTTGGTGGTAGCGACGCTCATTATGGTCCAGAAATAGGATGCGCCTACACTCTCATAAATGCAGAGCCAAGATCTGACGAGATAGTCAAAGCGATAAGACAGGGATTGTGTCAACCCTTTGGAGGTGCAATGCCTTTTGCTTTGCGGTTAAAAAGAGAAATTGGGCTTTCAGGAAAAAAACTGACTAGCTTTGTTATCCGATAACTACTTTTTGATTGTCTCCTTCTTTTGTTCTGCACGTGTTTGCTTTTTTCTTCTTCTCACGAATATTAGCGCAACAATCAAGATAGCAACAACTATGATTCCTGCCACAACGTATATAGTGTAGTCGGTTCCAGTGACGGGCGAATTGATCTTCACTGATATGTTCTGCGAATAAGAGTTGTAGAGGCCATTGTTGTCAAAAGCGGTTAGGTTTACTGTGTAGTTTCCGCCTTGAATGATGTACACATGCTCTGTTACAAATGGGCTTGGAAGGTTTGAACTGGAGACGTTAACTTCAGCACTGTTGTAATCACCGAAATCCCACATCAACAAGGTTATGTTGTCTCCCACTTCACCAGCTTGACATTGTGACGCGTTGAAAGTGACAGTCTCGTCAGCAGCGGGATTCTGCGGAGAATACGTAAAGATGACTGTCGGTAGCTTTCCGACGAGAATCTCCTGACTAGTCGAGTTATGCAATGTATCGTTGTCGTATATCGTCAACTGGACCGAGTATTTACCTTTGTCAGTAAAAACATGGGTTGCGGTGCTGTCAGTTAAGTTGACTTGAGGTGAGCTATCGCCAAAATCCCACACGTAGTTCGTGATTATACCATCAACGTCATAACTTCCAGAGGCATTGAATGTCACTGGCTGATTTGCCCTCAATTCAAGAGGCTCATAAGTGAAGTTAACATAAGGGATTACCCCAACCTGTACTTCTCTAACTACTGAGTTGCTGAGGGTGTAGTTGTCTTGAACTGTTAGGTTAACGAAATAAGCTCTTTTTGATGCGAAGGTATGTGTTACAGTAGCATTTGCTGCGGTAAAGTTCGTACCATCATTGAAATCCCACGAATAAGAAGTCACGTCACCGACAGGATCGTAACTGGTTGAAGCATCAAAGGTGACATTCTCATTTACATTCGGATTTGATGGTTCATACGTGAACGACGCAACAGGAGGAGTGCGAGCGGCACTAGCCGAGACTGAGAAACTTTGGGAATTGAAGGATATGTAATGTTGCTGGTCATCCCACAGGAAAGTATCAAATTCATTCATTGGGTTGTCTGTTGGAATAAAGTCAAGGGCCGAGTTACCTGCTCTGAATGCTGTGAAATTGATTTGGCAAAGGAGTCCCCTAGAAACATTCACGTAATTAGGAATGAGCGTAGCCGCACCCAACGTGACGAGACCAATACTGTTGATGATCATAGGATCCACGGTTTGTATTCTGCCGTTACTGAAAACGAAATTCGGATCATTTTTCGGTATCCAAGCCGCCGTGCAATTGATCCTAGTTTGGTCGAATCTGATTGCAACTTGATAATCAAAAAGGAAATTCGTCGCGCCCTCTAATGTAACATTTACAGTGAAGCGGTATCCTCCAAGCGGCATGACTTCAGAATCGGTTCCAACAGTCGTCGAGTTTAGACCAGTATGTGCATCTAAGATTTTTATGACACGCGTCTCTTGACTGGAACTACTATGTATTGAGAATGCTAAGATCCCTGAAAAGAGCAGGATTATCATTACTAAGGAACTTATTTGCTTCAATTATTTCATTCTCCGTTGCGTTGAATATTCTTGCCTTAAACAACACTTTGCAGGGATATTTTTATTGTTTCCGCTCTGAAGCTGGAGTGCTACTAATGCATTGGCACTGGTTTCTATTAGTGCACAGCCTTTTTCTGAGTATTAGCTTTGCCTTGATTAGCCGAAAATTATGCCTGAGGATAAGAAAAGAGTGGAACTAGAAGTTTTCCATTTGATATAGTTCCAAGTCTATATCTAACGGTTTCTGAGGTTCCAACGATGAAGATTCTAGATCGAAGAGTTGAGGTGCAATCTTTCCGAGGGCTCTCAAGCTATTTGGTGGATTAATGCCTGTCATGACAAGATTGACTTTCAATTTGCCTTGTTGCTGGGGGTTCACTTTGGCGCTCCATATTACCAGAGTATTGGCTCCCACCTTCTCCGTGATGATTTCTCCAACACGGTTTCCCTCTTCAATCGTCATCTGACTATCTCCTGTGACATTCACTAGG
>CAYHEV010000045.1:102-13922 GCA_964355725.1 uncultured Candidatus Bathyarchaeia archaeon | reverse complement strand
GCTACTCTTTTCACTTCAGAAAAAGATTATTTTTCGCTACTTTTCTCAACTCTGTAAAGTCCATCGACCCTCTTGATGTTGAAACGTATGCCAAGTATTCGCTCAGCGAGCCAAACGTTCGTTTCTAAATGCTCAGAGACTGTTCTGGTCAAATAGACTGACGCATTCGACACCAAGGCTATGTATGGAATAAGTATATCAGCCAAGTGTTCATCAACTGTGGGCAGTGCGGAGAGTTCAGTAACCAATTTTTCAGCAGCTTCTACTCCAACAGCTTCGCTTGTTTTCTTGAGCTCGCCAATCGCATCAGCTCCTAGAGTTATGCCTGTATCTGTTTCCGCCCATAACACGATAGAACTGCCTTTTTGCTGTGAGTTTGAATAATCGTTGACTACGTGAATATCAGCAGTGTAACCAGTTTTGCCCTTCACATAGTCTATTGCTGCCCTTGCTTGACGTTCGGCAACCTTTCTTTCACCTAGAAATGTGCAAATGGAAATTCCGTTTATGGACTTTATGTTGCCGTAACTTTCCAAACGCAAAGGCTTCAGAGACTTACATGGCTCCACGGTTAATGTTACTTCGCCCATACCTTTAGGATAGTAACCGTACTTGTTAACTGTCAATGTCGCGTCTAATCCCATGCGTTTCAGCACTGGTAAGAGTACAAATCGCACATAGTTGATGGTCGGCGAATGCGAAACATCCGTCCCCCCTTTTGAAACGTGCAAGTTTACGGTATTCTCTGCAAAGACACACATAGGAAGCACAGTTAACAATAGCATGGGAATGCTTCCAGCAGTGCCGATTTCAGCTTCGAGGTTTCCACCTTTCACACGCTTGGGCTTGAACCACAGCTCACGCGAACCCAAGTTTGCACCTTCCAAATCGGCGTCACATAATCTTGCAGCAGTCAAAACTGCTTCCAAATGCTGGGGCTTCAAGCCTCGTTGGGGTCTATTCTGCCTGATATTGAAAATATGTAGGGGTTGCCCCCGCACGGCAGCTAAGGCAACAGACAGTCTGAGGATTGTGCCGCTTCCGCTTTTTTGACTTCCATCAACTTCAATCAATTATGTAGGTTTCTCCTCAGGTATTCTGAACTAGCTAAAAAAGGTCAAAAACCATTAATAAATGCTTCAGATATTAAGGATTTGGAAGGAAGAAAGCTTATGAGTGAGAATAAAGAAAAAATCGAAGAACTCACCAAGAGAGTTGAGGAACTTGTTTTGATTCTGAACGGTATGTTGCAGGATCTAAGAGAGGTTTCAGCTTCTCTAAAATCGTTGGCAGTTTCACAAATCACTCAACCATCAGGCACTGCTATACCATCAGCCCCGCCGCTGATACTTCCCCAAATACCAGAGAGATCAAAAGCTATAGAAGACATTAAAATGATGTTCCCAGAAGAACTCGAAAACCTGCTGAACTTCGAAGAGAAAGACGATTACGTCATAATAAAACCGCGACAATTTCTAGGCTCGGACAACTTTTCAAAGATCGCCTCAATAGCACGCGGAGCCGGAGGAGACTACATAAGCGCTGGAAAAGCATCACACTTCAGAGTACCCAAAAACAGAACATAACGCACACAAATTCTTCACTGCACAATGACTAGAACGAGTATCTTATTTCGAATCTCCAAATTAGCTGGACAAGCGGATACCTCAATTTGTTGACAACGAAAAGACAGCCATCTCTGCTCTTTTTCATTTTCACTTCAACCTATCTCTCTCCACTGTGCAACCATATTGTGTCAACGCTTGTTTTAAAACCACTTGCGGCGGTGCATAGTCTTGGTGATCCATGTTGGAGAATGCTAATGGGAAACTGCTGGTTTACACTTCAAGGTTCAGAACGTCCGGAAGCCGTCTACAATCAATAAATGTGGCCGCAGAAAAAATGGCCAAGTCGTTGAAGCTGAGCATGGAGGTCGTCAAGATCGGAGAGAAAAATGCGCCGGTATACGTTTACTACAAGAACGGCGAGGAAGAAGCCATACCGATTTACTGCGATAAAGGCGGAAATTCCAAGACAGATGAAGTTTGTACCGTTTTGAGGAACATGATGTTTGTGCTGTCTTTCCATCCGAAACATTCAGCTTTGAGGCATGTCAGAAAAGAGATTATGCAATTTTCCTAAATCTGATGCTTTGATTTTCAAGCGAAATCTCGTAAGCTTGATTGACATCGAAAGTTATGCCTAAACTCTCATATTCTTGCTCGGTTAGGAACAGGATTATCTTAGGAACCGCAAGGTCTGTTCTGCCTGAAAACATTGGCAATTGCTGCTGCAAAGCTTGAAGCACGTCCTGCACGACTTGGGCTTCTTCAGATTGTGGTTTAATCATGAAACGCGGAATCTGTCTGTCTTCAATTAGTTCTATACGTTTTCCGAGGTTACCATCTAAGTCTCGAATGGATTCGATCTTGCTCACTCTGACTTGAGTTTTACCATATCTCGCTTGCATAGTTTCTGTGTTCTCCGCGGTCGGTCCGTTTGTTCTTGAAGGGTTAAACGAATGAAAATGAACGCAGCATAAAAAGTTTCTTGATACTGAAGGCACTAGTTACGGAGATTCCAATATGATTAGTAACATTGCCATTGTCTCGATTGTGACAGCGGATTGTTTGAGCCATGATTCGACACCGAACACTTCATGCTAAACGATACTCATAAGGCGTGCAGAGCTCGTTGAACGGTATTTGAACTGCAAAATGCATCTCTCAAGAACTTGGAAGATTGGTTAAGTCTTATATTTGCAGCATATACATATGCATAATATGTTTAGGGGGAAACTGTGTGAAACTCGTCACGGTTCTGTTACCTGAAGCTTATCTGGAAGGAATAGACGAACTGGTGAGAGCAAACATGTATCCGAGCAGAAGCTCCGCCATACGAGCAGCAGTCAGAGACATGCTCAAGAAGGAACTCTGGGAAAGACGCGGAAGATAACGTTCTTCTTACATTCCCATTCTAAATCACCGACAAAAAGTAGATAGCAAAAACCTAAAATCAGAAAACACAATAGTTTGCTCTATGAGACCCTATTCAATTTGCAAAAAGTCCCCGCTGGTTTCAACCTTTTCTATTGTAGCCTTTGATCCATCCACGAGAGAGTTGGGAGTCGCAGTGCAGTCGCGGTATTTTTCAGTCGGATCAGTAGTGCCATGGGCAGAAGCTGGAGTAGGCGCAATTGCAACGCAATCTTTCGTCAATGTTTCTTATGGCCCCAAGGGGCTTGAGCTTCTCAAGCAGGGAATACTTGTTTATGACGTGATTGACAGACTAACTAAAGACGACGTTGGAAAAGATTCTCGCCAACTTGGAGTTATAGATGCCAAAGGCAACGCGGCGGCTTTCACTGGAAAGAAGTGTCTGGAATGGGCTGGCAGCAAAGTTGGTAAGAATTACTCTGTGCAGGGAAACATTTTGGCGAGCGAAGATGTAGTGAATAGAATGGCTGAAAGTTTCGAGTTTGCGAAAGGCGATCTAGGCAGTAGACTTGTTGCTGCACTTGAAGGCGGCGAAAATGCTGGAGGCGACGCAAGGGGAAGACAATCTGCAGCTTTACTGGTAGTTAGGGAAAACCGTGGAAGGGCAAGTTACGGAGATCGTTACATCGATTTGCGTGTTGAAGATCACTCTAACCCTATTGGCGAACTGAAACGTTTACTCGATATGCATCGTGTCTACTCACTGATTGACGAAAGTGAGGAGGAACTCACGAAAAACAACTTTGAAACTGCACTTTCAACTCTGAAAAAGGCAGCTGCGCTAAACCCAAATGTTGATGACATCCACGTTGATTTAGGCATCATAAATATGAAATTGGGCAGAAAAGAGGAAGCCGTTAAGGCGTTTGAAGAAGCCTTGCGCCTGAACCCCAAATTGAAGAATTTGATCAAGCAACTTCCGAAGGCAGGTTGGATAGATGCAGACAGAGAGGTTCTGGAGAAACTTGGAATAAAGTGAAAGTGGTTCTAAGGTTTAGCCAGTTCTTGAATTCTCTTCGCGGTTTCAGCGGGGTATTCTGCTTGTGTTATTGACCTTCCCACGATCAGATAGGCGGCTCCGGCTTCCAAAGCGGTTTTTATTTCACCGCCTTGCGCACCAATTCCAGGCGAAAATATTGGGACTTTCTTGCCGAGTATAGCATTTATTTCTCTTATTTTCTCAGGGTACGTTGCGCCCACGATAGCTCCATCAGCTCCATAGGTTAGTGCCTTTTTGGCAAATGAAACATACTGAATCGTTCTGTCACCTGTTTCAGGGTCGATAATCGTTTGTCCATAGCCCTCGTTTGCTGCTCGGTGGCTCATATAGACAAGAAGGATAACGCCGCGCTGCAGTCTGTGCGCAACTTCGAAGATCGGTTCCAAACCTTCTTGCCAGCCGATAAACGGGTTGGCAATTAACGCGTCGAAGCCAGATGCGTAGTAATTTTCGGCGATAACCTGGTTTGTTGCGCCAATGTCGTTTACTTTACAGTCCATTATAGTCATTAACCCCATGTCGTGTACTTTTTTCACGAGTTTCTGAACGCCGTCGAACAAGCCTAGGGGGAGAACTAAGTGATGATTAAACTTTACGGCACAAAGATATGGATGAACCGCATCCAAAACATGCTCGGCCTTGGTGAAGAGTTTCAGTCGGTTTTCTGGTCTTTCAAACGGAAAATCAAAAGCTAAAACAATGTTTGACTCTTTTTTTTCTGCCGTTCGTTCCATTTTTGTGCGGAAAGACAAATTTGAGCACCTCTTTCAATTTGGGCGCAGAGTTAAAAACTCTTTTTGTCCTCTGTGATATTGTTAGCCATTGCATAGAAAAAATGAGTTTTTGCCCTGTTCTGAGATCCTTTAGGGAAAGTTTCTCTTCTCGGGCTGATGAAAAGCACGAATTTCCGTAATTTTCCCATGCAATCAATATTGGTGTGTTTTATACACTAGATTTAAAACCTAAACCTGACAAATTACCAGTCGTGCATCCGCGCTTTGGGGTGTATGGATATGGGTTCATATCTAACGCTAAGCAACGAACTTCGCAGACTCGTTGAGTCTCGCTTAGAAAATGCTCTTAGGGGAATAGAGGAAACAGTCCAACATGTATTCGAGCACCAGCAAGTGGATTTTGATGATCTGAAAGAAATCATACAAGGTCTTGAAGAAAGCTTCAACCTTCTGTCACAAAAATGGAACCTGCAAATACTCTACACTTTGTTTCTCAGAAAATCGGCAGGGTTTGGCGAACTGAAGAGAATTCTCGGAATTAATTCTCGCACATTGTCCGACAAACTGAAACTCTTGAATGATTACGGGTACATTAAGAGGTCTGTAGAGTCTGGGCCGCCTTTGAGAGTGAAATATGATTTGACCCTTAAGGGAAGAAACACGACGTTGCTGGCACTGCCGTTCCTGTATTATTCTAGTGGCAATCTCACGCATGAGCAACATTGAAGATTTTTACAGGTTCCACTTCTCCACCTGAGCCCAATCTGATGTATTCCAGAGCTGCTTCCACCGCTTCTTTCAGTTGTTGTTCGTTTATTCCCGGAGCATTGTATCCTACTATCAGTACGTCTTCTGTTTCTTCAGTGACTTTGGTGCTGCCTGAATCGCGGTAGGGGTATATGCATAAGATTTGTTTTTTGTCTGCCAAAACAAGCATTTTACTCGTCAAGGACATCGGTTTATCCATGCCGATTCCAGTGAAGGATTCAGCATTTCCTGCAAACCGTACTTGAAACGGCGGATTCAGGCATTCCTTGTCGAATCCGCTTATGGGAATTATGGTCTTCAATGAAGCTAAATTATAGGCATCTACAGCGGTGGATATAGACGGAAGCGCGTCTCCATGCAGAATCCTTCTCAGTAGAGCTTCGCCAGAAGGCCTAGTTTTCGTTGGGTCTATGTTGAGCTTCCAATAGAAATCTCTGTAGGCGCGAACTGTTGGGTTGTTCTTTAATGTTTCAATGTTGAAACTCACTCTTACTTCTTCGTAAATCGCTTTCTTCAGCTCGCGGAGTCGGCCATTCTCTTCGTTTATTTGGACGCCGCTGATTATTCCTACGCATATAGCAAGTGTTGGAAACTTCGCTGAAACTTCCGGACTCCAGTTTATGTTTATCTGCATACGTCGCGCACCGTTCAAACTTTTATTTAGGCGCCAGATACTTAATAACTTCAAGATCTATTTTTCTTGGTTTGCGTGGTACAATTAATGGCGAACTTGCCTTGTGTGTAACCACAAACTGGACAATCTCGACATTGTTTTGCAGACAGGCAGTGCAACATACGAAATCAATTTCAGCCAACATTATACGGCTCACCTACACTGCCGCATTTTGCTGATTCCTATAGCCCAAAGTTGCTCAAGTGCTAAGCTTTTATAGTGCATATTGTTTTTAGGGAGTTTTAGCAGACTGAAAGGTCAGGGTCAAATGTCTGTATCGCCAAGCGTTCGCGAAGTTCTGGCAAGAAGAATTGCCGGTGAAATCATTCTTTCAAGCAAACCAGGGGCAACCATGCGGAAATGGCGTGAACTCTTCGCCGTTTCGCAGATGAGGCTTTCGGACACTATGGTGGTTTCTTCGTCAGTAATAAGCGACTACGAAAGCGAAAGACGAAAAAGCCCTGGCGCCAAATTTGTGCGAAGATTTGTGTGGGCTCTTCTGAAGATTGATGGAGAACGCGGAGGCCGTTTTATGAACGAGTTTGCGAAGCTTACTGGTTCGCCTAGCAACGCCATAGTAGATCTTCGGGAGTTTCCGATACCAGTTCGTGTGGAATACCTTTGTAAGGCTTTGCAGGGTGAAATAGTCGCATGCTCAGACAGGTATGTGAAAGAGGTTCTTGGCTACACTGTTGTAGACAGTGAGAGAGCTTTTGAAACACTTTCGGGTTTGGAATTTTCTCAATTGTTTGGCACAACAACCGAACGTGTACTGATTTTCACGAATATAGAGAATGGAATATCGCCCATGTTGAGTGTGCGTATGAGTACTTTGAAACCGCGCGTTGTTGTTTTCCACGGGTGCCGACCTGATGAATATTCAATAAAGTTAGCGGAGTTTGACAAGATTCCACTAGTATACTCAAATTTGCCTAGTAGCGAGCAGCTTGTAAAGTATCTGAGAAAGCTCTATCGTATAGCGCTTCGCAGAAAACTTGGCAAACCACTCCGTCCGCCTCCAAAAATAAGTGCATGATTAGGCTTGGATGGCGAATTGTGGAATTGGAAGACACGGAACAGGTTAGACTGGAAACGTTTTTGGCGGGTTTCTGAAAACCTGCATTTGGGACAAACTGTAATCTCTGCTGCAACGGTATTCAACAGCGTCTTTCGAGACAAACTTGTAGCTCTCCCATGCAGAGCCTCTTTCTTGTTTGCAGACTATGATCCTGTGTTCTTAGAGAGAAAACAGTCTTCAGGACATGTGTTTCAGGGCGTCAGCGCCTTTCATTCCTGTTTCTACGCCGAGGTTTTTCGCTTTCGAAGTTGCAGCCTTTACTTGTGCGTTCAGTACGTCCTCAAAGGTTTTCACTCCGCTCACAACTGCGGCACAGACACCTAGTTTTTCAGCAGCTTCAATGTTTAAAAATCCGCACATGACGAAGCCTTTCTCTCCAACAATCAAGAGCAGCGGAGCTGGGCTTTCGGGCAGATCCACACGTAAACCCAAACAATTCTTGTTATCAACTTTCAATGTTGTAACGTTAATCATTCCAAACACCTTTAAACCGTGAACAATATTCTTAACATATCCTTTGGCTTAAATAAAAATTGCTGGAGAAGCCGGATGGCAAAATGCTTACTAAGCTGAAACAGAGAGTTCAAGCAATGTTGGCAACTGAAGCGAAGGCAGCTCACAGAATAGGCTTTACGCCAAATCGTGTGAGTGTTGTCGGCGTTATCCTTGCCTTCATTTCGGCCGTTGCCTACACTCAATGGCAAACTAGCCGACTTTACTTGTTGCTTGCAACTGCTCTGCTTTTGCTATCAGGATTCTGCGACGCTTTAGACGGTGTAATAGCAAGAGTTTATCAGCAGGCAACACCTTTCGGCGGTTTCTTAGACTCATTGTTAGACAGGTATGCGGACGCTGCTGTTTTCATGGGCATAATTCTTGGTGGATTGTGCATTCCTGTGTATGGAGTAATAGCTCTAGCAAGTTCCTTGCTCGTAAGCTATGCCCGAGCGAGAGCTGAAGCTGCTGGCGTAAAAATGGAGTCCATAGGAATAGCGGAAAGACCTGAGCGGATAATCATGCTCGCGGTTGCAACAATATTTTCGCTTCTCTACAATCCGGAAATAGTGATGAATATCGGCATAGTGACAATTGCGATCCTGGCAACCCTAACGGTTCTGCAGAGAAGTGTGTACGCTTATGCTGAACTAAAGAAAAAAGAGTGATTGAACAGTTAGAATCTTCCGCGCCTCGGTCGTGAATGTCGTTCGCTTTCAGCCCTGACTTTTACGATGCCGCGATGCACCGCGCACGAAACACAGTAATATTTCGTGTCAGAGGGCATAGCAATGTACGCGCCTTTTTGACGCAGTTCTTTCGCTAACTGCGGGTCGACGATTGAAAGCCTGCGAGTGGACTTTTTGGCTTTGTCACGTGGCACCATTGCCCCACAACCGGCACATTGCACGGAGCCACTGCTACCTTTGCTACCTTTTGATCTTCCACGACTTTTTCGTTTAAAAGGCAATATATTTACCCCTGTGTTTTTAGCCAACAAGTAATATCAAGGTCTTCTTAATATCATTTATCCCCATAGTAACACGGAAATTTTGAAAGCGATACGCGTTATCATCTTAACTTCAAAATGGAGGCGATGTTGGCTTTTGGATCGATTTTTGGAGCAATCTTTCCATTGGAAGATGTGAATAATGTTGCAACTCCCGGTCCGTGACCTGCTAGTACACAATCTGTGTGCACGACTATTCCCACGGTGACAGCGCCCTGCTTGTAAATCCTCCCAAATGAATGATCTGTGTCAAGTATGGCCACTAAGTCGCCAAGTCTTACATCGTCAAGCCCGTATTGTTTTTTCGTGTTCTCATCGAAGAGCTGAATGTCATAATCGCCTGAGTATGTTTGATCTGCGCCTAAGCCTGAACCCATGATCGCTGCTGGAACGATATGAGTCACTGGGATTTCCAGCTTGTTTCCTTTTGGTTTCAATTTCAAGGCTTCAAGAAACCGCGGATCAGTGTTCATCACTTTGATTTCTGGATAATCCAAGAGCTTTAGACCGAGACCGAAGGCTTTGACGAGTACTTTGTCGCCTATCGTAAGTTTCTCCATGATCTCCAGCGGAAAATCCACCAGCACGTGCTCTATTCCGCCATGTTTTCCAGTTACAACACCCTTGGCGCCTTTCGCTTCGCCTGTGGTTACTGTGGCTTCGTTTCCGACGCATGAAATGGTATTTAGAGCAGTGTTTGCGCCCTGTCCAAAACGCGGATCGTCTTCCTTGTTTTCTATGCTTACGCCTGGTTCAACATGATCTGCTTCCCATCCGGATGCCAAATCGCCGACTCGGACGTTGTATGTTATTCCGCCGACGCCTGGCAGAACCATTGGCTCTCCTTTGGCTGAAACTTTGTATATTATCCTGAAAACTGGGCTCACTACGTCGCCGACAACTGACATCTTCACCAGTTTATCAACGTTCGTTTTCAACATCTAGACCATCTCGTATTGATTCAAGTTCATTAGTCTCCGGAAGTTAATAAATTTCACTTGACAAGCGCTGCGGTTTCGCGATGTATGACAAGTCTTAAATTATGGATTCCTATTTTGAGTTGAGTGGTCATTAAGCCCCTCAAAAGGTATGTACGCCATTCGTGGTTGAAGCGATGTCTGACATTGGATTAAGGTCTAAAATGTTAGTAAAGGATGTTATGAGTAGCCCAGTGATAACTATAGACGAAAAGGCGCCGGCGAATCGGTCTGCGGTACTTATGGAAAAGAACAATTTGGGATGCGTTGTAGTTACGAACAAAGAGGGAAAGCCTCTGGGGATAATAACGGAGAGAGACCTTGTTGTGAGGATTTTGGCAAAGAACCTTAAGCCAGACTCTTTGAAATCCACTGAAGTTATGACTTCCCCTCTGATCACTATGGAGCCAGAAGCAACAATAGCTGAAGCTGCTAGAAGGATGAGTAGACTGGACATTAGAAGATTAGGTGTGATCTATAAAGGGCAACTTGTCGGTTTGATTTCTAGCAAAGATATTTTGGCCGTCACGCCCGAACTGATTGAAACTATTCAGGAAAAAACGTTGATCGAAAGCGAAAACAGGATGGAAGAAGTGAAAGAAAGCGCTGCGCCCCTTGCTGGCAATTGTGATCATTGCGGTAGCTGGTCTGACGATTTAGAAGAGGTCGATGGCGAGTTGCTCTGCGAAGATTGCAGAGTCGAATTAGAAAGTGAAAAGTGAGAGGCGGTTTCTTGCGTGTCAAAGAAATTACGGACGAAAAGCACCCGTCTATTTACGGAGAAGAGCATGCCACTAAAGCACGTGCGGTGATACGCGATTTCTCTTTGCGAATTCTTCCGGTGATAAATGAAAACAAGAAGCTGTTGGGGATAGTCTCAAGACACGAGGTTTTGGCAATATCCTCTTCCGTTTCGCCAATAACGGTTAAAGGCATAATGGCTGACCCTAAGAAGATGGCGGTTTTGGAAGATGATGCTTTTTCGGTAGTTAAAGAGATGATCAGGCTGGATGAATGGTACGTGCCGGCGGTAAACACTCTTCAGGACAAAATCTACAAAGGTGTCTTAGGTTTACAAAACTTTATTGAGGCAATAGTCAAAACGAGCCCAGAAAAGCTTGCGAAGCCAGTTTCCGAAATAATGTCCAACAAGGTTGTGACCTGTTCTCCGGAAGATGAGGTGGACAATGTTTGGCGTTTGATGCAGAATACGTCTTTCTCAGGGTTACCCGTGGCAAAAAACTGCAAGCTGGTCGGTATGGTTTCACAAAAAGACCTACTGGAAAGCGGCGTAGTGTTTCCGATGTTTGAGTCCGCTAAGGGGCGTTTTCGAGCTTCTTCCAAGATTTCTTCGATAATGAAGACGGAGGTTGTGGCTGTTGAGCCTTCGGTGAAGGTGATCAGGGTTGCTAAGGTTATGGTTTCGAAAGATGTTGGAAGGGTTCCTGTGAAAGACGAAAAGGGTAAACTATTAGGCATTGTTGATCGGGAAGATGTTGCCAGACTGATTGTTAAGTGAGAGTGAAATGTTTGAGCAAAGAAGGTTTTAGAAGAAGGTTACGTGGAGAAGGTCAGCTTAATTTGAAGACCCATCCCTTGAAGCGGCGTGAAGGCGAAATAATGACCATCGCAAAAAGCCCAGTCGTGGTCGTGGCTCCGACGACGCCGATTTATGATGCTATCAAGATCATGGCTAAGGAAGGATTCCGCCGTATACCCATAGCTGATCCTGGAACGAAGCTGCTGACTGGAATTGTGACAGCCACAGATGTGGTGGATTATCTTGGCGGCGGAAAGAAGTTTGACATTATTAAACAGAAATATGATGGGAACTTTTTCAAGGCCATTAATGAGCCTATAAAACTCATAATGACTGGCAAGGTTGTTTCGGTTAAGGCTTCTGCGAAGATAAGCGAAGCGTTGGATTTAATGAAAGAGAAGAATCTCGGCGGTTTGCCAGTGGTTGATGCTGAAAGCCGTGTTAAGGCCATAATCACTGAGAGGGATATTGCGAATCTGTTTGCTGACAGATTGAGCGGTGTGACGGTTAGTCAATTGATGTCTGAGAAGGTAGTCACTGCTTTGCCTCATACGACGATTTTTGAAGCGGAAAAGACTATGGCGATGGAGGGGTTCAGGAGATTGCCAATAGTTTTCGATGGCAAAGTGATTGGCATAGTGACGGCGATGGACGTTATACGATTCTTCGGCTTGGGAGAAGTTTTCAAGCATTTGCGATCTGGAACTATAATACAAGTCTTGAACACGCCTGCGCTTGAAATCGCGTCGAAAACGGTTTCAACTATTGAACCGGATGCTGATGTTGGGCAAGCTGCGAAGATAATGAAGGATAAGGACATAGGTGCTGTTCCAGTTGTCAGAAACCAAAAACTCGTAGGCATACTGACTGAAAGAGACTTCTTCAAAATAATAGAATAGATTAATACACGTTTCAACGCTGGTCAATGGTCAAATGGAAGATAAGAAACGTTACACTTGCAATTACTCTCTTTTCCAGATCAGACAGAAAATAGTGGATTCATCCAGTTGTATCTTCTAGGGTTTTTTCCATGTATAGCCATTTAGACCTGAGCTGTTGGGGGACTTCCGTTTCGGGATATTCGTTGCGTTCAACGAACCCTACAGAATGGTAGAGGTGGTGCGCAGTGGTCATGAATGGCCCAGATTCGAGATAGATTGAATGATATCTGAATTCCTTCGCTTTTTTCAGTAGCTGTTGCAATAAGGCTTTGCCATAACCTTTTCCTCGATGTGTAGGTCGAATATACATTCGCTTTATCTCGCCGATGTTTTTCCTTACTTGATGGAGTGCACCCATACCGATAATAGCATCTTCAAGTTCAAGCAAGTAATAGATTCCATTTGGGGCTGAACACAATTTCTCAACCATACTAGCTACGTAATCACGAACCGACACTGCACTCGTCGCAACTAAGCCGATTCCAAAATATCGGGTGATTTCTCTCAACATCCAGTCCATGAATTCCACGTTCAAATCAATCACTTGGGACCGATGAATACGCAAATCAACTGGCAGAAAATGGATCTTTTCAGCCATTCCCGACACCGTGTATTGGAATACTCTTACGTCAGTTCAGCTATAACTTTTCCCCATTCTCGATTCTTGCTAGTGGTTGAGGTTAAGTTTTGCCAAACCAGACAAGCACGCGGTAACAGACAGAATCTTGCATGGAAATGGATATTGGATCTAGTTGGAAACTATCTCGAATTCTTCTCCTTCTTTCAATAGTATTACCTCAGCTTTTGATTTGGCTTCGACTTTTTCTTTGTTTCCTCTCATAAGGAAAGCGTGAGGCCTGAGCACCACACCAGCCAATTCCTGACCAGTATCCTTCGCCAGCTCCTCTGCAATCCTGAACGCAGTACCAAAGTTGCCCATCTCCCACCAACCACTAGTAGACACTAAGACTATCTTGCGTATCCTAACGTCATCACGAAACCTTGCTCGTGTGCGATCATCACGAAACTCCAAAATAGGCTCTATCAACGGACAAAGACGGTTCATAAAATTCTGCATCTCACCAAGAAGCGGGATATATACAGGCGTAGCTAACACCAAAACATCCGCCTAACACAACTTTGGATAAACTAACTGCATATCGTCCTGAGTAATGCATTCGCCAGGCTTCGTCCACCAACAATGAAACTCGGCCAGGCAGGGTTTGACATTAAGACGTTTAGTGTAAAACAACTCTACCGAGGTATCCTCTTCCTTCATACCGTCAAGAAACGCCTCCAAGAGCATGGCAGTAGTTCCTTTCTCCATGTTAACGCTCCCGTTAATCGCAAACACCTTAGTCAAACCAATCTCTCCAATGATTCCATACTACTACATGCGCAATATAGCAATTTGGCGCGCGCGCCCTAGGTAACCGCTTTCGTGACTGTCGAGTAATCTGTGGAGAAAATAGCGAGCGAATCTTCCTATGCCAAGTTCAAGAGCGGAGTGATTGTAAGCAGTACAGGAACGATCAGCAGCGCTGTCATGTTCGTCAGTTTCATATAGATATTAAGTGAGGGGCCAGCTACATCTTTCAAAGGGTCACCT
>CAYHEV010000045.1:0-92 GCA_964355725.1 uncultured Candidatus Bathyarchaeia archaeon | reverse complement strand
TAGCGGAGTGATCGTGAGCAGCACAGGAACGATCAGGAGCGCTGTCATGTTCGTCAGTTTCATATAGATATTAAGTGAGGGGCCAGCTACAT
>CAYHEV010000044.1:0-14354 GCA_964355725.1 uncultured Candidatus Bathyarchaeia archaeon | reverse complement strand
AACTATATACTATTAAGCTTGGATGTGTCGCCTTGAAGGTGAACGTCGAATACATTGGGCATATCAAATCGCTCACCGGTAATCGCCGACAAGAAGAAGTCGAAATAAGAGACAGCGCAGCCGTCAAGGACTTACTGATGATACTTTCTGAAGAGCACGGTAAACTCTTCAAGGAAGCAGTCTATGAGCAAGGGGGCGCGGATGTGAAATCAAATTTCATGGTCACCGTTAATGGCTACCTTCTAAACCAGCTGAATGGCATTGAAACCAAACTCAAAAACGAAGATCACATAGTCTTGATGTCTGTCGTCAGCGGCGGCTGAACCAAAACGTTTTAGGCTAGAACCGCTTAACAGCTTCCTTTCCAAAGGGTGACCGGCAATGAACAGAATAGAAACTCTAAAACAGTTAGCTTTTGAGAAGAAAGGTTTCGACGGATTCCTAGTCACAAACGAAACTAACCAACTATACTTGACTGGAGTTCCCGGAACATCATGCCTGTTTATCCCAAGAAAAGACCAAAGCACAATCTACGTTTCCAACGTCTATTATGAGCAGGCAAAGGCTGAAGGTAAAGGTTTCAAGGTGGAACTGATGAAACGTGGCGACAATCTTGCGGAAAAAATAGGCTCTCAACTTAAAGTGCATAAGATCAAGAAAATGGTCACGGATAATCTGAGCTATGAGTACTATCGCCTTCTATCAAAAGCTTTGAGGGGACGCGCGAAACTCAAAGTTCAAGGAGCATTAATGTGGGAACTTCGCAAGGTAAAGGACGAAAAAGAAATTGAACTCATGCGAAAAGCTGGAGAATTGACAGGCATCGGCATGAAAGTTGCCCTCGAAACCATTAGACCTGGCGTGAAAGAAATCGAAGTTGCAGCGGAAATAGAGTACGCAATGCGACGAAAGGGTAGCTATGGAACAGCCTTCGACACTATAGTAGCCTCTGGCATTCGCTCCGCTTATCCTCACGGAGGATGCGCAGACAGAGAAATCCACAAAGGCGACTTGGTGGTTGTGGACATAGGTGCCACGTACCAGAATTACCGTTCAGACATGACAAGAACAATCACGGCTGGGAAGCCCACTGAAAAGCAACAGAAACTCTACGAAGTTGTCAAGAAGGCTCAGGAAAAAGCTTACCAAGCTGTAAAACCCAAAGCAAAAGCAAAAGACATAGATGCCGTAGCTCGAAAAGTCATAACAGACGCTGGATACGGAGAATACTTTGTACACGGCTTAGGACACAGCATAGGTTTAGAAGTTCACGAAATCCCAAGACTGGGACCAGGAATCAAAGACAAACTGGCAGTTGGAAACGTGGTAACGAATGAGCCAGGCATATACTTCCCAGGTTTCGGCGGCATCCGCATAGAAGACTCTGTCCTAGTGCAAAAAGGAAAAGGCGAAAAACTCACTGTAGGCCCTTATAGTCTAGAGGCTCAACGTTAAAGCCGACCGCAAGCAGTCAGTAAATCATCCCAAATTCTGGAGGTCATAATCCTTAACGGCAGTGGATACTTTCTTCAGAGATCACAAAATAATCGTCGCCGAAGACGCTGTAGAAGCCTTCACACAGGAAGAACATGAAAAGGGACTGAAATATCTGAAACATGTTTACAACGCAAAAATAATAGGAGTTGGCGAAGTCATGAAAACATCCAAGCAAATTTGACCTGTTTCAGCTTCGAGATACAAGAAGAAATAGGTCAAGCGATAAGCTGAAATGCCATAAGTGTTCCGTTTCTAAGACCGAATTAGATCTAGATTTCAAATTCAATAAGCAAAACCAAGGAAAAGTTTAAAAACAAGATGCGCATACATTACCGGAAATGAATGAGGAGAATGGGAAAAATTTCTTCCTCCCTTCTCTCCTTTCTCCCCTCATGAAAAGCAACCATTCTCCTCATTTTACTTTCTATACATTTTAGGCTTCTTATAGCTTGTGGAAAAATCTTCTATATCCCAAATCATAAGCGAAAACGCACCGAACACTTAATAAAATTCAAATTTCCATAAAAACTGCTATTAGAGCATGATTGAAATGGCGAAGATTTTGATAGTCTACGATTCTCAAACTGGAAACACTGAAAAAATGGCGTTTGCCATTGCTGAAGGCGCTAAGCAGGCAAAGTGTGCAGAAGTGAGCGTGAAAAAGACGGACAAAACAACTCTAGAAGATCTGCTTAATGCTGACGGAATCATAATGGGTTCACCAACATATTATGGACAAATGTCTGCTAAACTCAAAGACCTTATCGACAGTTCTGCTAGGATTCACGGAAAGCTAAATGGAAAAGTTGGTGCAGCTTTCACAAGCTCTGGCGGCACGGCCTCAGGCGCAGAAACCACACTGCTGTCTATACTGCAAACCATGTTGGTTCACGGCATGATTGTCCAAGGTAGACATGACGACAAGCATTATGGCGCGGCTGCCGTGGAAGATCCAAAGAAAGAAGAACTCGAAAGTTGCAGGGAACTTGGAAAGAGAGTTGCAAACCTAGCCTCAAAATTGAAAGCATGAAGGATTCTGGTGGGCCCGGGGCGATTTGAACACCCGACCAACAGGTTATGAGCCTGGCGCTCCAACCGGGCTGAGCTACGGGCCCTCTTTGTTCTATGTCTCTTCATTATGGTATTTTCAGATTTGATTTAAACGTTTTCTGCATTTAAGCTATCCCGTGAAAGATTTTAAAAGTCTGTTCAACGCTAGAGTCTGGTTTGGGGAGATGACCTACATGGAGTTGAAGGTTTTCACTTTGCCCAGTTGCCCTACATGTCCTGTGGCTAAGACCATTGTTTCTGAAGTTGCGCAGGAACTTGGCGTTCTTTATCGAGAAATAAACATGGCCACTCGAGAAGGCTTGAGGGAAGGGTTAGGTTATGATATTAGTGGCGCACCGACCATAGTCATTGACAATGAAGTATTAGTTAGAGGCAGACTTGTTTCCAAGGACAAGCTTAAGGAAGAAGTCAAGAAAAGACTTGGGCGAAGCTAACGCTGCATCCTTTCATAATGATACAGATATTCCTGAGCATAGCCTGCATATTCGCCAAAGTATTTCCGGCCAAACTGACTCAGCTTCTCATATTCTGATTTCGAAAGCGATTCTTCACCTGAAATTCTCTCGATAAACTCGCTTGGGAAATGACTGGCATAGTATTTTAGAACAACACGTCTCATCCACACATCGAGGGGGAATGCTTCAAGCTTTTCAAGAGAGAAAAGCAAAATGCAATCCGCTACTTTTGGTCCCACGCCGGGGAAATCAAGCAGTTCTCGCTTGGCTTCATCAGATGTTACTTTCTTCAAGTGGTCAAAATCAAATTCGCTCTCGTAAACCATCTTTGCTGTTTCAGAAACATATCTAGCTCTGTAGCCGAGGCCACATTCAGTTAACTCTTTAATTGTGGCTTTTGCCAGCTTTTCCGGTGTTGGAAACGTGTAGAAACTCTGACCGTCGAGTCTGATTTCTTCGCCAATCTTTTGGGACAGATTTAGCAACATACGTTTTATCGCTGCAATACTCTTGTACGTTGCACATATGTATGAGATCAGGCATTCCCACGGGTCTTGACGGAGAATACGTAATCCCTCAAACATTTCAACGGCACGTTTGACCTGTTTATCCTTTCCAATCTGTGAAAAAATCTCTGGCAAATCATCATTTAACCCGAAATAAGTCTTGACAAAAGTAACATCTGCGTTTTCAAATTCTAGTATGTCTGCTGTTTGGCGTATTTTGAAGGCCTTGTCTCTGACGACACCGTACCACCGGTCTCCTCGCTTGTCCCATCTGAAAGATTGTCCACAACAAAGTGTGAAATCCAACTTGAATGGAAACGAGTCGTCTAGATGAATTTCCAAGTATGTCCCTTTCTCTTAAGAAACGGAATGGTCATTTATGCCCTTTGCTTTTTTCGTTGTTTAGGCTTCATCTGCGAACTTGTCTGGTTTGGGAATTTCCTCAGGCAATCCCTTTTTCTTGCGAATTTGTTTGATAAGTTGAGACGCGGCGTTTTCAGGCATTTTTTCCCAGTGATCAAAGGTGCATTGCCAAAAAGCGTGACCGGAAGTTGATGAACGCATCTGCGCGGATAAACCGAGAGTGTTTGCGACTGGAATATACCCTTCAATTGTGGTCAACGTACTTTTCTGTTCAGCGTTCAATATCTTGCCGTTTCTTCGAGTTAGAATCTTTGAGCATTCACCCATAAGTCGAGTTGGAACGGAGATTTCAATCTTGTAGATTGGTTCAAGAAGCAGTGGTTTGGCCGTTAGGAAAGATCCGAAAACTGTTCTGCTTACAGCCCGCATAATTTGGGTTGGTTCATGCTCATTAGTGTTAGGAGATATCTCGGCGTTCATCAGTTTGACTTTTATGTCTCTTAATGGTTGCTCGCATAAAGGTCCAGTTCTGCATGCCCAATTGAAGCCTGAAATGATGTCATCTTTTACTTCTGAAAGCTGATTGGTTTTTCCAGTCAAGTCCAAGAGTATGTTTCTATGTTCATTAACAGCCCAAACATTTTTCGCCTTCTCGGCAAACTCACCTTTCTCAATCAAATCTATGATCTTCTTTTCCAGTGGTTCCACTTGCACCCAAAACGTGTTGCACTTGTCAGCAGTTTTTGACACGGCTACGATTCCTTTCTTTGAAATTGTTTCTCTGTGTTCAACTGTCGGATCAGAAGTTGTAAGGTCAATTCCGCCGCCGTAGTCTCTTAAGGATTTGATGGCGATTTCTAGGTGAAGTTCACCCATTCCGCTTAGCAAATATTCACCTGTTTCTTTGCTAAAGGCAGTAACTAAGTTTGGGTCTTCAATTGAAAGTCTGTTCATGGTTTCGACAAGTTCTGGTAAGTCTTTGGGGTTTTTAGGTTCGACGACTACAGTCATGACAGGTTCCGAAACGTATCTTATCGGTTCAAAGGGGACCATAGCTGCCTTATGTGGAGCGTCAACGAGTGTTTCACCTGCCTTCGCCGAGCTCAATCCGGATAAAGCCGCTATGTTTCCAGCAGTGATTTGGTTTACATTTTCTCTGAAAATTCCCATGTACATAGCGACTTGCTGTACACTGTATTCTTTTCCTTCACTAACAAGGTATATGCGGTCTCCTTCTTTCACTGAGCCTGAAAAAAGTCTGCCAACTGCGATCAAGCCCTCTTTGGTGTCTATTTGAGTGTTCGTAATGCACATTGCAGTCGGTCCTTTATCCTCGCAGTTCAGCATTGCTCGGCCTAACTCTGATTGCACGCTTCCTTTCCAGATTCTTGGCACACGGTACTTCTGAGCTTCAATGGGATTTGGAATATTTTTGACAGTCATATCCAATATTGCCTTGTACAGCGGAAGCAGTTTGGGCAGTGTTTGATGTCTGCCTTTTTTGTAGGCGTCGACGATATGGCTGAACTTTATTCTTTTCTGCTGTGAGACGTTAAGCGTGAAACCCCATCTGTGGAGAGCCGAGCCGAAGACAACAGTTTCCTTCAAGATGTCAACTTTCCATTGATCCTTAAACTCCTCACCATAGACCTCGACTAGATTGTTGAAGTCGCTGATTATGCGAGTAAACTTGTTTTGAATTTCATCAGCACTAAGCTTCATCTCGTTTATGAGTCGGTCAACCTTGTTTATGAAAAGAACCGGCTTTACTCTTTCTTCCAAAGCTTGACGAGTGACAGTTTCTGTCTGAGCCATTATCTCTTCGACTGCGTCTACGACGACGACTGCGCCGTCTATGGAACGCAATGCCCGCGTTACTTTACCTGTAAAATCAACGTGTCCAGGAGTGTCAACCAAGTTGATTACGTAGTGGCTTCCGTCCATTTCGTGCAGTAGTGAGATGTTAGCGGTTTTGATTGTGATACCGCGTTTTTGTTCTTCTTCCAAGTAGTCCAACACTCTGGCGGAGCCTGCTATTTGCGGTGGCAACAGTCCAGCTTCGATAAGCAGCGAGTCAGTCATCGTTGTCTTTCCATGGTCTATGTGGGCAACTATTCCAATGTTGCGGACATTTTCTTTTTTGCTCATCAGTTTGAGTATTTCGGTAGTTTGTCTGAATCTTGGCATTTCTCAGCCCTATTCTGGATAGATTTCGTTAATAATCAGATGCTATTAAATTATGATGTACATGCGCATATTTTAGTGTGCAGCAGTCAATACGACTAGAGGATTAGACTTTGGAGAGTACGGCTTCGATATTCATTGAAAAGCTCGGCGAAGAACCCTACGCCTCAATAATATGCTATCCCAAACCCAGCAAGACAGAACTGAGAAAACGTTTGAGGGAACTGCAAAAACTAGGCGTTAGCGCTCTGAATTTCACTGGTGATAAACTGGCTTTTAACGTGCCTGTTTTGGGTAAAGGATGTGTCGGGATAGTGGTGCTGGCTTGCAGAAACGGTAAGACCGTGGCTTTGAAAATTCGGAGAGTTGATGCTGACCGTTTGAGGATGCAGCATGAAGCAGAAATGCTTGAAAAAGCGAATCTAGCATGTGTAGGACCGAAACTCTTGGATGTGAGCAACAATTTTCTTCTAATGCAATTCGTTGATGGTTGTTTGCTTCCCATATGGCTTGAAAGACGCAGAGGAAAAGTCAAGATGACGATGGTTTTGCGTGATGTCTTGGAACAGTGCTGGCGACTGGATGAAGCGGGCTTGGATCATGGAGAAATAAGTCATGCTCCGAAGCATATTATCATCGATAAGAGAGGTAAGCCTTTCATCGTGGATTTTGAGACGGCCAGCGTGAATCGTAGACCTTCAAATGTGACAGCGATTTGTCAGTACTTGTTTATCAGTGGTGAAGTCGTTGAAAAACTAGCTGGCACGCTCGGCAAAGAGGATAGTGAGGCAATCGTTGAGACTTTGAGGAGCTATAAGCATGAGCGAACTCGTGAGCATTTTGAAAGAATTTTGGAAGCTTGCGGGCTTTAAATGATATAATCTAGTGATGAGTGCGAGTTTGGTTTGTTTGCTTCTGCTTTTTCGATGCCCAGTTCTTTCATGACTTGAGCTAGGTCGAGCCACGTCTCCACTTGAAGCTGCTTTGCAACTCTTTTCTTGTCATACAATAACGGAATGGAATCGACGAACAGCCAGCGGTAATCCTCTGCCATTCTCCCTTCTCCTCTCTCCCAAATGAAAAAAGCTTTTCCGTGTCTTATAATCAGATATGTAAAAACAGGATAGAACAAGCGTCTATAAGAAAAGTAGTCTCAGGCGAAAATCTTGCGGATTTTCCCTTGTTTCAATGCTTCTCTTATTTCCAGCGCTATTCTTCTGCCCATGTACATGTCTTCACCGTACTTCAAATATGCGTATGGCGAAACGCCGATGCCTACATTAGTTCCTGCAACGATTCTGGCAGAGATTTCGAAAGTGTAGATTTCCAAATTATCAGTTATCACGGTTTCCAAGCAAAATGGGCCAATTATCCCCGGCGGAGCCAATTCCTTGGCCGTTTTCATGACGCTGTCGCCCATTCTCATCAGCTCAGGAAGAAGCGATTCTCGAAGGGTAATCGGAATATTACCCACTATCGTGTACGTTGGACTTACTCCAATCTCAAGCTGTTCGCTTGCCGGAATTCTTCCTATGGCGTCGACGGCGGATTCGTAGCGTCTGTCAACGCCCAGAAATTCCACTTCATCGTGTACTATTGAAGAGAAATAATGTGGATAAACGTTCAAGCCTAAAGCGTATTCCTGCAGGTGGATTCTGTTTACGTCTTCTTTGCTGAGGAGACCTCGACCAACCATGTTTTTAACTTTTTTGCGGAAGGATTCAGGAGAGTTCGACAGGAAATATCCTTTTCCGCCTTTCGCTCCCGGGAGCTTCGCTATCACAAGTCTATCGATCTGTTCTGGTCTCTCAAAAGTTCTAGGTAGTTTGAGCCCAGCGTTGCGCAGCCATTCTTCTTGTTCTTTGCGGTTGGCTTCCCAGTGTAGTAGTTGCCTGTTTCCAAACATCGGTACATAAAGACTGTTGGTTAGCTGTTCTGTGTTGAGATAGGCTGTGAAAGATCCGTGAGGAATTAGGACAGTGTTTAGTTTTCTCAGTTTTTCTTGGAGGTCGTCATTCAGTATTTCCTTGAAGTCTTTCACGAAGATCATTTCGTCTGCCAATGGAAATTTCTCGTAGATTATCGCATCGCTTTTCTTGCATATGCTTAGGGTTTTGAACCCTTCTTGTTTGGCTCCCTTGAAAATATTGAGAGCAGAATGTGAACCCAGTGTTCCTATTGTCAGATTGTCCAAGTCGTACTCATCTAATATTTTGCCTACGTCTGCGGGGATTATCATGTTACGATTTCTCCAAGTCTGCCTTCCTTGATTGCGCGTTTTATCTCCATGGCAACTCTTCTTCCCGGACCGACTTCTATGCCGTACTTGTATTTCATGTATGGTGACGTGGGTTCCACACATGGGCAACCTGGAACGCGTGGACTGACATCGAAGACGTAGAACTCCATATTCTTAGCAACTGCTCCCTGCAAGGCGAATAGGCCTATCATTCCAGGCGGATACTCTTGCTTGCAAACGTTCACGAAACGCTCGCCATATTCAAGGATTCTCTCTATTTGGCTTTCTCGCATGGTTACGCCCAAATGTCCGATCTCAACGTTTTGAGTTGATATGCCTAGCTCCAACTGTTCAGCGGCTGGCAAATCTAGCACGCCGTCTAGGTCTGTTTGGATTCTTTTGTCGAACCCTAAGAGGTCAAGTTCGTCGGTTAGGGGTGACCAGAAAAAGTTGGCGTTGAACTTGGCTCCGATTACGTATTCTTCTATGACGGCCTTTTCTAGGTCTGCTCTGCTGATTATTCCTTTGTTTATGCGTTCCTCAGCTTTCCTGTTGAACTCTTGCGGTGATGAAGCGTAGAAGAAGGCTCTCTCTATTTTCCTTTCCTTTTCCGGAACCTTAACGATTGCCAAGCGGTCTATTTCGTTGGGTGACTTGAAGGTCTTAGGTGTGGGTATCTCTGCTTTCGTAAGTAAGTAGTACTGGTTCTTGGGCATGTCGCGCTCTTCAGTTTTGAGCATATGTCTGTTTCCCATTATGGGGACGCTGAATTTTTCTTCAATGTTCTTGTAGCCTAGGTAGACTGAGAATGAGCGGTTGGGCACGAATATCGGGCATAAGTCCATGAGTTTTTGTAAGTGTTCTTCTTCGACTATGTCGGCGAATTTGTCTAGGAGCATGATGTGATCGAAGAGGTTTCTGTAGTATTTTGTGTACGTTTTCTCTCTGCCTTTTTGGCATAAAACTACAGTCTCAAATCCTTCCTGTTTCGCTCCATGAGCAATTTCAAGGGCTGAATGCGAACCCAAAACACCTACTCTAACTTTGCAGGTCTCGTACTCTGAAATCATATCTTTAATAGTGTTGCTAATCATTTTTATCAGCCTCATATTTCTGGTACTTTTTGATTATTTCCGCGAGGTGCGGAACGTCAAATAGCTTACGGTTTGTCACGTCATTTGCCACAGCCATGTACATTTCACTTATGATTGTCCTAAGCTGTGGGTCCAGTTTCGGCGGTTGTGAGCGGCAAATTGCTTTCCAGAGTTTGATTCCTTTTGCTTCAGACGTTTTCTTCGCTTCTTCCACATCATTGTACCATCGTGTTTTTCTGTAAAACTGTCTGGCTATTTCCTTGCTTATGTGTAATCCATTGTAAGTGAATCTGCATTCGTCAAGCGTGCCTACCACGTCAACAACCATAAGCTTTCTCTCACTGTCAAAAGCCAACTCTGTCTTTCCATCTTCGTTCACTAAACCAGTCTTCGAAGCCAACTCTGATATCGTCTCATCGACTTTCGACAATAAAGCCTTGACTTCATCAACTTCGCTGTCTGTTAGGCCAGCAATCTTCTGTGCTTCCTTCCAAGTGACGTATCTGTCCTTTTCTTCAAGCTTCGTGCTCACGTCAAAGATGGGCTTCGAAAGTTCCTCTCCTGCCTTTGGATAATGGTCTAAGCCCAAGTCTTTAACCGTAATCAATCCTTGTTCAAGGCGTTTAAAGACAGATGAACCTTCAGGCAGTCCGTTTCTGTATATTATCTCAAGTGGAATCAGACAATTCTTCAGCTTCGGCGTGAACATGCTATAATCATACGCAAGTTTACCGCATTGTGTCAGAGCTTCAGGTCTGTACACGTTTACTAGGTTGATTTCCATGACGTTTAGAGGCTGCCTTACCTCGTCAAAATTCACAACTTTCCCGTTTTTGTCAACTAATCCTCTGTAATGTGTTCTAATGCCGATTTGTTCAAGTTTTTCAAAACAGTACGCTCCCATGAGGCACAGAGATGCACCCTTTCCTTCGATGAGATCTGGCATTTCGCCCCAATCAAAAACGGAGTAACGATCAGAAAAGCGGAATCTTCCAACACCCATGTCTTTGCTCGTTGGCTTCTTCGTTATTTCTAGGTCTTTTACGCTGCCCATGGTTTGCCCTACTTCAACTTTTTTATGTTTTCATCGGCTTTTTCAATTTCCTTTTTCTTCGACAGTTGATAATCTCTTACGTGTTTTCCCAATTCTTGGTCTTCGAGAGCGAAGATTTTAGCTGCAGCGATCGCTGCGCCTTCAGGTTCGATGGTTAGAACTGAGCCGATTCCGCTTGGTACTCTAAGTGACGAGTAAATGTCTGTTCCACCGAACTTTTCTGAATAAGGTGGACAAGCAATAACGGGTTTTGCAGTGTTTGCGTCGACGAAGGCGCTTAGAGCATTTGATCTACCTGCCACCGTGACATAAACGATTCTTTCTTTTTCATAGGTCTTCAGAATTTCCAAAACCTTGTCAGGAGTCTTGTGGGCAGAGGCAACGCGAAACTCGCACTCAACGTCTAATGATTTTAGGTGTTTGGCGATTTCTCGGCAAAACTCGGCGTCACGTTCTGAACCCATCAATACGATAACTTTACCTTTCATGCTTCCACGCAGCAGACACATTGGTAGAAGACTCTACCCACTAATTAATTTTTAAACATGAACACCTGTGATGCCTCAAATCATCATGTTTGACGGAAATGTTATAAGAAGTCCTAAATGATTATTGGTTATGCCTGATAAAGTTCATTGTGCGCATATTCTGGTAAAAACCGAACAGGAAGCCAAAGCAGTCCTAGATCGCTTAAACAAAGGCGAAAAATTCGCAAACATAGCTCAGCAAGTTTCACTTTGCCCGTCTGGGAAACGCGGGGGAGACCTCGGAACCTTCACAAGAGGGAAGATGGTTAAAGAGTTCGAAACGGTTGCCTTCGCACTTCAGAAAGGACAAATCTCAGCTATGGTCAAAACGAAATTCGGATACCACATAGTAAAAAGACTAGAATGAACGAATGATATTCAATCGGAAAATCGATGCCGTAGATCTTTGCAGGTTCTAGTTGAAACTACATATGAGGAAATTGAAACGTCGAAGCCATTATGGGATTTTTCGACATTAATGGCGCAGTCCATTGAGAAAACCTGATGATCTCTGCTAGTTCCAAAATGCTCTAGCTAAACACTGCACACCTCAAGGAATAAGATTGTTGAAAGAAATTTCTTACAAAGCAGACTTGCGAGTGTCAGAGTGACTCCAACTGTCAAAGCATCTTTGCTGGGGGCTTCGTCCCACTTGATTAGCGATTGCTCATTAGAAGTGCGTCTCAAACAAATAGAAAAAGATAGGAAATTTACGAGTATGGTATTTCGTGTACCATAGCCTTGTACTTCCAGTTTTCGATTCGTCTTATTCGTTCTTGTGTTTCCTTTACATTCTGCATGTTTATCACCTCGAATTGCTTCCTAGCAGATATGCCAAAAGTAAAAGCGGAATACTCCGGTTCCACGAGTTCATAGGCAAAAATCTTGCTTGCTCCATCAGAATGGAGAACGTTGCATATTAACCTGCTGGATTCAAAGTCAATATTGGACGCATGCGAGACACATCACAGTTGGAGCTTGCATTCAGAATTGTCTTCGTTCCGCAATTCCCTTGGTATTCGTAAACTTGTGTTAAACAACAAGTTGTATCAAGCTTTTTTCAGATTAGATTATAGAAGAAAGTTTTATGTGGCAAGCTTCATGAAGAAAAAGAAGGAGAGGTTTAGGAGTGAAGCATTGCACGGGCAACGGCGCATAGGCGCTCGTACTCTGCTAACCTTCTTGATGTTTCGAGTTCTTTTTGCATTTTTCTCACCTCAAACAGCCCCTAACGCTAAAGAGGCTATAAATATCGACGCACATGCCGAACACACAGAAAGAAGTCACAACTTGTTACCATTTGCAAAGGAGAGTTGTTTCGGAAGGATGATAATCACTGTTAAATGATTCCGCGAATCTGTAACGAGGCAAATCTGAGCGTTTTGAAGTGGAACGGCGCACATTCGGCTGAAAGTATTTCGATCTAAAATGCTATTTAAGAGAAGTGAGTATTTCCTTTTTTCGAATTTGATTTCAAAAAGACAAGAAAGTCGAGTCCTTTTGAACAGTTGACAACATATTTTGGCGATAGGAAGGATTATTACTCAATCGTGCGGAAAACCAAATAGGCATTACCTTGAGATTCCATGGAGTGACGCATAGGCGCAATCCTGTGGTGGTCTTGGTACTGATGCCTGTCACGGTCTTCCTTTGGATAATTGGCTGGTGCTTGTTCTGGATAGGATCCCAAAATGAAACGTATCGAACTCAAGTCGCCGATGACAGAAGCAAGCTGAGCTTGGCAGTTATGTTTCCTGAAGAGCATGAAGTATTAAGCAAATGAGGTTTTGTTGCCGCGATTTTTGTGGCTCGTGGGAGAGTCTTCGATTTAGTATGTACTGAAGAAATCTATGTCTATGGTGCTGTTTTGCCAGAATTGACGCGGGCTATTCGCGCTTTTGGATCAGAATTTTTCCAAATCGGACTGCGTAGAAATAGGCTTGAAGTGGCACTCCATTTGCGTAGATGTCCATTATCAAGTGACAGACATAGCAGGCTGTAGGAAACATCAGGAACGGAAATATTACTGAGAGTGCAGAGGAGGCAATAGCTGTTTCAATTCCATGGAATACTACAAACCATCTGCCTTCCAGGTACGCGTTCTTTGCACTTCTGAACCAGCGACCTCTATTCAAGCGAAAATCGACTAAATGATCGACATCCACTATGAAGCCAACAAATAGGCACAAAACAAAAACTGCAATGTCATAACCGAAAACAGTCACTCCGAACAGTGGGATGTTTTGATTGAAAGGCAGAGAAGCCGTCGCTACTGCCAAGCTAACAAGTAGATGCCACTGAGGATACATTGTTTTGTACTTCCGCTGGTTTTTTGTTTTGCTGCTGGCATGAATAGAAGTTAGCACGTTATTAGGATGCTGTCTGTCCGAAGTTGCTACATTCAATATTACAGCTTTGCCTATTTTGTTGGCGCTAAAGCTGGAACTTGAACCTCACTCACAGTGGAGATTTCCTCTACAACTTTCCCATTTTTCATAACGCGATTTATATAAAGAATGAGACAATATCCGTCTGGGTTTATGCAGTGGATCGGTGAGCGTGTTGTCAGTCAGAATCAGAATGCTTGTGGCTGCAGTTTTTGTTGCTTCTTTCGTGTTTGAGTTGGTTGAAGTAATCGCGCTAGTCAATGCAAATCATTGGCTCCTACTATCAGAATGGGAAAGAATGATTCTTCTGTTCAGCATGTTGGTAGAATTCTGCGGTGTTCTATTAGCGTTATGGGCTTATGAAGATAGGAAGAAGATTGACGAGTTATGGAATGTTGTGTTTCAGTCGAAATCTCCGAAGGAAGACGAAAGTCAAAGACTCGTGTGAAATGGAACAGAAGACGGAATCAGATCTCTTGAAGCGCTCCATTTATCAAGAACACGCTAGTCTATACTCAGCTAATAAGCTTCCAAGACGACAGTCACATATCCAAAGTCGCAGAGACGCTGACTGAAGCAATGTAACTCATAGAAGCAGGTTTCGAATACGTGACAGAAATGGAAAACGTTAAACTCTTCAGAAAGAGGAAATAATGTCGCCCTGGGGGTCCTCGTCTATTCCTGTGGGGTCGTCGTATGGCTTGGACTCAGACCGCTGTGGAGACGTCTCCCCGTAACCCCTCTTTTTTCTGCTTACCAAGCGTAAGGAAACATCAACGATAAATATGCTCTCTGATTTACCTGGTGAGAGCCAGAGGCAGTGGACATTATGACATTGATCAGAGAGGCCGCTGAGGGCGATAACGACGCTCTTAATAAACTTCAAAAGAAGTGTCCTATGGGCACCAGTCTAGTTCTTGGTGTCGACAGTTCACCCGACTATTTTGCTCGCTCTAGACCATTCAGAGATTGGCACG
>CAYHEV010000043.1:0-14653 GCA_964355725.1 uncultured Candidatus Bathyarchaeia archaeon | reverse complement strand
AGAGATACGTGATCTACTGTTCCGATCTTGTGAATCTATACGTCACAAAACTCTGCTACTTGCCACTATTTCGAGCTGTAAGAATCAAGCACAAGAGTTATTTCAACATTCATTGATAAAGAATGCTGGTAAACTCAATGCATTCACCGCGGGTGTTAGTTGGCATATGCGCATACAACGAAGAGAGAAACATCGGAAACTTGCTCTCCGTGCTCACCTCAGATAAGAACATGACTGAAAACAACAGAATCATGGTCGTCTGTTCCGGATGCACAGACCAAACCTCTCAGATAGTCGGAGAATTCCAAAGAAAAGACCCCCGAATTGAGCTGATAATTGAAGAGGAACGTCAAGGAAAAGCCAAAGCTCTCAACAAGATCTTCAAGAAAAGCCGCGAAACTGCCGACGTGCTCGTTCTAGTCAATGCAGATGCAGTGCCAAGACGCGGAAGCATAAGCAAATTGGTTTCTGAACTCACAAGCAGTAATAGTGGTGGAGTCTTTGCTCAACCAGTTCCTGTTGAAGATTCAAGAGGCATCTGCAGAGGCATCGTGAATGTCATATGGCGCCTACACCACATAATCTCCTTACGCCAGAATCCTAAACTGTCCGGCGAACTGTGCGCGATAAACTCCTCCTGTCTTCGAGATGTTCCTGAACGTGTTGCCACAGATGAACCCTACATCGAGCTGTCGATTCGACGTCAAGGACGTAGCATACGCTACATTCCCCATGCCGTCGTTTACATAAGATGCCCCACGAACATCATCGACCTACTAAGGCAGAGAAAGCGGATATGGATCGGGCACATGCAAGTTCAAAGTGAAACAGGTTTCAAGGTTTCCACCTCAAGCTTCACCAACATTCTGCGATCGGTCTCCCGGCTGAACCCAACCGAGATCACGTACATGTTTTTGGGCACGTTTCTGGAAATGATTGCGTATTTCATGGCACGAATCGAAGCTAGAAAGGGATCAATCCCGTATGCATGGGAGCCAATAACAAGCACCAAAAGCTGATTAGTCAATGTGGAAACCTCGTTTCAGCGGGTCAATACTATGCACGTGATACAAGTTACTCCACGCTACGTTCCTAACATTGGCGGCGTAGAGACTGTCGTACAGAAGATAAGTGAGAATCTTGTTTCAGACAATGCAAAGGTTACTGTATATTCAGTTGATCTGACTGAGGATTTGCTGTCTCTAGAGAAGATCAGAGGAGTACTAGTCAAACGTTTCACGCCTATAGTCGGTGATCCTCTCTACCTTCCAGAACCGAGATTCATGACATCTCTGCGTCGAGAGAAGGCAGATGTAATCCACGTTCACAACATACACATACTCACACCTCTTCTCGTAACGCTGTTCAAGCAGAAAAGACAGAAACTGGTGCTGCAACCTCACTATCATCGCTTCGGCCAGTCTCCATTTCGTCATTCTCTGCTGAAGGCGTACAAACGAATAGTCAACGATCTGGTCTTACCATACACAGACATTGTAATAGCGAATTCCGACTACGAAAGAAAGATACTTGAGGAAGATTTCTCGAGATGCAAAAACGTTGTTCTGATTCCTGAAGGCGTTGATGTAGCCGAGGCAAAACGAGTAAAACATGAATCTACAAAGCTGAGAAGAATACTGTATGTTGGATCCTTAACAGGCTACAAGAATGTGGACAAGATCATTGAAGGCTTTGCATTGCTGACAAAAAAAACGGATCAGGATTTCAAGCTCGTCATAGTGGGCAAGGGTCCTCAGCTTAGTTCATTGGTCAACATAGCTAAGAGACTAGGGGTAGCTTCCCAGGTAGAATGGATGCACGATCTGACTAGAGATCAACTGCTAAGTGAATATGCAAAGGCAAGCGTTTTCATTCTTCTTTCTCATCTGGAAAGTTTCAGTAGAAGTGTATATGATGCATTGTTGACCAAAGTTCCCGTAGTTGCTTTGAACTTCGGGGCTATGGAACATCTGGTCCGTGCTGGATTCGTAGAAGGAGTAAACACTCTAAATCCGAAGGATATCGCGGATGCAATGTCAAAAGCCGGAATGAGACACGTTCAAGATGCCTCGGCAATCCCCGATGCCTTTCTTGATTGGCAAGACTATTTTGGCAAGATTGTCACAATCTATGATAGACTAGTAGAGAATTAGTATGATTGACTCGACTAGTTCGTCCAAGAAAACGGAGGTTCATGACGATAATGTATGTATCTGACAAGGCATCTCTGAAAGAGTACTATGAAAAAGAAGCAAAACAGGTGTCGCATCAAGAGATTATGTACCTGAGAGGGGACAAACATGAACTATGGTGGCATCGAAAAAGACTATCCTATATAATCTCTTTTCTTCTAGAGATATTCCAGAACCATAGAATATCAGTTTTTGCAGACATAGGCTGCGCAGAGGGCTTTTACGTAAGATATGTGGCATCAAATCACAATGAGACCTACTGCATTGGTGCCGATATAGCAAGCGCCTATGTGAAGAAAGCGAAGATGAACTGTAAAGCATTGAATGCTGACTTTGTTGTATGTGACATCGCAAATTTGCCATTCAGGAAGAACTCTGTTGATGTCGTGCTCTGTTCTGAAGTGCTTGAACATGTATATGATTATTCTCGCTCTGTGTGCGAGCTCATGAGAGCTGGAAAAAGGTTTCTGGTTATATCCTTTCCCGGTCATACGTACCTTTATGAAGTCATCAGCAAAATCGGACCCTTGAAGAGATTTGCGGATCACTTGGTTCCTGACGTTGGTCACGTTTCTGAAATAATGATCAGGCATGTGCATGCTAGCTTGAGGGGTAACTATCGGCATTTCAAGATAAAGATCGGAGCAGCTTTCCCTATCAGGGTGTATCAATGTATTCCTTCAACCAGACTAGTTGACCTTTTTGACAACATAGTCTGCAACATATTGCACCATTTGGGCTTGAATGACTATGCAAACATCCATGTGATGGAAATAATGAAACGACCAAATTGATCTGCAACATGAGAAGGCATCTTGAGACCGAGTTGGAGTATTGGTTCTCCTCAGCGCGCGACGCTATCGACAGCGCATACATATATGGATAAGAATGGTCCGAAAAAAGTGTCTTCTGTGAATCATAGAAGACAGTCTTCTATGCAAAAATATTAATCACCCAATGCCATCTATTGGATAGGACCACGGTGAGAAGTCGTATGCTGTCGCTATTTGCACTGGTGCCGGAAATGATTGCATTGGTGTTCCTTCTTGCCGTGATCGGCGAACCTTTTAGATTCTTTCTGTCCCGCAAGTTCAAGCTTTTTTTGGACTTAGATTTTCTTCAAATCTGCATACTTGACATCTATGTAGGCGGTTTGGTGCTTTTCGCAATTGCCATGATACCTTCTCGACTTTTCAGCTGGACCACGGCGATCGGACTCACAGTCGTGTGTTCTATCCTCACATTTGTTGTTAATTTCAAAAAACTGAGTTCATGCGTGAGCCTGAGCAGAATCAAGGTCCTCGCAAGAGAAAATAGGAAAATACTCTGCGATTACATGATTGTTGTTGCCATTTTTGCTCTTTTTCTCGGTATCAACGTCATCTCAGCGAGCAACCTTGTGTTTGGTAGTGCGCGTGATGAATCTCTTCATTCACTTAGTGTTCAGGTTATTCTGGAGAATAGTCAAGTGCCTGTCACTCTAAGCCCGTATGTAGAAGAAGGAATTATTTATCCACAGGCGTCGCACGTCATTTTTGCCTATGCCTCTTATGTGCTGAACATGGAGGTTCCTAAGGCTGTTTTCTATGTGACGATTCTCTTCAAATCGCTTTCCGTTATAGGCGCGTACTTCCTCGGAAAGAAACTTTGCGCTGGCAGAGCCTATGCTTTGGGGTTGGCTTTCGTTTTCGCATTCATATCCAACTGGCCTTTGTCAATTGTCTGGGGAGGCAATCCCTTTCTCGTTGGTTTTCCTTTCTTTCTCGTCTGCTTGGGTCTACTCTATACGCTTTCCTCTTCACATGCTGATCACAGCTTGGTTGAGCTTGTGATATTAGGTCTGCTATTCGGCTATGTTGGTGCTATTATCATTTCTTATCTTCAGACATTGGTGATGATTGCTCTCTTGGTTATCGCCTATTATTTCATCAGAAAGCGTGGTGGGCTACGTCATACTTTACTTGAATTTGCGTTGGTTTTCGGTGTCAGTCTGTTTCCATTGAGCACTTTTCTGTACAGATTCATTGCCTTCTATCAGTATCCAGGTCACAATATTGGTATCCCCTCTGACTTTGCAGGGTGGACACACCAGCAACTCTACTTCAGTCAAGCACTACAATGGGCTTTTGAGAATCTGTCTCCTTACATTCTGCTTCGAGTAGTGATGGTTCTGATTCTCGTCAGTCTTGGCATATTGTTCTGGAAGACAAAGAACTACAGAGATGTAAAGCCTATACTTGCATTTTCGTCCGCCATTTTCGCTGCCGGAACTCTGCTGTCGTTCATTTCATTCCTGCCTGCTATTCTGTCCGTGGATTTCGGCGTCATATCTTGGGGGCATCAAGGCATAATTCTTTCCGTTTCCATAAACGTTCTGATAGTCGTTTTCTACGCGAAGCTCTACGAGCTATACCATAAAGATAAACTAAAGCAACTGTCGAAAGTTCTTGCAAAAGGCTCCTATGCAGCCATGCTTCTGGTGACTGTGCTCTTGTCTTCAGTGACTGCGCCTTTCCTGTATTATAGACTCTTGGTTGATCCTGGGGCACTCACAGGCGCGTACAATATGTTTGCAGTAACAACTCAAGATGACTATGATTTGATGATATGGATGAAGGATAATCTGTCGCCAGATGCCGTAGTCTTGGTTCACCCCTACGAAGCTGGACTGTTTATTCCCGCGATTTCGCATCATAGAGTAGTTTTCCCATACACGGGAAGTGGCCTAAGTAGCTCTTACCAGACGCTAGTAGGTTTAGTAGAAAACAATACGCTGAATACTGCTGCTTATCAACTAATGCAATTTTGGAATATATCGCATATCTTTGTGGGGGCTAATGTCATCTATTGGATGTATGGGAATCCCAAATGGAACGCTGATCTGTTTCTAGGCAATCCAAACTTCAGACTTGTGAAATGTGTCAACGACGCCTATCTATTCAAACTTGAAAAACACGATCCAGATTTTGTATTCCTAGACGACTTTGAATACATGAATTGGAGTCAAAACAGGTGGCGGAATGACTCTTTGGGAATTGGTCTGGGAAACATATCTATCACGGACAGCCATGGATACGGTGGTTCAAGATGCTTGAGGACAACGGCGCAGACAATGCCTACGTTGGCTCAATGGGAATTGAAGTATGCCTACATCACGGAAAGAGAGGTTTTTGTGGCGGACAAATCAGATACAACCCTGTCCTTCTACTTGGATGCAACGGAGGGCTTTGGCGGTAACGACACTTTTGCAGTGATGATTTCAGACATGCAAAGCACTCAATCAATGGTTATCACAACTCCAAAAGGTGTCTATGATGGTTATCCGAATGCGATAACGTTAGACGGGCATCAAGGTGTCTTTAGTTTCAATCTGAGCACGAAGTGGGAACAGCTATTCAGTTCACCTTTGCCTGCTTCCTTTGTTCTACAATTCGTGAACTATGACTTTGATGGCATCAGAAACGTAGCATACATCGATAATGTTCAAGTCGTCTCCAGACCAATGAATTGATTGCCGAAAGTCAGGAGTAGTGTTAGTTGAACGTTTATTACTGAAGGAAACAAGAGTTGACAGACAAAAATCGTCAAAGCACAATCACAGATTGTTGAGGAACCCTGATGAAAATCCTCCATCTCATCGACTCATTCGATGCGAGGTTCGATAGAGATCAAACAAAACTCGTAGAATTCCTTGAATGCAGAGGGCATCACAATACAGTAGTCACGTCAAAATTTTCTTCAGATTGGAGAATCATTAGAGCGGCGGACTTCAAGAATTGGGAAAGGAAATTCCATCAGGCGGAAATCATGCACATGGCTAGTCTGAGAATTCCAACTCCGCTTTCAAAGTCTCTCTCACCCATATACTTACCATCTAGACAGTTTCTGCATTCCTTTGACATAGTTCATGCATACACATTCAATACGTACTCATCCTTCGTGGGTGCTGCCTTGAAGAGGATCAAAAATGCCAAACTTGTCGCGAGATCAGACTTGTCACAGGCTACATACTCCAAAGCTAGAAATATCCCTTTCTACCGGACGATTGTGACATATCCCTTCAGGATTGCAGATGCGGTCTATACGTATTCAAATCTGGAGAAGCATCTTCTTGTAAATCTAGGTGTTAAGGAAAACAGGATTTGGATCATACCTGCAGGAATAGACTTTGACAAATTCTCAAAATTGCCAATTGGGCAAAGGAGAGCACGGATAACAATCGGCTATCTGGGTCGATTCTGTTTCGTTAAGGGTATTCATCGAGCGGTTTCTGCGCTGCAGAGGCTGTTGCGTGAAGAGAAGGTAAGAGTGATTTTCACTGGCATCATAGAGAGCGTAGAGTATGCCAAGACCGTCATGGACCCTCTCAAGAAATTCGTAAACTTCCAGTATCATAGCGACCTGAGCACATCTCCGATTGACTTCTACAATATGTGCGACGTAGTGCTGATACCGTCGATCTCCGAGACTGGTGCAATAACAGTTCTCGAAGCCATGGCCTCAGGCAGAGCTGTGATTGCTTCAAACATCAACCCAATAAATGACTACATAGAGCACGGGCGCACCGGTTTCCTAATAAATGAAGAGAATGACGTATACGCCTTCACAAAGAAGCTAATAGAAGACCCTTGCCAGGTCACCGAGTTTGGCGAAAGGGCAAGAAAAGCAGCAGAGAAATACGATTGGCGGCATCTCGTACGTAGATATGAGGCAATGTATCAAAGTGTTCTAGAATGATAACACTGAAGAGCAAATAGAAAACTGAACGTATGAACAGATCAATCCTCGCAAGCAGAGTCCAATTAAATCTACGCTGTGTGAATTGGGTATGAGACACCAACCAAAGCTTTGTGATGGCGAGTTTGGGGTTCAGTGTAGCTATTCACGGTCATATCTTGCTCGACGAAATGTCCTAGATGAACAGGCAACTGACAAATGCGGTCACGCGTAGAGATCACATCTGGTGCCATGCATTCCGCTAGAAACGTCAACTCGGTCAATCAGAGCAAAGGACCAACAGGCGGGATCCCCTTTGTTGTGACCGGTTGCCTATTTCTGATCTTGCGGGACAGGGCCTGAATTCCTATTACTATCAGCGGGTACAGAGTGATCCAGATGACTGAGTACAACATGCCATAGTAGTCGTGAAAAGTCTGCCAATCTCCTCCGTTTAAGAAAATTATGAAGATTGTCATGATTCTAAATCCATTGAGAAGATACGTCATGAAGGCACCGGCGACAAAATAGACTAATTTGTACGCCCAGGAGATTGGCATTTTCTTAAGAAACAACAACATCACAACAGTGTATATCAGCAAGCTCTCAATTCCTGCACAAGGCCAACCTATCGCAATGTATGGGGTTGTTCTCCCCAGTGAATCTGAAATCATGAACGCTGGCATACCTGCTACCGGTTTCGCCCAAGCTATTTGGTAGCCCGCGAGGCCAAGAAAACCTGCTGCAAGTGAAGCTGTTGTGAAAACGATGAATTGGAATGGTCCTAACGTGCTTACCGGGTATAGATTGTCCATTGTGTACAATGCGCCGATACTGCCCAGAAAGAGAATGGGGGCGGAGAAATCTCCAAGACCTCTGGTTCCATAAGCGAGCAGAACTATGAACGCAGATAGTATGGTAAACACCAAGTATTCTATTGAAATCCGCATCAATAGATTATTTGGCCACGCAACATTACTTTGAGCGGCTAGATTTCCTATAACTGCATTTAACTGGTAGTTGGCCAAGACAACGTAAAGTGTAGGAAGTGTTAGAAAAATGATGAACATGATTGCCCTAGCAGATCGCATTCTCTGTATCCTGCTTCTACCGAGTTCGCTCCAATCAATTACTATCTCAAGAACTACTAACCAGAGAAAGAAGAGGTAGAACGTCCTGCCTATCCATGTTCTTTCGAAAAGCCCTGGTTCGATGAAGTATAATATGCCAAAGGGGATGACAAAGGAGAGAACAAGCATGAGCTTCACTGCAACGCCAATGTTGTGCCTATCGTCCTGCATTGTACTCTGCGTCACCTTTCAACTCGACTTTCAGTCCTTGCTAGTTAGATAACGACTCTGTGGAGGTGATATTTATACGTAGTAGCCTCGCATTGAGGCTTCAATTGACTCCATCCTACAATGTTCTATTCAGTTTGAATGTGTATGGCAGAAAACTTTATGCGATGTATATGAACAGTATCTCTCGTCACGGTGGATATAAGTATGAGACTTGATGTTGGCTGTGGAAATGCTCCAACAGGTGACGTTAACATTGATCTTCCAGGCTCTGAACGACACCGTGACGGACGAAGACTCGCCATGAAGAAGATCCCGAATTTTGTCTACGCTTCCGTCTATCACCTGCCTTTTCCTGAAGACTCTTTCGATGAAGTTGTCTCATATCATCTCTTAGAGCACTTGGAGATGCCACTTGTTGCTCTCAGAGAGATGGCAAGAACATCAAGTGCTAGCGTGATGATAGTCGTTCCTGCATTAAGTTTCCGAGATGAGTGCGGGGAGCATCTGTATACTTGGGGAGAGGGAAGCCTTTTCAACATCTTGCGAAGAGCCGGACTGAAAGACATTGAGGTCTCTACTGGCAGCTTTCGCGAGGTCAAGGGAAACATTTTGAAATGGGTCTACAAGAGAAGCTACGTCTTGGGGAATTTCTTGGGGATATTCATGAAAAAATTCTATTTGATCGAGTTGCAGGGGAAGGGCAGAAAATGACTCAATTCTGAGAGAAGAATAGCATTAGACGATTATGGAGTGAGTTGAGATCGGAATGTTGAATTTTGGTGGACTGGATGGAGATGCGTTTCTACAACCATCGATTCGGCATCGTTTGTGAGGACTGCCTGCCAAAATCTTTGGGCCGTTCGGTATCCACTAGCACGTGAAATCATCAAGAAGAACGGAAGAGCACGCGCGGATGTAAGGGTTAGTTCCGGAAAAGGAAGGAAGTAGATATCGCGCAATAAGACCGAAAACGTTGCAGACTATAAGTACTCGTATTCCACTCCACAAGACCAACAAGCCATTGGTGTTAGCCTACGATATTCGGAGGCGAAATGTTTTTTATTGCTCGGCTAGATTCTAGTTTGAGTCAATGTGAAATCAGCCAATTTTGTGCAGAGCAAGTTTCGAGAATACTATGCAGGAGCTTTCTCTCTGAACGGGAGTTTGCCGTCAATTGAAAAGCGTGAATTTGGTTTTGCTTCCTTTGAAGGTTGGATGCTACGTCATAAAAGCTTCAGAGCTCGAGACGAACTGGACTTGTTCTTGCGTGATTCTGTTCCTAAAGATGCTTATGTTTCCTGCGCTTACTATGGATTTCCCGAAGAGGAAATGGACAAGAAAAACTGGTTAGGTGCAGATCTGATCTTTGACATTGATGCCGACCACTTGGTCACGCCTTGTGGCAAAGTGCATGATGATTGGACTTGCGGTGTTTGTGGTTACACTGGCAAAGGAGTCGAGCCTGAAAAGTGTCCAGTCTGCAATAGTGAGAAGTTTGAGGTGAACACATGGCTCTGTGAAACTTGTTTGGAATCGGCAAAAAAGGAAACCATAAAGTTACTGGAGATCCTGATGGGAGATTTCGGGTTCTTGGACAAAGAGATCCGTTTGTTTTTCTCCGGACACCGTGGTTATCATGTTCACATCCTAAATAGCACGATCGAAACGCTTGATTCAGCTGCTCGCAAGGAAATCGTCGACTACATCACCGGATTAGGGCTTTGCGCCACTTCTTTCGAGTCGCGCGTCAAAGGACGTGAAGGCGTATGGGCCTCTGAGATGCTTGGTTCAAGCAACCTAGGCTGGAGCAAGCGAATTGCTCAAGGTGTACATCGCTTCTTTCTTGAAGCCACAGTTGATGATTATGTTGCAGCAGGCTTGACGGGCAATATTATTCGCGCTATTGTGAAGAATAGGGATGGAATTTTGGAAAAATGGAACAACACAGGTGATCTTGGTCCAGCCAAGGGGATAGGGCCTCAAACATGGGACAGGATAGTGAAACACTGTGCAAGTCTCCAATCGGCAAGGATAGATACGGTAGTTACAACAGATATTCACAGGTTGATTAGGTTGCCCAGCACATTGCACGGCAAGACAGGTCTGCTGAAGGTGGAGTTTTCAGTTTTAGACATCAAGGAGTTTGATCCATTTGTTGATGCCGTGGCTTTCAAGAACGGAAACGCTCTTGTCCTTGTTTCAAGTTCACCTGAATTCAGGCTTGCAAACAAAAAGTTTGGTCCCTACAAAAGTGAGAAGGTTGAGTTGCCGACGGCTGCAGCTCTTCTTCTCATCTGCAAAGGCAGAGCAGAGGTTTTAGCTAAGAATGTACAATGAACTGTATCTGGCTTGGAAGCAAGAAGTTGAAAAGGATGAGTTAGGTAAGCTTTCTTCCAGCTTCTACTCTGATCTCGCCAACTACCTCAAGAAGCTCAGGGAAGAGAGTAGAATGCTTGACAAAAGAACTGCAAAAGCCAGCCTCCTCAAGAAGGAAACGCAGAACGTGAAACGCATGGCAGTGGAACTGATTGAGACACGTTACAGGAAGCTGATTCGTGTTGTATCCAAAGGAGAAGAGCCTCCAGCAGAGGGTTTAACGAGTGAAGAAGAGAAGCTTCTTTCAGGGGTCACGCCTGTTACTGAGACTTACCATAGCTTTGCCAAGAATGTTCTTCATGGAAACAGTCTAATAGTCGATGCTGAACAAGGCAACAAGAGAATAGTCCTGCGTTTTCTGAAGGATATTCCGGCAATAATGGGCGCAGACATGAAACCATATGGGCCTTTCAAAGTTGAGGATATTGCCTCCTTGCCGAGAGAGAATGCGAAGATTCTTGTCAAGCAGGGCTTGGCCGAAAAGATAACAAACAGTTGACTGTCTATACTATGATCGGGTTGGAGATCACCATGGACGTCTTATTCGAATCTAGGGGTCTACTTCACCATCTATGTTCATCTTCAGTCCTCTGGTTCGTCTAACAAAGCTCGATTTCCAATGATGATTAGTAGATGAGGACGTGAATCTTTCAATGAGCTGCTATTGTTCAATAAAAGAATCAAGTGGTGAGAAGAACGTTTCGGTGGACTACTTGTTGCAGAAGTCAAAATCATTGCTTGATACCTGTACATGCAAATCTAGTTGAACTACAGGCTTGACAGTGCTCCAATCAATCGTGATACTCGTCAATTCGGACCACCGAGAGGAAGTAGAACAGGTTACTATTAGATAGCGAAAAAGTATAAGAGTGTGTGTGTTTTCTTTATGGAAAGCCGGCAGTGCTTGAAGTGAATGCCCCAAAGGAAATTAAAACATATTGTCCAAGATGTAAGAAACATCAAAGTCATGCGGTAACTCTTTACAAAGCAGGTAAGCGGAGAGCCTTGGCCAAAGGCGAACGCCACCATGAGCGAGAAAAGAAAGGCTACGGTGGACAGAAGTATCCTCTTCAGAGAGAATTTTCAAAAACAACCAAGAAACAGACTCTGAAGTTGAAGTGTAAAGTTTGCGGTTACACAATACATAAGGACGGCATTCGGCTAAGAAAATTGGTGATTGCATGAAACTGAGGTGTGATTATGGCTGAGTGGGAAAATCTAATACCAAGACCTAGGAGCAACTTCCTTCGAGTGAAATGCCTGAAATGTGGAAACGAGCAAGTAATCTTCACCCACGCAGTAAACAAAGTTAGCTGTAATGTTTGTGGAATTGAACTTGCCACACCTTCAGGTGGAAAAGCAGTAATAAAGGGCGAAATTGTTGCAGTTTTTGAATAAGGATGAGCACCGCAATGGCTACTAAAAAGCAAGAGTGGCCTATACCTGGCGACTTGGTAATAACAACTGTAGAAACGGTCACCGACTATGGCGCCTATGTAAATCTGGATGAGTATGACAAAAAGGGACTACTGCACATTTCCGAGATAGCCTCTTCATGGATTCGAAACATCCGTGATTTTGTCCGTGAAGGACAAAAAATAGTTTTGAAGGTCTTGCGGGTAGATGTGGAAAAAGGACATATAGATATGTCCCTTAGAAGAGTTACGCGCAGAGAAAAAATCGATAAAATCATGTCATGGAAGAAAGAAAGAAAAGCCGAAACTTTGCTAAAGAGCGTTGCTGAGAAAACTGGATTGCCGCTGGAAGAGGTTAACGAAAAAGCTGGCGCTCTTATGGAAAAAGAATATGGACTATACGAAGGTTTTGAAAAGGCTGCAAGAGGAGGGGCAGAAGTTCTAACAAACATAGGCATAGCTGAAGAGCTTGCAAATGTTGTCACCCAAATCGCTACTGAAAGGATACGTCTGCCAATGGTTGAGGTCAAAGGCACAATTGAGCTTCGATGTGTGAAACCAAATGGAGTAAAAATCATTAAAGAAGCCTTTTCTAATTCCAGAAAAGCTGAAAAGACTCGCGATGCAAAACTTCGTTTTTATGTCGTAGCTGCACCAAGATACAGCATCGCGGTTATGGCGGAAAATTACAAGCAGGCGGAAGAAGTTTTCCAGCGAGTTGCTCAAAACGTCGTATCATACGTCATCAAGGCTGGTGGACAGGGTTCGTTTAGAAGGGATAAGTAATGGTCTGGTTTCTACGAAAGTGCAAAGACTGCGTAAAATACACTTTGAAGACTGATATTTGCCCCTATTGTGGAGGAAATGTTCGGTCACCGCATCCGCCTAAATTTTCTCCTGACGACAAGTATCTTAGATATAGAATGGCTTTGAAGAGGGAGAGTCCCACTGATTGAAAGAGACATTTATTAAAGAAATCGGGACTGTTGAATTGAACGATCCTATTCTAGTAGAGGGGCTCCCTGGTTTGGGGCTCGTTGGCAAGATTGCTGTCCGTTATTTGATCAAGAAAGTGAAGGCTGAAAGGCTGGCCTATCTCTATTCTCCACATTTTCCATATTTTGTGATTGTTGGCAAGAAAGGCGGAGTGAGACTTCTGCGTGGAGCATTCTATTTCATGAAGGACAAGAAGGATAAGAATGATCTTATATTTTTCACAGGTGATAGCCAAGCGCAGACAATTGAGGGGCAATACGAAATTTCCAATTGTATACTGGAGTTTGCAGTTCAAAAACATGTTAAAACTGTCATCACGATAGGCGGTTATCGGATGGAAGCAAAGGACAAGCCAAAAGTCATCGCGGCGGCCACCAACCAAGAGCTTCTGAACGTGGCTTCAAACGCCAATGCTGCAATCAGTCCAGCTGGAAACCCTATTGTGGGCACTGCTGGCTTAATTTTGGGTTTGGCTCCTTTCAGGAAAATCGGAGCACTCTGCCTCCTCGGCGAGACTCGAGGATATCTGCCAGATCCAGTTGCTGCAAAAAGTGTTTTAGAAGTCTTGCAGACAATGCTGAGCCTCGATTTAGATTTGACTGGGCTGGATGAGGAAATCTCTAAGGCTGAAAAAATGGTTACACGACTAAGAAAAATAGAAGAGAAAAGAGCTTCACAGGTAGAAGAAATTCGAAAAGAAGAAGATAAGAAAGTTACTTACATCTCCTAACAATTACTTAAGCAAAATCCTTCGCTATTATACTCAGGATTCTCTCAGCCGCATTCCCGTCTCCATAAGGAGAGCTTGCTGGCAATTTCTTTGGATGTTCTAAGGTTGTTTCCAGGGCTTTCAACATTTCCTCTTTCCTTACGCCAACAACTTGAGCAAAACCAGCTTCGACCGCTTCCGGCCTTTCGGTTGAAAGGCGAATAACCAAAACGGGTTTTCGGATGTTCGGTGCAGTTGCTTCTTCTTGTATGCCACCTGAATCTGTGATTACAATTTCACAATGTTTCATGAGAACCAAGAAGTCCAGATAGCCAAGTGGAGGTAAAACTAGCAAATTCTTCATTTCTTTTATTCTTGTGTACAGTCCGTTCTGTCTCAGTCTTTTTTCTGTGCGAGGATGCATTGGATAAACAACTGGTAAGGGTGCATCTGCAAAGGTTTCAATGAAATTTCGAAGAACTGTAACATTATCTACGTTTTCTGCTCTATGCGCAGTTGCCAGTGCGAATTTCTTGAATCGAATGGTCTTCAGTATTCTTGATTTTTTTTTTTCTGCGATTGGTAAGTGCTGCGCTACGGCATCTATGACGGTGTTCCCCGTAACGTAGATTTTCCCCCAAACATTTTCTTTTTTCAAGTTGTTTTCTGCTGTTTCCGTGGGTGCAAAGAGATATGTGGATATATGATCTGTAAGGCGCCTGTTGTGTTCTTCGGGCATGCGCAAGTCAAAACTTCTTAACCCAGCTTCAACATGGCCGACCGGTATCGCGATTTTGACTGCCGCTAAAGCTGTTGCCAATACACTGTTTGTGTCACCCTCCACCAAAACAAGCGAAGGGAGAGTTTTTGCCAATAGCTTTTCCATGTGAGTCAGGATTCGCGCAGTCTGAGCTCCTTGCGACGAAGCTTTGATTCTATATCCATAAT
>CAYHEV010000042.1:0-15009 GCA_964355725.1 uncultured Candidatus Bathyarchaeia archaeon | reverse complement strand
GGTGCCCACTTAGGGTCGTATGGTGGTGTTCCGCTTGGGTCTGGTGCTTTGGCTCCGAAGTGTCCTGCGACGTAGCCTATGTCCCTCATGTTGCCCCCCATGCCATCTGGAACACCAACGTATGGTCCTGTGACATCGCCCCAACAGTCATCTTCCTTGTACATATGATAATAGTACTGCGATGGATACATGGCGTTGTAGTACCAGCCTTTAACCCAGTACTGGAGAAACTTTCGTCCTACTGGCTGGACAATTGGAAAACTCGGACAATCATCAACGTATATATTCTGCAACTCCGCATACATGGCTGCTCTTTCAGGACCATCTGCCGTTTTGAATGCACTATCAAGCAACATGTCCTTTCTGCTACCCCAACCATTAAAAGCCGAATAGTTCTGGATGCGACTGAAATCTTCATTGCTGTGCATGTACGGTCGCAGCGAACAGTCAGCGTCCGCGAAATCGGAGTACGCAGCAGCATCCCATATTGGCGTTTCTTCCAGCGTAGGTGGATCCATCAGATAGACCCATTCGATTCCAGACAAAGCAAAGCGGGGCCACTCTGGCGGACGACCATCGTAAGTGTTTAGCTGAGCAAAGAAATCGCGCAGCAGATTGACCACATTTGCAAGAGGGGCACCGGGCCAGTACCAAGTTTCCAAAGTGAAACCAGATTCCCACACGCTGGTTCCGTTGAAAGTGGCTTTCTTCAACTCTGCCTCAGCTAAGGCGAGGTTTGCGTCGTAGCCCTGCACACTCGCGCGGTAGTCTGGATACAAACCTGAAATCAATGGTGTGGGGTTCCATGTGGCTTCTCCAGAGTAACGTTCCTGTATGTACTCTGTGTGATTGAAGGCATAAGCAAACGCTTTTCTAACGTGCGTGTTGTTGAAGAAATCTAACGGGATGCCGTCGGGAAAGTGTCCGCTGCCGACCATTGGGCTTGATGGATTCAGTGTAAATGTGAAGCATGCAATAAGGCTATACAATACATCCTTGATGCCCTTAATAGTTTCGATCTGCAGAGATATTGGGTTCCGATATGCGTCTAATAATTCGCTAATGTTTTGCGTTGGAACTGCACACGTATCCAAGTCGCCAGACAAGAAATCGTTCTTCCGTTGCGTCCAATTGCTTACGTAGCGTAACTCAACATTCTCAAGATAGCTCTTGATTTCGGAAGCAGGCCAACCGCGCCAATAATTCACGTTTCGACTCAGTCTAACTATCTTGTTTTGATAGTCACGAACGGTTACACGGTACGGTCCCGTTCCCACGTATCTATAACCCGCCGTCTCATAAGGCGAAAGTGAAACGCGGCGTACACTCTCCCACCACAACGGATAGCCAGTGGTCATGTTGAGAGTGAACAAATCTCCATCCCAGCAACCGATGCTTACAGAGAACTCTTTGCTTACCATTGACCCGTATGTCTGACATAAAACCTGTTTGAAGGACATGTCCGGGAAGGGAATTCCCACATTTATTGTGAGATCGTTTCCAGACGTTTCTATGGTATTGTTGATTAGGTGGGCTAAGCTCAGGGCAGTTGGTTCTACCACGTTTGAAGATGCAAAGTCGCTGTTCTTTTGATCAAAAAACAGCCTATAGTACATCCACATTGGGCCGTCAAGCTGGTCCTGCACTAAACCTCTCTTGAAAGAGTACTCTGCATCAGATACGTTGAATATGTCCACGATGCTCCCTGTTTCGTTTACGAAGTCTATAACGGGGCTCGTTCGCATGTGGAACACGTACCTTCCTCTCCATAACGTTGCAGTCACAAGAGGATTGGCATTGAATGTCTGAACGTACCATGTGCGATAGGAGCCATCGCTCTCAACCAAGTAAAGGGCATCGCCTTGACCCAAGTTGCCCGTTACGTTGTCGTCAACCCAACCGACGCAACGTGAACCATCATTCCAAGTTGAGTCTCTCGGATCATTCAAATTCACATCAGCCGAGTTTACAGTCTTGGTTACGTCCTCTCTTGTTGGAACGTTTGTGGCCAAAGAGGGCGAGAACTCCCAATATTGTTCATGCACATCCCAGTCTTGTCTAAAGCCGTTAGTTACGGGTTTTCCGAAACAAATCAGCGTATCGTAAACGTTGAATATCAACTCTTGGCTTGACGTATCATAAGCCACAGCTGGATCAGCCCGACGCGGACCCCAAGATCCATTCCCAACGTACAGTGTATCAGTCACGACAGGAGGTTGCGATTCAAGGCTTACTGCAGAAAACATTGAAACAAATAGAATCAAAGGTAAGAAAACGGACAAGTATCTGATTCTCATTTCCTATTCTCCTCTGAGCAAAAGCTCATTTTGCCCACTAATTACATCGCACAGATAAACTATTATGGTTATCGGTGGTTCACCCACAACATTTTCTGGCCTTTGTGTAATCATAACCACGATTATCTTGTCTATGCCATTTTGAAAGGCTTCTATCTACTGACTCCCAATTTTCTCAAGATGGAAGTTAGTGAAAAATATAGGAAAGTAAACTGTACTAAACGTAGGGCAAATCAAACAAACGCCAGAAAGGAGCAAGCGCCATTGGCTGAGAAAAACTCTAAAGACAGATTCTATCTTGAACGTTTCTCAATTCGCACATTCAAGAAGGAGGACATTGACTTTGCACATAAGATGGTTACGGCGGAACACTGGAACGACAGAAGAGAAGACATTGAGCGAATGTTCAATTATGAACCTAATGGTTGTTTCATCGCCGAAGCAGATAGGGAACCAGCGGGTCACGTCTTCACAGTCAACTATGAAAAGCTTGGATGGATAGGATTACTAATCGTCAAAGCCGAATACAGAAGGAAGCAGATAGGCACGCTGTTAGTGAAAAAAGCTATTGACTATTTGTTGAACAGTGGAGTGGAAACTATAAGACTGGAAGCCGTACCCTCGATTGCGGGATTCTACAGAGAGCTTGGATTCATAGACGAATATGAATCTCTAAGATTCACAGCCTACAGCAACAAGATAGTATCTCCAAACATCGAGTCAATAAATCCCATGCAGGAAGAAGAGATTTCGGAAATCGCAGACTTCGACGCCGAATATTTCGGCGCCAACAGAATGAGAGTTCTAAGCAGACTGTACCGAGAAAATCCTGACCGCTGCTTTGTCTCGCGTGTTGGCTGCAACATCGTTGGCTATGCGATGAGCCGAAGAATGCAAAGCGGATACAGGATAGGACCGTGGACAAGTACACCTGAAAACCCAAAAATCGCACAAGAACTTCTCACGAAATGCATGGAAACCATTAAGCCAGACACAAATGTCTATGTAGGCATGCCTGAACTGAACAAGACGGCTGCTGAAATTCTGCAGAAGAATGGTTTCAAACAGTATTCAAAGAGCATCCGAATGAGGCTCGGAAAGAAACTTACTGAACACCCAAGCGGAATATTCGCTATCGGTGGCCCAATGAAAGGTTAGCTTACAACCTCACGCGGGATAGAATCAAACAGGTAGCAGTCAGAGCTTAATCGCTTTGCGAGCGTATGACACGTAGCCTGTGTGCCCAGTCATCAGCGTGTGAGGTCTGGTTTTTCCCCTTTCAACTTGCATCCCACGCATTAAGCACTCGATGGTCTCTATGTCCACGAAACTATTGTCCTTCAAGGCTTCAACCGTCTTAACAACCTGATCTATCGTCGGACTAAAGGAAACTATCGCTCCGCAGGGCTTCAACGCTTCATACGCATGAGGAACTACTAGCCATGGAACCGCCAAATCCAATACAACTGCGTCAACGCCGCTTTCATCTATTCCCAATGTAACGTCCTTATTCTTCAACTCTACAAAATCCATCAGACATGCACGTTTCAAGTTCTTCCCCGCCGTCTCAAGGAACTCTTCTCTAATCTCGTAACTGTACACTTTACCCTCTGGCCGGACGTAGTGAGCTAAGGACATAGTCAACGCCCCTGTTCCTGTTCCTGACTCCACGACACGGCTTCCAGGGCCTATCCCGCTGAACATAACTATCAACGCTATGTCCTTTGGATAGGTTATCTGAGTTTGCCGCGCAGACTTCATTATGAAATCTCGTAGCTGGGGCTTTAAGACGAAAAATTCTACGCCTAAACTGCTAGTGATCCTAGCTCCATAGTCCTTTCCAATCAGGTCGTCGAACTTTATGAACCCCTTGTGAGTGTGGAAACTCTTGCCCTTTTCCATCTTAATCATGTACGTTTTTCGCTGACCAACATAAAGAAGTACGTAGTCGCCTTCCATTATCTTATCTGTTGACAAGTGCCGTCACTACGGAGTGTATTTGAAAGGATGCTTCGACCGATCTTTGTTTTCTATCAACTCGTCGACACTAGGTCTGCCCTCTACAGTTTTCCGTATAGCATGACGCATGGCCTTGTAATTGTTTATGTAAACACGCTGCCTGTCCACAGCCGTTGGATGAACAAACACGTTTGCGATGAGTATCAACTCTTCAACTGTTTCCTTCGGAATTGTACCATCTGCTACGCTGTCGATAACAGCTTTCGCTACCGCTGTCTGCGCTGGCCCGTAAACCATGCTTGCCTGGCGCATCCCCGTTATGGTGACGGTTGGGACAATCAGAGTGTCAGGTTTCACCTGCAAATTGGGTTCCAAGATAGCCAACAAGGGTTCATGCCCAACTGCAGGTGTTGCCTTGGCTTTTGCAAATGCTTCAGCTAATGGACCGTCTTTCTTTCCAATCATGAGATCAATGTGAGCCACTTCGGCGCCTCCTCCAGCTAAAGCTTCGCCGACTTTTAACCTGAAGCCCTCAATGACTGATGGTGTTACATCTATGGTTCTAAAGCGTTCTTCAATCGGTTTTTCGGTAATTTCAAAAGTCACCGGTTTAGGCTCGATTTTGCCTATCTTTTCTAAATCTAAGCGCAGTTCTTCTCGGGATTCATAAGTTAGTTCGCCGCCCACGCTTAGCGGCATTCTAACGGGTCCGACTTTGACTTTCATCATGTTCAACGCTGCTTTCGTGCCCACTGCCCCGCTTCCAGTGATTATGCGAGCTATCTTCTGCACTTTGTATTGAAGCTCACGGGCTTTCTGCAGTTCGCCACTCTTTACGTGGTTGTAGATTTGAATCCAAACATCAGCGATAATATTCGCACTCGCCAATATCGCTCCCGAGCACCCTGCAGCTAATCCCGCTACTACAACCTCATCGTGCCCACACAGAACGTTGATTTTGTCTCTTACCTTTTCCAGTACCGCCAAAATGAAACTCAACTGTCCACTGCTGTCTTTAACAGCGACAATGTTCGGAATCTGCGCTAAATCTTCAACCATCTGCCACGGCAACGGCAAACCAGTACACTGTGGAATATTGTACAGAACTATTGGCAAGTCAACTTGGCTTGCAATGGTGCTGTAATGCTCGTAGATTCCACGATCCGCCGGCTTCAAATAAAAGGGCGTAACGATCAAGGCAGCGTCAGCGCCAGCGTCCTTCGCATATTTTGTCATCTCTAAGGCTTCATATGTTCCGCTTGCTCCTGTTCCAGCGACAACAGGAACTCGCCCATTAACCTCGTCTATAACAACTTTAATGACGCGCTTCTTCTCTTCTAACGTCAAGTTTACAAACTCGCCCGTTGTACCACACGGAACAACGCCATGCACACCTAGTTCGATGCAGTGTCGAACCAGAGCGCGCAGCCTCTCTTCATCAACAGTTTTGCCATCATCCGTGAAAGGCGTAACCAGAGCAGGTAAGATTCCTTCAGGTTTAAACATGCCTCATCTCCATCCTTTTAATCAACCATCCGTCTTATATCGTTTAAGCTTTAGACTTGCCAAAACCTTCACTCACCACTATGTTCTAGGTTCACGTTAATCCGAAAACGTTTAAAGTGCTATAACATTAGAAACTAGAGCAGTTGGAGGATCATGAAAGTGGCCGACCTCAGAGATAAGTTGAAGATTAATGAAGATAATCTCAAGGAAATCAACGAGTTTCTTCTGAGAAAAGACAACCCGCTCGTGAACGGTTTGATAAAGATCGTTGAAAAACATGGCGGTGTTGACGAGATCAACCGCAAGGCTAAAGAATCGCGCAAACTCGAAAACCTGATGAAAAGACTTGAAAAGGAAAAATCACCCTTTCTGAAAGATCTTGAATGGTTGACTAAACAGCGCGACAAAGAAGCCTTCATCAGCATCACTGATTATCGCAGAAAAATCTTAGGAAGAAAAGCGGATTCAATGAAGTTCGACGAGTCTTTCGCGGTCACGCTGGAAATCAGCGCCTTCAACTTCTTCCCATGGTTGGTTGAAGAAGCAAAACGGTCAATCAAACAGCAAGATCTCATGCCCAGTCGTTACATCCGTGTTCGCTCTATGAAAGAGCAGGCCGAAGATGACGACGTTCTCGCCTTTGCAGCGGGAATGCAGATCATAGGTGCTTCATACGTGCAGACGCTGGACACAAAAGGAACATTACCGGGACCGGATGGTAAACCCGTTAACGTGCACTTGGGCGGTGCTGACACGATAACGGGCTATTTCGGCGGTGTAGGTGCGCCCAACGAATATTCCTTGAAATGGGTGGACGAATTTCTTCAATACTACACTGAATATGGGCTTCCGCAGGTTTTGAACACAAACCCGGGAACAATTCTGCTAGGATACTGGCTGCGCAAGCTTGGAATTGACATTGAATTCAAGATTTCGGTGTTCGTGGGTAACGATAATCCTTATTCAATATTGTGGACGTTGATGACTGCAAAGCTTTTCAGTAGAGAAGATGGCTCAACACCGCTCATAGGGTTCAACCTTTCGAACTCGGTTACTAACGAAACGATTGAACTATCGGCCTACATACGGAAGGCTTTCCACTTCGAAGACATCATCCGCATCGAGCACCACATCACGGAAGCTTACAAGAGCATAGTGAGACAACCCTATGACAGAACAAATGAACTCGTAAAACTTGCAAACCACGTCAAAAACATCGGCGCCAAGCACGAAGGCGGAAACCCTGAAACTGAGAAGACACGCGAACATCCATCAGACATTTTGGACTACTTTATTCCTAAAAAAGACATAACCGAAAAGGGTTTGATGCCGAAATTGCTGATCAACTACCTTGATAAGCATGATGCGGTAAACATTACAGCCAGAGCCTTAACCCTGAACGGACTGACTTGCATAGCAGCTCAGAACCTGCACAAGAAATAGCCTAAACTCAGTGCCCTTGCAAACCTTCCAAAACCCAATTTCTTATCTACAGATATGAAAAATAGAAAGGATGATGGCGCTTCTCTTACCACTGTTGCTTTGGTTTCAGCATGAACAAGAAGACTGTAGTGGCTACGAAGAAGACGGTCGTTATCGCTAAAATCGCTACAACTCGCCTTGTGTTGTCAAGTTCGCCCAAGCTACCCTGAGCAGAAGTGTAGTTTTGCTGAAGTTCCTGATAGGTTTGGTTCAGCTGCGTGTAATTGTCGTTCAGCTGCCAATAGGTACCGTTTAACGAGTTGTAATTGTCATTCAAGTTCCTGAAGTCTTCTTGGAGTTTTTCAAAGTAGACATTTCGCACGTAAGTCATGGTGAAACCGAGCGTAAGATTTGAGACTCTAAGTTGGAAGCCTCCCAAGTTTATCGAGTGCGTTAGATTAATTTCTCCATAGGTAGCGTCCACGACTTGTTCAGGCACTGTGAAACTGCAACTATATTCTTTCGGATCTCCAGTCAGCGAGAAACCTGCATCAGTCATGTTCGACATCAGGATTCTGGTCTTGCCATTCAGGAATCCGTACATGCTCAGATTAAAGTATTCGACGTTCACGTTGCTGGCTCCAGTCAAGCTCAGAACGACAGTCATATTCTCATTTGGCTCCGTTTCTGTGGTTGCGTTGACTTGAATCCTTATTCCAGGCACCTCAGAATCAAAGAACGTTTGAGTGTTCTCTGCAGACGTCTGCGCCTTTATGATACAAGTTATTGCGGGAATAAAAGCAAAAACCATAAGCAATATCATCAACATTTTTGGTTTCTTCATTTTTTCACCTTAAACATAAGTCAATCATGTTTCATGGAAGAAACTATATAATTCCTTCTGTCCGATTTCTGGCACTTGATAGTCATCCGAAAAATGTTTCTCAAATTGTGTTCAAAAACGCGATCTTGCTGAACGGATAAACCGTTGATACGCGTATATGAAGTAGATTAACGCAAAAGCGGTTAAGATTATCTCGAACGTCAGAACGGCTGGGTTGTGTTCCACCGCGATGAAATACCCGTGCTGAGCTATGTCGGTGAACACGAGAATTTGGAGGAATATTGCGCCGCCTATGCAACTTAAGCCCAAACTATGTAGCAACACTCGTACTCTGTAGTCGAATCTTGAGGCGACAGTCATGTCTATCGTGAATAGGAAGAGTCGATACTGTGTCTTATACGTTATGAATCGCCGCACAAGACAAAACCTAATAATTCAATCTCAATATCGAGACTAAAATATCACAGCAGACGGTGAATCGTGAAGACATTGAGTGCAGCCATTTCCTTTTGCGGCATATCGGAACCTTTTCTCTATCGCCAAACCTTACGTATTCGAACCCCGCTTTGATAAATCTTAACACGTGCAGGGATTCGTAGAAGCGATCTACCCTCCTTGCGGAATTCTGGAGCAGTGCCACCATTACATAGCACAGATTCATAAACAATATTTCCATCCCAATTCCCTTAATAATACTTTGTTGGTGGACTCGGGATGAAGTTTCGGTTCCGTCTTAAAAACGGAAAAACCCACGAATTCACGGTTCAAGACGATGCAGAGGTACACAGGGCTATAATGTTGGTTTCGAAAAAGGACAAAAAGAAAGAGATTACCAAGTTTATCGTTATTCCCGACGAAGTTGAAAGCGTTGAAGCTTTAGACATCTGAAAGAGCGCATGCAGTAAAGCTTAAAAACGTAACACAATCAAACAATCCTTGAGGGGAATGGTAGATGCAACTTGCGTCCTTGTTCTTTCTCCCCTTTCTCTCCTCTAAGCGTCTACCATTCTCTTCACAAATGAAGAAATTCCAGAGCAAAACCCACACGGATAGTTTATGGAACAAAAACTTCCAGTTCAGTATTCCTGAATGCCCTTCATCAGACCTTTCTTCTGAAGCACTGATATATTTCAGTCTTTGAATTATGTCGATTCTCGAAAGAACTGATATATCAAGACATACGATATGGTTTTGAAGGGATCAATAAGTGAACAGAAAAATCAGACAAAGAACTCCTGATTCTGAGGCAACCGAGTCAACAAGAGACCTATTAGTGATACTCGAAAATCAAATAGTCATCAGACTTGACTAAAAATCTTAAGACAACAAACGAGTGAACCAAAAGAAAAGGAATACTTAGTTCTTACGAGCCTATGCTAGATTCTAGGCTGATGAATAGCTAATGCAGAATTGTGGGCGACTATGTTAGATCTTGAAATCCTTGTTCTTCTCGGGCAGCAGGATTTGACCGTCCAAGTCTCTCATGAACCTTGAGAACAAGTGCGGATTTTCTGTGTGAACCGGAAAAATCCTTGTTGAATTGATTTCTTCAAGGATGCTTTTCAACTGCAACGGCATGATGTGGCCAGAAACGTGAACATGATACTGGGGCAAACCGTAATGTCCAAGCCAATTAACAAGTCTGTCAAAATCAATTTCCATCTCCTCATTAAACGGTTCAGAAGCAGACAAAACATAACAGCTTCCTGCCTCTGGATGAATCTCCACAAGCTCCTCCAAATCATAAAAGGACAAAGCCAAAACTACTTTGCATTGCTGCTTCGAAACTTCGAAGGCGTTCTTGATTTTGTCCGGATATTGCTTCATAATTTGCTTTTCCCAATTGTAGTTCGTTGCCTTCGATTTTCGAAAAATCAGAATACTCTCATCGTCCAAGTCTGGCACGTTCAAGCCCTTATCAGCACGGAGAGAATTCAGCAAGTAAGCCTGTTTCAGTGAAACAGCTAGGCACCGTCCACTCTTCTTGGCGGCGCGAAAGAAACTATTCAATCGGTCAACATCTGCATAGGCAAATTCTGCAAGCACGATGCCGCCAGCCTGCCCAACAATATCATGCAGCTTGTTTTCAACTTCACGTTCTGAGGAAACAGACGCACCAGTCATGTTCGTAGCTTCAGTAACAATCGCCACAGGTTTAGCCTCCTTGGCTTTCGCAGCAAAATCTAAGGTCATCTCACGCTTAGTTCCATGAACCCGAAAATCTCCAGTATAGACAACAGCACCATTAGACGTGTGAATAACGAAACCATAAGCGCCCGGAACAGAATGGTCAACATGGATCGGTTCGATCTCTAAACTGCCTATCTTCTTCTTGTCGCCAGTCCGGAACGTATTAAAAGCTACGTCCTTGATGTCAAATTCTAAATCAGCTCTGCGCATCTCACTCAACGATTGCAAGATGATCTGCGTAGTTTCTCCACAGTAGACTGGAATTTCACGCTTTATGAAAGACAAATACGCTGAGTGATCCAAATGCCCATGGGAAATGAAAACCGCGTCAACTTCCGAAGCCCTATTGTCAAATCTGTAAATGCCCTCAAGCTTGGGCAGAATCCCAAATTCCTGCAAACTTTTCTCGCTCTTCGGTGCAAGGAACGGCGGAGAATAGAACTGTTTTTTCATGGCGAAGGACATACCGAAATCGAAGAAGACTTTCGTGTCTCGATCTTTGATGAGGATTTTGTTTCCGCCAATTTCGTTTACTCCTCCGTAAAAGGTCAATGTTGTTTCAGGCTTGACCATGTTGATTCTCCTATTTTTTCTGGTTTCCTGCAAATATTCGATATGGCAAACATCAAGTGTGGGAAAGTGAATATACTGAACACTTTTGTGTATTTTGGAGTACCAGCTTTCTTTATAGTGCTGATGCTTCCACCTTCTTTCAAGTAACCCTTAATGAAGGCTTTGGCAATGAATTCTGCTCGCACGGCTCCGACGAACGGAGGGATGTAATGCCCAGCGTAGTAGAGGAATTCAGCAACATCCCAAACATGGTCGCCGTTTCTTGAAGCTTGCTCAAAATCCAACAGGTAAACTTCGCCTTTCTCCCCGACAACCAAGTTCTCTGGCTTTGTGTCGCCTAACGCAATTCCTAACGCGTGCACCTTTGCAAATGTCTCCCCTACTCTGTCCACTGTTTCCAAATCTTTCTTGATTTCACTCACGCTTTTGGAATTTGCGATTCTTTTTATGACTTTGTCAAGGTTTTCACCCTCAACATATTCAGAAAAAACCAGACGTTCACTGGGACTCACATGTAAAACTTTGGGAACGGCAAAGCCATTCGAGTACAGCAACTGGTTTATTGCACATTCCTTCTCAAGTCTTGGAAGACCAAGTACCGCGAAAGTTCTTGTTCCCACGCTCCATAGTGTAAGTGGAAACCATTTGAAGCTCGACCAGTCCCTAAACCGTTTAACAACAATCTTCCGCTCTGTGCCATTCGCAATGGTCTTGACCAAGAAGACATCATTCAAAATGCCGCCAAGCCGCTCAACTTTAACCTTCACATCTTTATCGGCAGACAGCACCTTCCTTGCAAAGACCTCGATATTCATTTTGCTCGTCAAAGGAACAAGTCCTCCAGCCGTGGGAACAAACAAGTAATTTTCAGGAACCTCAATCCGATGAGCAAGTTTCGAGTTTTCTTCAACAACTCTCTGAAGACCGAGCGATAATTCAATATTCTGTGAGAGTATATTAAGGAGTTTTGGAAAAGTACTCAGCAGAGACACAAATAATGCTCTTTGACCAGTCTTGAAGAGGTTAATGAAACGTGCCCTCTGGCTTCTGGCTCTGTCCACAAAATGCATGGACATCTTGACATACCCATCTGAAAATGTGATTATGCCGTCTTTTTCCAGTTCTCCTAATGCTTCCAAATAGCCACGCAAAGCATAATTCAAGTTTTCTTCTTTGTTGTCTCCCTGCATAAAACTCTGTAGATTTTCAATCAAGGGCGGAAACAATCGTGTCCTGGTCAACATGGTTTCAAACATGAAATATTCTGGTTTTATGTAAAATTCGTAAGAGAATTCTGGGAAATTGATGACGAGGTTTTCCAGAAGTTCTGTGGTCAAGCGTCTTTTCAATTTGACTTCTTGAAGATGCAAATATTTTCCGTTCATTAGCGCCGTGTACCGAAAGACTAGCCCTCCGACTAAGGCTTCGCCCAGAAAGCCTCTGTCCACATCTCTTTCAAATACCCACTCGTCAACAGCGAGAACCGAAACATTCCTATTGCCAATAGGTTTCATGTAATTAATCAGCCGAGGTTGATAATCATGGATTACGAGTACAACCTCTACAACAGCTTTTTCATCAAGCACTCCTAAGAGGCAACCACCACAGACATATGCTGCCTTTATCTCACAAGAGCCTGCAATGTGTCTGCAAAATGCAAGTATCTGTTCATTCAGATCTGCATTCAGTTGTTTGGAAGACCGAACCAAATTTCCACCTTGAAGGAGGTACAAGCTTACACATAGAGTGCACTAATCTCCAAAATATAGTTAATGTTTCTGACTTGCTAAGTATTTGCTTTCCTGAAATGTGCACTTCTTATCGGACATGATCAAATAGCAATGTCAAATAATCCATTCTATTTCCTTAGAGAACGCATTGCCTTCAGAAAGTTTTCGAAGAGCAATCCATCTATCTTGCCCTCGGGCTCAACTGTCAGCAGTCCCCGATATCCCCAGTCGACTCTAAGTCTATCCAAAGCTTCATAGAAGCCGAAATTTGAACGCTCCATAACCCACCTATCTCCTTTCAAACTTCCACGTAAATGAACGTTTACGATACTGTCAATTAGCGATTCGAACGCTTCAAGTTCATTGTATAATGCTGCCCACCTCAAATCCAACGTAACGTATTCAAAGGATCTGACTAATTCAAAAGGAGTATAGCCTTCTAAATGCGTAGGAATGTTCTCAACTGAAGCCTTGACATCTGGAAACTGATCTGCCACACTCAGAAAAATCTTCTCAACATGGTGCACGTCGAAACTCGTCTTCCAAGTATCCCAAAGATGAAACACACAGACTCTTGCTCCCAAGTCTTCAGCAATCGCCATAGAACCATAAATCGCACACTTTCCTTTTTCCCAATCTCGCTCACGGTCGGAACATAGATAGCTTCCAACATCTCTACTTGCATGAACAGACAGAATCGGCAAGCGTTCCCCTCTCAATAACTCCACGATTTCTTCACGAGTGTATTTCGGAGTTTTTGTCCAGTCAGCCCAATCCGCATCGGTTAATGGTGGATTTTCACTATCCCACTCTGGTTCAAGCTGTAACTCGAAACCATCAACAACCGATTCTCCAAGAATCTTTTTCATGACTTCAATAGTGCCAAGAAGATTATAGTATTCCTTATCTCCGAAACCAGCGACAGGTGCACTGGACGCTGAAATCAAGTTTGCCATAAACATACTCATGCGTTTTCCAATAAAAATACAACTGCAATTTTGACGGGCGACTTTAGGATCGTAAGAAAGATAATTAATGCTTTCCAGCAATCAAGCCGTAGGTCTGCAGTACTTTTAGTGCCTTGACTGCCTTTTCCGGTAGATTATACAATGGAATATTTGTGTTGCCTAGTATTTTATACACTCCTGCAAAATCTTGGCCGCCAGCGGGCACATCTACCACAGGTTTGCTGGGATACTTGGCAAATACCTTGGGAATGACTTTAGCATCTTCAGGTGTGAAGAAAGTGGACTTGAGCATATTTATTACTAGAACACCATCCACGTTCTTGTCTGAAAGCACAAGCTCCAACACTTTTGAGTATCTGTCCGCCCTTGCATCAGCAATCAGGTCTATTGGGTTAGAAGCATCAACTCCCGGATACAGACTTTCAATCTTGTCTCGGGTTTTCTCCGACAAGCATGCAAGCTTCAAATCGTTCTTTGCGACGGCGTCTGCGGCCAATATCGCTGGACCGCCGACATTGCTCACGATTGCAACGTTTTCTCCTCGCATAATAGGTTGCTTTGACAAAGCAATTGCGCCATCCATCAACTCTTCAACATCTTCAACACGTATTAAACCTGCTTTCCTAAATGCGGCTGAAAACACTTCGTCTCTTCCGGCTACTGAACTCGTATGTGATATTGCTCTTTTGGCTGCCTCCTCAGTTAAGCCGCCTTTCAAAACGAGAATAGGCTTTTTTGTCGAGACTTTTCTGGCTTCTTCAATAAACCTTCTGCCGTTCTTAATTCCTTCCATGTAAAGGCATATGACCTTTGTATCCTTGTCGCCTCCAAAATACTGCAACAAGTCAACGTCATCCACGTCTACTTTATCGCCCACAAAGGCAAACTTGCTAATGCCTATGTCGTAAAAGCACGCCCAATCAAGCAAGCATGCGCCCACACCGCCGCTTTGAGATATGACCGCAATGTTACCCTTCTTGGGCATTAGGTCTTTTTCAAAGGTCGTGTCCAACCCATTAGCAGTGTTTATCGCACCCATAATCGTGTTAGGTCCCAATATCCTGATGCCATGTTTTTTTCTGAGTCTGAGCAGTCGTTGACGTTGCGGATTCTTGTATCCACCAGTAATCATGACGAATGCTTTGACGCCGGCTTTGGCACATTTTTCCACTTGGGCAATTGACTCCCCGGGGGGGAGCATAATAACCGCAAGTTCAGGAATTTCTTTCAAATCCCAGTAGTCAACTTTGCCATCTACATCTAAAACATGGATTTTTCCGCGGAAAAACTTCTTCATGTTATGGATTACATTAGTGAAAAGTTGCGGAGAAGTCATTCCGACTTTTTCCTTGATGCTCCTCGAACCGATTAGAACAACTGTTCTAGGTTCAAAGATAGTCTTCACTTCGTCCATGATTTTACCCTTCGAGCCAAGCACTCTTAGGCTGAAGGTAGAATCATAAGTCGTTCGTATTCATAAATTTAACCCAAATGAAGCATTAGTGTATAGTGTTTTGGTT
>CAYHEV010000041.1:0-15060 GCA_964355725.1 uncultured Candidatus Bathyarchaeia archaeon | reverse complement strand
CAAGCGACTCAATATCGTATGGATGTCAACCATTACTTGCTGTTTGAGAAAGGCGCGTAGACAACACTTCTATCAGTCCTTTTAAGCAACTGAGACCATTTTCTAATTGGAGATATCTATGTCAATCGGGAATACGGGAGATATCTCCACTCTTATGTTAGACTCGCAGTTTTAGGATTCCACGATTGCCTCTCATTTCTCAAATACTGGGCAAAGAGCCTAGCCTCTTCGCTGATGAGCGTCTCCACAGTCTGCTTGTTTCCATGCTTCACGCGCGGTATCTCGACAATCGACTCAAAGAAGGAATTTAGCTTCTTCATCATGTCCTTTGCCAAGGCCTTGTTTAGGTACTCTCTTTCTCCCTTTCTTTTGGAAGAATAGTCTTCACGTTTCAATACAAAGTCCCTCTTTTTCAAGTCTATACAATATTGGACTACAAAATCGTCCATCATATGGCGGCATAGACTCTTGAAAATCGCATAAAGAATCATAAGACCAAAATGTTGAAATCCCTATTCTGTCTAGTTCTGTGTGGACGATGAAGTCATCGAGGTACGGAGACGCTTTGCGAATGATCGCTTTTTCCGCTGCTGAGTCCAAAACAACCCATACTGACCAGATTTTAAGTATTGAGCGACACTATTGGCGCGTTTCTCACACAGTAACAAAAAAATAGAATATCAAAACTGGATTTTTTATAATAAAGAAAGGAGAGGGGAGAGGTTGTTAGCGTTCTTGTGGACTGAGATATGCCCAAATGCTTACCAAGACAAGCGTGAGACAGGCGCCAGCGAAGCCGGATAGTAGATATCGGGCGCTAAGGAATGCTGGCAGTATCGTTGCAAGTGCTGGAATCACGTATGTTGATGTCAAGTCTGCAATGACTCCCGCGAAGAACCCCAAGATTCCCACAACTACGAAGATTTTTATTCGCTCATTCATCTAAATCACCTTTTGCTTACAGTTGGCCCCTAAGCCTCTTTTTAGTCTAGCTTACACGTTTTTGTCTATAATCAACAAACCAGCAACATCACCTTTTAATCATAAATATAAACGTTCAACATACCCAAACCAGACCGTATATCTGTACATATATACGAGCATATTCTCAACATGTTAACAATGTTAATCTCGGTTTTCCGCGACCTTCATTTTCTGGAGGTAATTAACTTGTCAGAAAGATTCTCAAAGAAATGGGAAACAAGAAGAGACGAAACACCATTCACAAACCGATTAAAGGAGGCCGTTAAACCACCAGGCCCATTGAGGCCACGTTTAGACTTTGCCGTCAGACGCATAGAACTCCAAGTACAGAAACTGGACCAAGCCACTGAGAGATTCAGCCAAAGAGACAAAACAATCTTCGCAAGAATAGTTGACGCCTACACCAAACACGACACCGCCCGCGCAAACGTCTTCGCCAACGAACTAGCCGAAATCCGCAAAATGGAAAGACTCATAATAAACGCAAGACTCGCGCTGGAACAGATTGTACTAAGATTACGCACAGTATCAGAACTAGGCGACGTAGTATCCACTTTGGGGCCAGCAGTCGGAGTGCTCAGATCAGTCAGAGCCGGATTAGTAAGCGTATTCCCAGAAGCAGAAAACGAACTAGGCGAAATAGGCAACATGCTAAGCGGAATAATGATCGAAGCAGGACAAGGATCAGGCATGACGCTGAACTTCGACACAGTAAACGAAGAATCAAGCAAGATTCTCAACGAAGCAGCAACAGTCGCAGAACAAAGAGTCAAAGAGAAGTTCCCAGACCTACCAGCAGGAATCCCAGGCCTACCAGCAGCTTCGCTAGGCGAAAAGTCGTCTACCGAAACCTCGTAAAAGTAGGGGATAAAACATGTCACAAACCCCCAGCCTTTTTCTTTCTGTTGGAAAACAAATCAAAGATGAATACGGACGAGTAATTGGGAAAATAGCATCTTTTGCAGTAACCCCAAGTGGAAAGTTCGACGCCGTTTTTGTCGAACAAGGCAACGGAAAATTCTCAAGACACTCTGTTGAGCACCTGAAACTCGACGGAGACGACATCACACTCATCTCCAGACTGAAATCAGAAGCAAGCATCTTCTGTGACCAGATTCCGCTTATATGGCGCAAGGACCACGCCCTCAAAGAACTATCTGAAAAGAAAAAGATTTCACCTGAACTTTACCAAGAGCTGCACAACAACTTTGACGGAGCACTAACACAACTGAAAAAGGACGCCCAAATACTCGTTGATGAATTAGACCAAGAAATCATCAGCCACGCAGAAGAACTCAAAGCGTTAAGCTACGCTCTCGTACACCTTGAACTCGAACACGAAATAGGAAAAATAGACGACCAATACTACGAGACTGCCTTCACCATGATCCAAGAAAATCTAAAACGCATCAGTGTGGAGAAGGGCGATATAGAAATCACAAAAATCAAGCTCTCAAACATCCTATTGGGCGATACACCGAAAATCCCCGAAAAACTAAAACCCGAGCCTTCCAAAGTATTCACTCCAACTTCAACAAAACCCGAACTTCCAGAACCGCCTGTAGTCGTTTACGTGAAAGAAATCGGAAGAGCTGGCATATAGCTTACAAAAAGGGTTGCGGGCGGAGGGAACAACAATCAAAAATTTCTTGCATGCAGACCCCCCACCCCTACGTGAAGTAGTCGTAAAATCAATGCAAACCCTGAGAGTCCAGCAGAGCAAGCTTGGACAAGCAAGCTACAGACTCAAAGAAAGAGACAGAATTCTTTTTCAATCATGCATAGGCGCATTAAAGAACAAGAACAAGGAAAGAGCAGCGATCTGTGCAAACGAAATTGCAGAAGTCCGAAAATTACTGAAATTTCTTTGCAACGTGGAATTAGCAATCGAACGCGTGATCCTCAGGCTTGAAACAATCAAAGAACTGAGCGACATAGTCGTAGATCTCAAGCCTGCTCTGCGACTTCTACAAGGCGTATCCCAACAACTATTCGAAGTATTACCCGATGTCTCCTCAGAACTAAACAACGTCAACGATGCAATAAGCGAAACACTTTACTCAACAAGAATAACAGCAGACGAATCAATCATACCCGTAAACAAGAAGACACCTGGAGGCGAGGAAATACTCAACGAAGTCTCAGGGTTCCTTGAACAGAAACTTTCGGAAACACTCCCCGAACCGCCCGCCACTCAAAAAACTCCCGAAAAAGAAGAAACCACAATAAAAGAAATGATAGCCTTAGCAACCACCTGTTCACAGACAATAGGCCGCGAAGTGCATGCCGATCACAATGGTGATTCTTCCCAAACCCTCTTTTCCATCAAAAAAGCCCAAATTCAGGAAATCTCCCTGAAAGTTGAGAAACCCCAGTTAGAAGAGGTCCTTCTCGATTATGTCAAGAAAAGTAACGGAGAAATTGATTTATCCCGTTGTTCAGACGATTTGAAAACCTCATATGAGGAAGTTGAAAGAGCCCTTGAAAGTCTAGGGGCAAAAGGAAAAATAAAAATCGAAATAGGACCAGGAGAATAGAACATTTATGAGCGCATCACAAGAACTTGAAAAAAATGCAACACAATACGCATTGGAAGCAGTGCGTCTGGATAAGCAAGGATCAAAAGGAATGGCCATAACCATGTATCAAAAGGCAATAGAAAGCCTTCTACAACTTGTCCAGCTATATCCCGAATACAACTTGAACAAAGTCTACATAACAAGAGCCATAGCCTACCAAGAACGAATCAAAGCCCTTCAAGGAGCAATAGCGCCAATCGAACGACACACGGAAACAGCTAACGTTGACAACAATGGAAAAACCACAGAAGCCGCAAAATCAAGCTACGAAGAACTAGTGCTCACAGAAAAACCGAACATAAGATGGGAAGAAGTTGTCGGTCTCGATTCTGCCAAAAAAGCCGTAAAAGAAACCATCGTCTATCCTGTTCAGAGACCAGACTTGTTCCCACTTGGATGGCCCAGAGGGATTCTATTATTTGGACCACCAGGATGCGGAAAAACTCTACTCGCCGCGGCAGTTGCCACAGAAATAGACGCTGCCTTCGTATCCATAGACGCTGCATCAATAATGTCCAAATGGCTAGGCGAAGCCGAACAGAACGTAGCTAAACTTTTTGGCTCAGCAAGAAAAACCGCTACAGAAGGGAGGCCCGCGATAGTTTTCGTTGATGAACTGGATTCTCTGATGGGACAACATTCAAACGAAGTTGGCGGAGAAGTTCGTGTTCGAAACCAATTTCTAAAAGAGATGGACGGCATAGTGGACAAAGGCAAAAACCTTCACATATACGTCATTGGAGCCACAAACAAGCCGTGGGATTTAGACTGGGCCTTCATCCGAAGATTCCAGAAAAGAATTCTGGTACCACTTCCAGATCATCATACTAGACTGATGATGCTCAAACTCTACACAAGCGCCTTGCAGCTTGCATCAGATGTCGATTTGCACGAACTAGCCAGATTATCAGAAGGATTCTCAGGAAGCGACATAAGAGACGTCAGCCAATCAGCACAACTCAAACTCATAGGCGAATTTTTCGAATCAGGTCAAGCCACAGATAAACAGGCCAAACCACGATTGTTGACGATGGAAGACTTCAGCCAAATACTGGAAGATCGGAAACCCAGCGTTTCTCTCGACATGCTGTCCTTATACAATAGATGGTTTGAAACCTTCAAAGCACTCTAAGAGGAGATGAAACAGCAAAAGTCAAAAAATCGGGTGGAAAGGTTTGGAGACGCAACTACATTTTTTGAGGATTATCCTTTCTCCCATCTCCCCCTCAAACAAGATCTCCAAACCCCACAACCCAAACCCAAACTTCCAAGAATCAGTCTCTCTTGCCAATAACTGTCTCCACTAAATCCGCCAATTTCTCAGGATTTTTCAGAACATCTACGTACGGAATTTCATTATTCTTCAGCACGTAAGGTCCGGTGAAAGCCACTATATGTCCGAGATTTCTTATAGCTTCCAAAGTTTCCTCGGCAGACTTCACAACCACAATCTTATGAATGTCCTCGTCTTTGCTTATGAGTTTTCGTAAACCTTCCAGAAAAACAACATCATTACCTTCACATTTCTGCAGAATCATCTCGAGCGAAAATGATTCAGCTTTCAGCTTTTCTATGGTGGCTATTTCATTGGCTGACAACGCGACTATTGTTTTAGCACCAGCTTGAGCAAATCTCCACGTGTCTTTGCCTATTGTGTCGATCGTGAAATCTGGTTCCGGAATATGCTTCACGGCAGCAATTTTGTAGCCTCTTTTCGTCAACTCTCTGGTTAAGGCTTCTATGGTCGTTGTTTTCCCCGAGTTCTGGCTTCCGACAACCGCGATAACTGTTGGCTTCATTTTCTTACTCTCCGTTACCCCATTTCTTCCATGAAAACTTTCATCAACGCGTCCTTGCTTAGATGTAACTTTCCGGAAAGGTCCTTCACCCATCTTATGTACGCTCTGAACAGACTTTGCAGTATTTCTGCCTTCTCAGCATCAGACAGATCACTTTCCTCAGCAAGTAACAGAGCAAACCATCTACCTACATCTGAAAGCTGATAAGCCTTGATCCAAACAGTACGTCCACTCTTCTTACCTTTCTCCATCGTCTCAATCAAAACGCCAAGGTTCGTCAACGATTTCAGATTCTCAATAATTGTCTTGTTCGAAAAAGCGAGATTACTGATAAGGTCTTTCTGGTAAATCTTGTTCGATATACCTTGACCTAGTGAGAATTGCAGGATGTCAACGGCCGCTTTTGAACCGAAAATGGCGCCTAATATCTTGGTTTTCTGTGCTGACGGAAGAAACACTACATAAGGATGTAAACTCGAATCCAAAGCTTCTCACATTAAATGCCTCTGGATTGAACATGCTTTAAACATTTTGCCTCCGACTTCACTTACGCAATAGGTTTTTAACATTCCAGCCAGAATCCCTACTCGGTGCTATCGAACGACTATCGAAAATTGGGTTCCAGTAGACGGAGACACCTTCGTAACTCAAGAAGGTTTTATATTCAATGTCTTCGGCTACGAACATCCACCAGACAGAGTTTTCGCCTTCCTAAAATACATTCCAGCAAAATTCAAGACACTTTTCCAAATCAAGTATCTAGAACACACTTGGAATTACAGACGAACAAAACTTTTCCGCGCTGAAAACCTCTATACAGCTAAAAACTATCAGACGTTTCTTGACACTTTCCGGAAGAATTTCCCGAACTACGTCTACCGGGATCACTTCAGAGGAAAAGAAATAATCAGTGCTCAATTAAACTCGGTCAAGAAAATCTACGTTCCCAGAGATTGCCTGCGTTCTCTGACTAGAATCAAACATAAAGACATTCTACAGAAGAACACCCTGCATCTTATCAGCTTGCTTTCAACTGAATCGAGCATTTCCATCAAAGACTTTGGTGTTCATGGTTCTGTTGCTTTAAACATGCACACGATCAAGTCAGATCTAGACCTAGTCGTGTACGGATCTCGAAATTTCCGCAAATTAGAAACAACCATCGAGAAACTTGTCGCAGCTGGAACATTAAGCTATGTTTTCGGCAACCGATTAGATGCTGCAAGACGATACAAAGGACGATACGAAGACAAGATCTTCATGTACAACGCAATTCGCAACCGAGACGAAATTGATTCAGCATATAGAAAGTTTCAGTATACGCCGATCCATGATATAGAATTCTTCTGCAAGGTCAACGATGACACTGAAGCCATGTTCCGTCCAGCCATCTACAAAACCGAAGAATATGAACCTGCTAACATCACTTCAACGCTTCCAAAGGACAAAGTTCCGGAGCTTGTCGTTTCCATGATTGGATGTTACAGAAACGTTGCCCGAAAAGGAAAAAAGATCAGGGTTTCTGGAATGTTGGAACGTGTTAAGAATTTGGAAACAGGCAACATTTTCCATCAAGTTGTCGTTGGAACTGGTGCAAATGAGGGTGAACATATTTGGCCACTTTAAGGCATAGAGATCGCGACGCTATAATCACGAAGGAGAACTTGATCTTCCGTGTTTTCGGTTACTCTCATCCTTCAAACGCTTATGTTTGTGATGCCGAGTATGCACCATCAGCGATCTTCAAGTCAACTGACCCGAGGGCACTGCGAAGCAATGGGCAACAGGTTTTTTACAAATTCTATGAAGATGAAGGCTGGAAATTCGTTCAAAATAGCTTTCCGCAATACATGATTTTTCATGAAATGCTTCGCAGGAAAGTCGTAGGAGTCGACCACACACAAGCTGCAGTCGTAAGAAAGCCAAACCAAAAACTAGCGGAGCTTATTGAAAAAGAGCCGAAAGACGAACTAATCGCAGCACTGCAGAAGGCTTTACAATTCACGATTGAACATTCAGGTCTTTCAGTGAATAATTTTGGGGTTTTCGGCTCTATACTTCACGGCTTTCACCATCCAAAGTTTTCTGATCTGGACTTCACGGTTTATGGCAGAAGGGAGATTTTCAAACTGCGCGAGGGCTTGCTGGAACTATACAAAGACAAGTCTTCTTTGCTTAGGAACGAGTTTGAGACTGAAGAACCAGTCAAGGGAAAAGACTGGAGATTTCAAAACTACAGTCCCAAAGAATACTTGTGGCACCAACGGAGAAAACTAATTTACGCGTTGTTCAAAGACGAGAAAAGCGGAAAAGTAATCAAAACAGAGTTTGAACCAGTGAAGAACTACAATGAAATCAGCAATGAATATGATTCAAAGACCAAGATCGTGCAGAAGGGTTGGACGAAAATGCTTGCCCGAGTAGTGGAAGACAAAGATGCTCCGTTTATCCCATCAGTTTATCGTATCGAGCCGCTGGAAATTCTGAATGGACAAAAAAGCGCAGATAAAGTCAAACGTACAGTTTCATACATGGAAGAGTTCCGAATGCAAGCATGGACAAGTGAGGTCATTTATGTTGAAGGAAATCTTGAAGAAGTAACGACCTCTGAAGAAAGCTTCCACCAGATTGCATTAACTTACTGTCCAAGGTACTATGAGCAAGTGTTGAAGGTTACTTCTCAAAAGTAATTCATGCGAGTATCATGAAGTCTGTCGGTTTGTTTCCGAGCAAGATTCTGAAATATTCGCGATCTTGTTTGCTGTCTATGACTTGTTCAATTTTCCCTTGAGCAGCAACCGCTTCACGTATTCTGGCTTGTTCACAAAATCTACCTCGGAAAGATGCAATATCCAACACTGGTTCAAGCTTCGGTCCTTCAATAACTCTCACATCTTCAATCTTGTACGTGCACGGCGTGAAAATCGATTCAGAATCATCCACAACAGTTGCCTTGATTCTTGCACAGCCACGATTCTTGTACTTAATGTCACCATACTCTTCATGTATTTCACTCCAGTCTTTCACGAAACGAATAAAATAATCTGTTCCCATAAACTTGCCCTGCAAAACCTTCCTAAATTCAGTTCGAATAAAGTCTTCGAAACTCGCCATTGAATCTTTCGAACGGAAATCGAACAGGGCTTTCAGGTCTTCTCGACTGTAAGACTTGAATAGTTCATGTTCGTTCTTCAAAACGCTTTCCAATGCTGAATGCGCCTTACAGCAGTTTTCAGAACCATATACAATCAGATCAATATCAGATTTTCGTGTATGGAGTTTCACCAAAATTGAGCCGGAAATTCCAATTGCGTTCCATGGGATATTAGCTTTTTCTTTCAACAGTTCCGCCAACAGCAACGTTTTGCTTCCAAGCATATCTAAGCCTTTAGAATTGCGTAATTCCCGAAGCTTCTCGATAGGCTCATAATGTTTTCTGACGTCGTTAACGGGAACCTCGCAAATAGTCTCATCAAAAACAGGATCATAAACATAATACTGCGGAGACCTTTCCTTCAGCAGCGCATACCTCTTTGAAAGGGAATAAACCTTACCGTAAGTCACTTCGTTCTTTCTTCTCTTGCCTTTCTTGTCTGGAAAGTATCTGACGAAAGCAATTACTCGATTCAGAGGGTGAACTAGACCTTTAACATCGAAAATCAGTCCTGCTGCAGTTTCTATGAGATCTCCTTCTCTCACTTTCATTTTGCTCTGCTCTGTTTGAGAAAAGTCACTATACATTTGATTTTCTGGATTCTAGAAAATCTATGGCGAGTATTCTTATATTAGCTCTTTTCAGAGCCAGAAGCACTGCTGTGCCAATGATTGCCCCTGCCAAACAATTTAAGGAATCTGCAACAGCATAATAAACCGTCATCGGAGCCCAGTACAGATACATTTCAGGGACGCCCCAATTCAGGATCCATACGCCGATATTGTTGCCTGTTGCAACGTCTCCCCCTATTCGAGCGATCCACGCTAGGCACCACAAAGCCATCGGTAGACTGGTTGAGTTTCTGAAAGTTATGGATCTGATAATCCATTTCCGTATTGGAGGTACAATAATTAATATCAGGGCAAACCAGTACTGCCAAGTTACAATCGGCATTGCCGCATACCATGCAAAAGGATGAGCGAACCATATCCCCATTTCTAGAGCAAGAATCAGTGTGGCTTCCTTCCACCTGTCAAACAGTACAAGACCGCTTATCAAAGCAGCTATCGTGGGACTTAGGAAAGTCAATAAACCTATTGATGTTTGCGGGTTCAAGTATGGAACAAGCCATCCATAAGTGAATCCTGCAAGTGTACCGTACAATGGCCCCAACAAGGGCGCTGTCAAACTTGAGGAGAGAACATTTGATAACGTGATCACTGCAGGTGTGCCAAGAACTGGGTATGTAGGAATTGGTGCACATGCAAGAATCAATGCTATCCACATGGCGGTAAGAGCCAAGAATATTGTGTTGGTGATATACTTCTGGTTCATAAGTGCTCATCTTCTCACTGTTGCATTTTTCATCGTTGTGTAGTTTTTTACACAACATTAATAAAACTATCTGGGAAAAGCGATTCACACAACGGAGATCATGCGGATGTACTCATCTGATAAGATTAAGCAAATTTCCCAGTGTCTGGAGTTAGCCGTTCTCTTGGAAGCCAGTGCTCATAAGCCTGGAAATGTGAGCATTGTCACAAACTTTGAAAACACGCGTTATGAGCATTTTCTTGCTTCAGCTGTTGCTGCAGCGCCTACTTTTGAGTGTGCAGCTGAACAGGGAATTGCGGTTTCTGAAAGAGGAACCTCTGTTGGCAGTGTCGGTGTTGGAAGGATTATCAAAGATTGTGTAGCGGATATTAACGCATGGCAACATGGTGGCAACACGTTACTTGGTGCAGTGATTCTGCTTGTGCCAATAGCAGTTGCCGCCGGTATGACTCTGAATGAAGATACTCTTGAGATTCCAAAACTGAGAAAGAACCTGAAGCTTGTCGTGGAATCAACCACACCTGAAGATGCTGTTAGCATTTACGAGGCAATAAGAATCGCTAATCCCAGCGGACTTGGCACAGCTCCGAAACTCGATGTCAACGATCCAGATTCAGCAAATATAATACTCACGGAAAAAACCTCGCTACTCCAAGTCTTCAAGATAGCTGAAAAATACGATTCAATCTGCTCCGAATGGGTTAACAACTACCCGATAACATTTGACGTTGCCTATCCATCTTTAACCAAACAAATCAAAAACAAGGAAGACTTGGACGCAGCTATAATTCATACGTTCCTAACGGTTCTAGCTGAATATCCAGACACGTTCATAGCTAGGAAGGTAGGTTTTGAAAAAGCTCGAGAAGTTTCGCTGAAGGCTAAAGAAGTCTTGAAGCTTGGCGGATTTAAAACTTCGAGCGGAATACAGAGTCTCAGCAGATTTGACATGGAGCTCAGAAAATCGAGCAATCTCTTGAATCCTGGTACAACTGCAGATATTGTCGCGACTGCTCTGGCTTTATGTGTCCTTGGCGGGTATAGACCGTAGCAGCTTTGGCTGCTATTTTTCAACCCATCTCTTATAGAGGAGAACTCCAACTCCGTATAGCACGATGGCTGCGAAGGCTAGGGTCGCAATTGGAATGAAGAGGTCACTTAACGTAGCGTTGCGAATCATTATGTCTCTTAATGCTTGAGCTGCGTAGGTCATCGGTATGAAGCGACCAATTTGCTGAAGGTATGTGGGCAAATAATCAATTGGGAAGTACATCCCAGTGAAGAACTGAAGCACGATTGCAATTGTTGTCGCCGCGTTTGATGCTTCTTGCGGTGCTCTGCCAATGCACGAAATTATTAATCCTAGAGCTATTCCGTTCATTGAACCCAAAAAGAAAATCGGAATCAACAATGGAATATTCCAGTTGAGTTTTGGACCAAGCAGCACCACGGCCAGAGTCGACATTATTATGATTGATATGGCTGTTTGGAACAGGGCAGCCAAGGTTTTGCCGATGAGCATGTTTATTGGGCGGATGGGTGAGACTCTGATTTTCTTGAGGGTTCCTTTTTCCCGCTCATAAACGATCGCACCTGTGGATACGACCATGCTTGAGAACAACAGTGGATACGTCAACATGCCTGGAACAATACTTTCCTTGTAGCCTATTTTCTGCCCTGCTGTTGAAATTTCAGTATTCACAGTTATCGGTTCAGTATAGTTTGGATCGAAAATCCTGTAATTTGCCTTAAAGAAGGTCTTGATTCCATCTTCGACTAATCTGGCAATATCTGGGTTGTTTCCGTCTACAGTGAGCGACACACTAGCGTTTTGGAAAGACAGGTCTCGTGTGAAGTTTTGCGGAATTACCAGAACAGCACGCACATTAGTTGCGTTCAGCTCCTTTAACGCCTCAGTCCTGTCGGTGAAGTTCTTCACCGTAAGAAACTCCAATTTGCCAATTCCTGCTATTATGGTGTCTGTAGCTGGATTCTGGCCATCTTCGTTTACCAGACCAATGTTCGCGTTGAATGGTATTTCTCTGCCGAAAATTGCCGTGAAAAGCAACAGTATCATGACTGGAAAAGCTATGGTCCAGAAAACTGTTCCTCTTTCTCTAAAAAATGTCTTCGTGTCCTTTACGGCTATTCCTATTATCGAGTTCAATGCGTTTCCTCCGTGAGTCTTCTCCCGCTCAATTTGACAAATACATCCTCTAGGGTCGGTTCAACAATCTCGATTTTCTCAGTTAGGATACCCTGAGAACTCAGCTTGTTTGATACTTCAGTCATGATTTCCCAAGGATTCTTTGCAGGAACTCGGATTTCGCCATCTACTACCGTGCTGTTGTATTCCTTGAGGATTGCAAGTGTCTTCTTAGTTTGAGTATCTTTCACCCTGATGTGAATTGCAGGATCCCCTCCTATCGTCTTTTTCAAAACATGCGGCTTATCAAGTGCAGCGATTCTTCCTCGCTCCATTACTGCTACTCGGTCGCAGATTTCGTCAGCCTCATACATGTCATGAGTCGATAGAAGAACAGTTTTTCCGTAACCCTTGAGATTCTTGATAAGGTCCCAGAACTCCCTTTTTATCGTAGGGTCGAAACCAACTGTGGGTTCATCCAAGATCACGATGGGCGGATCGTGAATAATTGATGCTGCAAGATTTGCACGTCTCTTCATGCCACCAGATAACTGCTGAACCCGTCTGTTCAAGAAATCTCCAACACCCAAGACCTTAGAACAAAACTCGACTCGTTCCTTGAACTTTTTTGAACTGAGTGAATAGAGCGCGGCGGAGAAAGCGAAATTTTCACGGACGCTCAATAAATCATAGAGCAATGTTTCCTGAGGGCAAAATCCAATAGTGCGTCGGACTTTATATGAATCCTTAACTAAATCGAAACCGTGAATCGTGGCTCTTCCACTGTCAAATCTTCTTAACCCACAAAGAATCTCCATCAAAGTTGTTTTTCCGGCACCATTAGGACCTAGAAGACCGAAAGTTTCGCCTTCATCAACGCCGAAAGACACGCCATCAACGGCTTTGACTTCGCCGTAGTGCTTTACCAAGTTGTCAACTTCGATAATCATTTTTCGTCACCGATAACTGAAAGATCCGAATTTGCTGGGATGTACATTATGGCTGAATCAGCAACTTAAAAGTGTTATTAGCAGTTCCGACAAAACTAGTTACATTAAATAGCACGAGTTAGCTTTCAGAATAGTTTCAAGACTTAAGATCGAAAATTAAGCGTGGTTGACGAATGGAGAATAGTCCGAAACTGACGGTAACTCTGATTACTGGCCGAACCATAGAGCAAGGCGTAGGGAAAGAATGTGGAAAAAACTCGCGAGAATACTTTGAAAGCGTTTCAATCTGCTACGTCGATCCTGAAGACCTCAAAAAACTTGGAATAAACGAAAAAGCTAACGTTCTAGTTTCAACAGACCATGGTTCAGTAATCCTGACGGCTCTCAAATCCCTCAGAACTCCACATACCGGGATAATCTACGTTCCCTATGGCCCATGGGCAAACATGGTAGTTGATCCTGAAACCGACAGCATTGGCATGCCTTCTCTCAAAGGAATCCCAGCGAGAATTGAGCCCGTGCTAGACAAATCTGTCCAAAGTCTAAGTGAGCTTCTCAGGGGGCAGTTTAGGAAGTAATATGCCAACCATTAGGGCTGTGACTTGTCCTGTTTGTGGGACTCTCTGCGACGACATAGAGATAGCAATTAGGGATGGAAGAGTTGTTGATGTTGCAAATGGGTGTCCCATGTGCGAATCGAAATTCCAAGGTTATACTGCCCATAGACTTTTGAAACCGCTGATGAGAAAGAACGGCAAACTTGTTCAAGTTTCGCTAAAAGAAGCCCTAACAAAAGCTGCAGAAATTCTCTCTGAGGCAAAGTATCCGCTCCTTTACGGTTGGAGTTCAACAAGCTGTGAAGCTACACGCGTGGGAATAGAACTAGCAGAGGAAGTCGGCGGCGTAATCGACAACACATCAACAGTATGTCACGGCCCGTCAGAATTAGGCATCCAAGATGTTGGGATTCCAACATGCACTCTTGGACAGATTAGACATAGAGCTGACTTGGTAATTTACTGGGGAAGCGATCCGTGGAGCGCTCACCCACGGCACATTGAAAGGTATACTACTTTTTCAGAGGGAAGATTCGAGAGAAGCGAGTGGAAGACATACTTAACGAAAACCAAAGCTTCGACAGCCAAGAAAAAAGTTGAAAGTGCCATCAGAAGATTGCCTCCAAAGGAAACGCCTTTCATTCCATCCCAGCCAGGTCGAGAGCCTTGCCCTGCAATTTTGAAACAAGGCAGAAGACTAATAGTCGTCGACGTTAGAAGAACAAGAACTGCGGAAATAGCTGACTACTTCATTCAAGTTGAGCCGAACACTGACTACGAGCTTCTCCAAACATTGAGAGCTTTGATTCGGGACGAAGAAATCGAAGTTGACAAAGTCGCTGGTGTTCCGGTGGAGTACTTGGAAGAAGTTGCAGATGCGATGATTAGCTGCAGTTTTGGTGTAATTTTCTTCGGGCTTGGGTTGACAATGAGCAGGGGCAAATTGCGAAATGTTGACGCAGCTCTTTCTCTGGCTCGCGATTTGAACATGAGAACCAAGTTCGTCATAATGCCTATGCGCGGGCACTTCAACGTCTCTGGTGCAGACACGGTTTTCACGTGGCAAACAGGCTATCCGTATGCTGTTGACTTTTCCTTAGGATATCCGCGATACAATCCAGGCGAAACATCAGCTGTGGATGTTCTTTTGCGCAGAGAATCCGACGCAGCTTTGGTGGTTGCTTCGGATCCTGTGGCTAGCTTTCCGAGGGCAGCAACTGAGCATCTGGTTAGGAATCCACTAATAGTTATTGATCCTCACTTGAACGCAACTAGCCAAATGGCTGATGTTGTTTTTCCATCAGCTTTCGTGGGGATAGAAGCTGAAGGAACGGCTTATCGCATGGATCACGTGCCGCTTCCACTGAAGAAAGTCGTCGAACCTCCATTTGGAGTGCTTTCAGATGAAGAAATCTTGAGACGAGTTCTTTCAGAAGTCAGGAAATTGAGAAGGAAAAATCCGTTGGAGGCACACTAGATGGAGCTACTTGTGAGAAACGGCTTCGTTTACGATCCTATTAATGGCATTGACGGTCAAAGAATCGACATTGCGATTA
>CAYHEV010000040.1:0-15486 GCA_964355725.1 uncultured Candidatus Bathyarchaeia archaeon | reverse complement strand
GACATAGGTTTCAGGTTTTCAGCGAGATGGTGGAACGAGTGGCCGTTAACAGCAGATAAATACGCAAGCTGGTTGGCAGGAACGCTAGGCAACTGCGTCAACATTTTTCCAGACTACGAAACTTTCGGAGAACATCACTGGCCAGAAACGGGCATCCATGAGTTTCTGAGACACTTGCCGGGAGAAATTTTGAAATGGTGGCATCTACACATGACTACACCTTCGGAAGTTGTAGAAAAATACGCATCTGCTGGAGAGATTGACGTGCCAGAATTAGGCGGAACAGTCTCCTGGGCGGATTTGGAGAGAGATGCAAGCTGCTGGTTAGGCAATACTATGCAATGGGCCTACTACACAAATGTAAGAAGACTTGAACCATTGGTCAAGGAAACAAATGATAAACACTTTTTGGAAACGTGGAGATATTTCCAGACAAGTGATCACCTCTATTACATGTTCACGGCTGGCGGATCACCAGGCGAAGTTCACTCCTACTTTAGCCCATATGGCACGCCGACAGACGCTTTTGTAACTGCACAAGCAGAAATCTTGGACTTTGAAAACAGAGTAAGACTTGCGGCAACTGTTGCAGACGAACCGTTCCTATTCTACACGGGCGTGGGAAAAGAGAAGTTTACGGGAATGATGACTTGGAGCTTGAAAGGACTACCGAAAACTCTTCAAGAAGTCAGCACTGAATCAGTTGAATTTCACATGAAGCGTGGAGACTTGGAGAAATGGGCGGAAAAATCGCTTCACGACAAATCTTTGGCAGAGCAATTGAAACAGATAAGACTTGCAAAACACAAAGGAGAGCCCCTTAAGAAGGCAGTAATCAAAGTCAGCAAGGAAAGCTTCAAGGAATTAAACAGCCAGACACAAGCGGCGACCGGATACTTCTAAGACGGAGTCGAGCAGACTTTTATAAAGCAACGTTAATACAACTAGGTTTAAGATTATCTAGAAGGTGAGCTTATGAGAGAAGAACTTCCCTTTTCAGAGAAAATCTTGCAAACTCTGCATAATTTGTGTGCCACGGCACCAGATCTGGCTAGAAGAAGTGAAGAACTTTCACAGGTTATGCAAATTGACATTAACGAATTGGAGAAAATATTGGACAACTACAAGTCTGAAGGATTTGCTGAAAGCTTCACAGACAATGAAGGAAAGAAAAGATACTACTTGACTGGAAGGGGAATAATCAAAGTCTGTGCACTTTTCACGTAGTGAAAAATGATGGAAGTAACAATTTTCTCGTGGGAATATCCGCCAAGAGTTGTTGGACAACTTGCAACCTATGTTAAAGAACTCGCGGTCCAACTCGTCAAGAATAAGGTACAAAGCTACGTTGTTACATATCATGACTTTTCAACCGGACAACATGATGAACCAGAAGGCATCAAGACTTTCAGAGTGACAAATCCAGTGCGTACACACATTGGTGTTCTTACATGGGTGTTGACCTTAAATCAGGAAGTTGAAAGAGCAGCAGCAAATATCTATTACAGTACAAATGGGCAGATGGATCTGATAGATGTACAAGATTGGCATTTTGTTCCAGCCGCAGTCACTTTGAAAAAGGCTCTTAACATACCCTTTGTCTATTCAATAGAAAGTCTGGAAGAGCATCGTTCTCATGGTGCAAATTCACCTTTTAACATGGCTATCAAAAGCATCGAATGGTTGGGAATGTACGAAGCGGGAAGGATTTTCACAAAATCGGAATGGATGCGTGACGAGGCAGTCAGAATATACAAGGTTCCGCCCGAGAAAATCAAGGTGATTTCGCCAAAATCTGCAGGTTGGGTCAAAGACATACTCCAGAGCTACAGAGACCTTTTAGGAGGAAAGCCTATAGATGAGCCGTGAATTGTCGGTTATGATGCTCACTTGGGAGTTCCCCCCTAGAATTATCGGCGGAATTTCTCCTCATGTTCACTACCTGTCGAAAAGTCTGGTGAAAAATGGCGTAAAAGTATACGTGGTTACGTGCGATTTTCCTGGCGCGCCTCAGCATGAAATAGTTGATGGTATAGAGGTTTTCAGGATAGACTCTTACAAGAATCCTTCTCCAGATTTTGCGACATGGGTTTATCTAATGAATGTGAATATGCAGAAGGAAGCAGCGGCTCTTGTTAACAGCTTAGGCGGAAAAGTTGACATTTTCCATGCTCACGACTGGCTTGTTGCAGACGCCGGAATCGGTTTGAAGCATGTTTTCAGAAAACCACTTTTGGCTACGATGCACTCCACGGAAATCGGTCGAAGAAACGGAATTCACTTTGACTATGAAAGAATGATTCATGAGACAGAAGCTTGGCTCACTTATGAAGCTTGGAAAGTAATATGCTGCAGCGACTATATGGTTTCGCATGTCAAGTGGGCTTTCGGACCTCCTCAAGACAAGCTGATTATGGTTCCGAACGGCGTAAATACTGAAACTTACGGAAAAAATGGAAGAGATGAATTAGACCAATTCAGAAACAAGTTTGCTCTACCGGAAGAGAAAATCGTGCTGTTTGTTGGAAGATTAGTGTTTGAGAAAGGCGTTCATGTGCTCGTTAACGCTATTCCAAAGGTTTCGGAAAAGGTCAACGCAAAGTTTGTAATTGTAGGCAATGGTTACATGAAAGAACAGCTTTCAGCTCTTGTCAAAAACATGGGGCTAGCTCATAAGGTTCTATTCACAGGATTTGTAGAAGATGATACCTTGAGAAAACTGCAGGAATGCGCCGATGTTTCTGTGGTTCCATCTCTCTTCGAACCGTTCGGAATAGTAGCTCTTGAGGCAATGGCTGCGAAAAGTCCTGTTGTGGTTTCGGATACTGGTGGTTTGTCGGAAATAGTACACCATGACGCGGACGGAGTCAAAACTTATACGAGTAATCCAGATTCGTTAGCATGGGGTATAATAAAGATATTGTCAGACGCCGCGCACGCGAACTGGTTGAAAACAAACGCCTACAAGAAAGTTCAGGAAAAGTACAATTGGGACAAAATAGCTCAACAAACAAAAATCATCTATGAGGCAGTCTTGAATGACTATTCAAAGAGCTCTTGGGCTTGAACTGCAGAAAACAGAACGATCGAAAAAACTATGGATAAGTTAATTTGATGGCCTTGTCCTGACAAGCGTCTACACATTTCATGCAGTAAATGCATTCTGGGTCGCTGAACTTCTTCCAAGGTGAATCAAGGATCGGCACGCGCATGGGACATGCTTGGACACAGAGACGGCATCCGCCCTTTGCACACTTAACCGGGTCCCTGCGCAGACCAATGAAGCTGAACCTGTTCAGAACGGCCATAATTGCACCATGAGGACATAGATATCTACACCAGCTCCTTGGAATGTAGGCCACAAGAACCAGAACGATTATCATGATGGCAAGCTGAGCCCAGAAAAGAGCAGGGAAATTTGAAGCCCCAAGCAGGACATAATCATGAACCATTCTTGGCAAGATTGCAAATAACGTCTCAGCCGGACTCAACGCTGTAAACGGAGCTCTCGTGAATATACCTAGAGCGCCTTCATAACCGCTACCAGCGCCCGTCAGTTTTGAAACGGCAAAAGTCAGACTGACAAACAAAGCAATTCCCAAGATTAGATATTTTATATTAACCATTGTTTCATGAGTTCTTACCGAAAGTTCCATTTTCTTTCGTTTAATGAAGACCAACAGATCTTGAATGAAACCGAATGGACAAACCCAACCGCACATTGCTTTACCGATTACTATACCTACTACTAGAAATGCAGCTATGGCAAGCCATGGAAAAACAGCTTGGTACAGTGCCAACTGTAGGGACGTGAAGGCGTCTCCTACGGTGTTTTGCGGCAGCCCCCATGTCCAGAGAACTGGCAGAAAAAGCGGTAACGAACCTAAGTTAAAGATTATTGCGCTGAATAATATGAAGGATAAGAACTGTACAATTCTGCGTGCTGTGTTGAATTTGAGCACATTCCGTCTAATTGCGGCTTTCAATTTCTTGCCTCTTCGATGCTTTAACGAATGTCTCTGTTATTTATTTTCCTATGACTTTAACGTTTTCCACGAGGATCCATGGCGCCACCAACGACCCGAGCTTTCTCTCATTGTTAGCCAAGACACGAATGTTTTTCAGCACTTCGAACATGTTGCCAGCCATCATCACGCTCTTGGTAGCATAAGCAATTCCACCATCTTCTATTTTCCAAGCTGGAGTTGCCACAACTGAAAATTCTCCGCTAACGGGATTGCTGCTGTGAGCGCCCTGCAAATAAGACACTAAAAGAGCATCATCCGCTTCCCCTATAAGGTCTTCTTGAGACTTGTTTCCCGGGGTTATGTGAAAGTTCGTGCTCCCAATATTCGGTGTCGACAGATAACCTGCTCGTGAAGCGTTTCCTGTGCTTTCTTTCCCTTCCTTTCTAGCGGTGTAGTTGTCATAGATGAAGTTTGTCAAGATTCCCTTTTCTATGATCGATGTTCTTTGCTGGGGGACTCCTTCACCGTCAAATTTCCACGTGCGAAGACCGCCATCAAGTAGGCCGTCGTCGAGAATTGTCACAGTTTCAGAAGCGACTTTTTCTCCAATTTTTCCTTTAAATGCTGATTGACCACGCTGCACATAATCAGCCTTAACCGCATTCATTAATGTGTAATAAAGAAGTTGCTGCAACGCAAATTGAGTCAGTATCACTCGTGTAGTCTTCGTTTCTATTTTCTTGGGTTTCAACGCCGAAACTGCTTGTTTTGCAGCTTCTTTGCCAACCCACTCTGGATCAATGTTATAGTTTCTTTCAGCATCAAATTCAAAACACACAGGTGTTACTCTGCTTCCTTCTTGACCCACGGTTGCTAGACTGCATTCAACGATTGTTCCATGGTCGAAGTTTGCGATACCGTTCGAGTTGGCAATTGCAATTGATATATACGATGCGCTTGCCCCTCCTTCTATTGGGAAGACTCGCTTGTCTGTTTTTTCAGCTGCGTCCAACATCAAAGTAGCAACTTTCACTAAATCTTCAGAACGAAGTTCAACAACTGTGCGATCATATGTGTTTTTCAAGGATGCCACAGGTTTATTTTCTGGTAACTTGCACCAATCGTTATCAGGTTTGCTTGCTTTAGCGGAGCCTAACGCCTTGTGAATCGTTTCATCAACTGCGGCTTTATTATCTAAGATGTTTGTGTATGCGAAACCCATGGCTTTGTTGACTACAACTCTTATTCCTATTCCTTGGTCGACTATTCTTGCGCTTCGAACAATTTGTCCTCGTTCAATGCTGACGTTGGTGTTGAGACCGTGGTATACAAAAGCCTCAGCTTCATCAGCCCCTTTTCTTAACGCATAGTTAACGGCGTCTTCTGCTGTAAGTAGCAGTTCTTCTTGTTTAAGCACTGCCACCGACAAGAACCTCCTTCACTCTGATGTGAGGACCACCATCGCAGATGAAAGCTTCCTGACCTTTGCCACATCTTCCTGGCCATAACTTGAAGTCTTTCCCAACGGCGTCTACTTTGAATAATGTTTCAAGCGTGTTGCCACTTATGGAGGCGTTGCGAATGGGGTCGCCAAGTTCACCGTTGACTATTTCGTAACCTTCTTGCACGCCTACTTGAAATGTGCCGTCCAAGTTTGCTTGACCGCCTCTGAAAGCTTTGAGATAATACCCAAACTTTACGTCCTCGATCAGCTCTTCAAATGAATGGTCTTTTGGCTCCATGAACGTGTTCCGCATGCGAATTAAGGGTTCTGCTCGAAAGTCTTCAGCTCTTGCATTACCCGTAGGTTTTGCATTGAATTTGTATGCAGTTTCAAGGTTATGCATTAGTCCAACGAATACGCCATCTTGTACAAGCAGGGTTTTTTGTGCAGGTGTCCCTTCATCATCATATTTGAATGAACCAAACGCGCCGTTTATTGTGCCGTCATCATAAAAGGTAACGATGTTGGAAGCTATTTTCTTTCCAAGCTTACCAAACAAGACAGAACCGGACAATGTCAAGTCTGCTTCAGCTAAGTGGCCAAATGCCTCATGAGCAAAGACTCCGACCATATTTGATCCGAGAACCACCGGGAAAGTACCACCTTTTGGAGGCTTCGCCTTCAATTGGCCAATTGCTCGTTTTGCAACTCTTTCTCCCACAATTTCTGGAGTTTCGACATCGAATATTTCGTATCCTGATGTTGAACCTACCTCTTCTCTGCTGAAGGTGAAAGTGCTCTTTTCTGTTGCTGTAGCTGTTATGTTTGACCAGACATAGAGTTTGTCTTGTTCGATATACGTACCCCGATCGTTCAAGAAATAGCTTGTTCCAGTCAGATCAAGATAATCTATCGTGCAGGTTTTCATTCGGTCATCATAACTTAAGATGTTGCTGTTCAGAGATAATGCCATCTTGATTTTGTCTTCTATCGAGATTAATTTAGGATCTTTCCGCGGTTTTAGCACCACCTTGTCTTCAACGACTTTGGATTCGACAAGTTTTATGGGTTTTTTAAGTCTTGCGCTTGCAGTTTTAGCCATTTTACACGCATCAGAAGCAAAGTCCGTCAGAGTTTCAGCGTCTAATGCGCCTACTGATGCGAATCCCCATGCACCGTTCACAAGTACTCGCAATGCTACTCCTTTTTCGAGTCCTTGTTTTGCTGCTTCAACATGTCCTTCTTTGAGCGTGAGCATGGTTTTGGAAAGTTCTTGTGCCCGAATTTCGGCGTATTCGGCTCCGAACTTTTGAACAGACATATCGACAATCTTGGTTAGAACATCTTTCAATAAGTCTCCCTTCTGAACATAAGATGGAGTTGAGGTGATCTATTCAGAAAGAGAATTATAAAATGGTTATGGTTTTTGCACTATTTTCAAGCGCAAATTAGAATAATGATTTGCTGAGATGAGCAATGTCAATGAACGCAAAAATGGAAAAAGGGTCTGTTTCATGCTTTTCGCATGAGTAATTTTACTTGGCTGACAAAATTCCCTTCATCCTGTGTCCTTTCCAGCTCTAGCCTGCGGAGCAAACCATAACTGGAGTATATATCGTCCAAAATCTTCCGTTCAACGACAAAGGCACCTGATCTCAGAAAACTCTCAAGTCCTTGAGCGAATAGGTCGATTCTTTCAGCCACTTCTTCTGGCTTGAGCGAGTAGGTCTTCTCCAAGTGACGATAGATCAAAACTGTAGCTTCTTCTCCGAATACTTGTTTTAGCACTCGGTCTATGATCCTCGGGATTTTGTCTTCTTTTTTAGGCGCCTGCTTGGTTAGACATTCCATTAACGGGTCTCCAGTTTTACGTATATCTTGTATATTGCGACTTAATAAGGCTTGCCGTAGATTTGTCGAACAGATCTACACTTTAAGCATGCAAGAAAACCAATCACGTAAAATCAGTGATATTCAACTGTTGTACTCCTCTAGGAACTGACTTGGCAAAATTCTCCTCAAAAAGAACGAGCCTCCCATAAACACCATCGTAGCCAGGAACCACTTTGGCATTTCCCTCTCTAACTCTAACGATTGCCTCAGCAATTTTCTCATCCACGATCTTGTTCAGAGCATCTTGTGGAATTTCGATAAGCACGGTGTATTCGTCGCCGAATTTTTCAATCAACATGTTGTAGATCCTCCAGATTTTTTGGGTAGACGGAGAACCACTTTTTAACACAGTTGAAATGATCTCAGAAAGCGGAAGTAAGCGCTTGAAACCTATGAAACGCTCAGGTTTAAAGTCCGCTGGTCGATCAGCCAACTCTTCAACCCGCTGTTCAACACCTTTCGTAAGTTTTCTACGACAGACTGGGCATATGTTTCCCAGCTTTATCGCTCCTTGCGGCGAAAGCGACACATGGCAATTTCTGTGGCCAGTCCAATGATATTTTCCATAGGCCGGATCAGTTTCAATCGTGAACTTGAATCGCTCTTGATCTTTCAAACGAATTGTATCAACGATCTCGCGGTAGCTTGGTTTCTGCAATTCGAAAACGTTGGCTTCTCTGCCAATGCGCCAAGGCCAAAAACTGTGGCTGTCACTGTTTGAAACCAAAGTAAACCTGTCAAGTTTGCTCAAACGCCAGTTCATCTGTGGGTCTGATGAGAGCCCAGTTTCTAAAGCATGGATGTGTTTTGTCATATCTTGATAGCATTCTTCAACACTGTTAAAACCGCTGAATGCGCCGAAGATGCTAAACCATGGTGTCCAAGCATGTGCTGGGAAAATCATGTTTTCGCTTGAGACTGCCATTACTTCTTCAACGAGATGCGGGGCAGACATGTTCAGTGTTGGTCTACCATCCGAAGTAAGACTGCCATACTTTGACAGTCTATCGTTAATCTGGGCGGCAGTTTCTATGTTTGGTGTCAAGATGACGTGGTGAATTTTCTTGATTTCGCCTTCAAAAGTGAATATGGTGCTTACTTCCGTCGTCATCATGAAACGCACTGGCGAATCCGGATGTCTCGCCGCTTTGTACAGCGCTGACTCGGGTTCGTAAACTAACTCTTCCTGTAGTTCCTTAAGCCACTTTGGATGCGTGAAATCTCCTGTGCCCACAAGGTTTAGACCTTTGATTTTTGCAAAACGAGCTATTTCTTCAACACATATTTTCTCGCTTGTTGCACGGCTGTAACGGCTATGAATGTGCAGATCGGCTATAACCCTCAAATCTCATCCCTCATCGTCAAGTTTCGAACGACTATTGTGCCCTTGAAGAACAGTTACCTGTACTCTCCATATTTGTTCAAGGCAGCTTCGGATAGTTTCTCCGTTATCTACTTGTATCCATAGCTATTTTAGCGTGAGGCTTTTTCTTGTTTGTTCTTCTGACAAAGAACCCGATCAATGTTTAATGTGGGCAAGAATCCTAGATCTAAAAAAAGAGGTTCAAATGACATCCCTTCTGAAGATCTTCTTTGCGATTTTCGCCACGTCAACTTTCAACAACACGAACGTCACTAAAATGGTCAGGATTATTGAAGCGACCACAAGAATTTCCGGGCTTAGCCACGGTGCTAAGAACTGTTGGCTGAATCTTCCTAGGTAAGCACCCACGATTGTTATGGATAGTTTGCCTAGGAAATATGACAAGTAAAACTTGATTGGACTGTATTTCATGAGGCCTAATGGTATGATCACTGGCTCGTCAGGCAGCGGCGTCGCAGCCACTATGAAAAGCGCCAAGAAAGCCCAATGTTTGAGTTTCAATCCTGCAGCGTTAAGACGTTTTCTTCTTTGTTCGCCTATGAAACCACTGACGAAGAAGGTAATCAGATAGTGAATCAACTTCGCTGACGCTGCGCCGAGAGCCACGAGGAAACCTATGGTTAACGGGTCAACATTAACGAGTAACGCAGCATTAGAGGCTATAAAAAGGTTTGAGGGACCGGCAAAAGGTATGAGGTTTAGAGCAAAAGAAGTTAGAAGAATGCTCAAGAGTTCGTACAACGCAGCCAATTCTACAAACCCAACCTCAGAGCTTCATCGCCTTCCCTACTGAAACTAGAAAGTAGCACTTAAAGGCATTATCACGATGAGCACCATCTTTAAATGAAAGAAAACCTAAGGAGAATCCAATATTTTGAGGAGGCCAAAGTTGACAAACAAAAAAGAGCCCATATGGATAGCAAGAGAGCTTGCAAGATGTAGTGGGTGCCGAAAATGTGAAATTGCATGTTCATTGGCGCATGAAAGACGTATTTGGCCGGAAGCGTCCAGAATCAGAGTCTTCATGCTTGTTCCAGGCGCTGATTTTCCTCATTTTTGTGCTCAGTGTGAAGATTATCCCTGCGTGGAATCATGTCCGGTCAAGGCTTTGTCGATAAGCAAAAAGACTGGTGCAGTCTTGGTGAATAATAGAGCTTGCATCGCTTGCGGAAAATGTATTGACGCCTGCCCAGGAAGAGTTCCGCACATGCACCCTAAGGAAAAACACGTTGTGATTTGCGACTTATGCGATGGCAACCCTCAATGCGTCAAAGTTTGTCAGGAAGGCGGATGGAACGTGTTGAAGAAGGTTCCTAGAAGAAACTATGCTTACAAGCTTTATGCGCGAAAGCCGGATGAGACAACGAGGGATTTAGCTTGTAAAATGTATGGGGAAAAGGCGGAGGAGTTTCTGTGATTAAGGGTTATGCAGGTAAATTTCTTGAAGTTGACCTATCGAAGGAAAAAACCAAAGATGCTGTATTCAGTGACGAGATTTTGAGGGATTATGTTGGCGGCAGAGGTTTAGCAGCGAAAATTCTCTGGGACAGATTGGGTAGCAAATGGCAAACAGTAGATCCGCTTGGACCGGAAAATGTGTTTCTGTTCCTAACTGGTCCGTTGACTGGATATTTTCCAGGCGGCAGAACGTGTGTTTCCGGCAAGTCTCCGCAAAGCAATGGAATGGTTGGTTCGACTGTAGGTGGAGAATTTGGTGTTGAACTAAGATGTGCAGGTTACGACGGCATAATCGTAACTGGTGAAGCGGAAAAGCCAGTTTACCTATTCGTTAAGGATTCTAACGTGGAAATTAGGGATGCAAAACACGTTTGGGGTAAAGACGGAAAGCAAACAGTTAGGATTATTAACAAAGAATGTAGGGAGACGTTGAGAAAACGTTTTCCGTTGTACGGTGAGTGGAAGGAACCAGCAATTCTATACATTGGTCCAGCTGGAGAGAACGTTGTGCGGACGGCTGTTGTAGCGGCCAAGTGGACGCATGCTGCGGGTTACGGTGGTTACGGTGCTGTGATGGGGTCTAAGAAGCTTAAGGCCATAGCGGTCAAGGGCACTGGACCGTTGCCAGAAGCTGCTAACATCAAGGAAGTCAAGCGATTGATCAAAGTGGTCGATAATAATGCTTATGACGCTGAGCTGTGGAGACGTTGGGGTACGGGCGCAGGCGGCTATGAAACTGGAGCTAAAACCAGTTCCGAGCCTGTCAGGAATTGGCAGGACGAGTGGCATGACGAGAAAAGCTTCGGTGTTGACCAGTTTGAGAACAGAGTTTGGATTAAGCAGTCGTGGAGCGATTTTGGTTGTCCAACGTGCTGCTTGAAGATAGCCATGGTCAAAAGTGGAAAATTCAAGGGAGCAATAACCGATAACCCAGATTATGAGCTGCAAGCCTTCTTAGGTCCTAATTTAGGAGTCTTCACACCGGAAGAAAATGTGTATCTCACAGCTTTGATTGATGATTTAGGATTATGCGGTATACAGACCGGAAGCGTGTTGGGATTTGCTGCTGAGCTCTTCCAGAGGGGAATATTGACTAAAAGGGATTTGGACGGCGTAGAACCAAAATGGGGTGACGCGGAAGCTTTCGCAACATTGGCTAGGAAAATCGCTTTCAGAGAAGGTGTAGGCGACTTACTGGCTGAGGGAACCTACCGTGCGGCATTAAAAATCGGTGAACAGAAGAAGCAAGATGTTTTGAAGTATGCTGTTCAGTCGAAAGGCATAAGCATCGGTGCCCACGGCATACGCAGCGGCAAGGATTATCCGGAACCTATTTCCTATGTATGCTCAGTACAAGGCGGAGACCACACGTCTACGACGGGTTTGCCACTGGAGTCCAGTAGCGAGTTGGGAGAGATTTTCAACGATTCAGGAGTCTACTGTAATTTTGACAGCTTCGGAGTGCCTCGCAACGTTAAATTCAGTTTCTACAAGGCTGTCACGGGTATTGAACTTACGTCGAAAGAGTGGTTCAAGACAAAAGCATTGAGAATTTTGCAGCTGCAAAGAGCAATGCTGCTTTTAGGCGGACCAGACCTGACGTGGAAACCGAAAATTCACGATGCTAACCCGCCGAGGTTTTACGAGCCGTTACCTTCTGGGCCTTACAAGGGAAAGACTACCGACAAAGTCGCCGTTGAAGAGTATAAGAAACGATATTACAGGGCAGTCGGTTGGGACGAGAATGGCACGCCGAAAAAAGGAATACTCAAAAAACTTGGATTGCAGAATGTTGACAAGGTTTTAGAGAAAATCCGCTGAAGATTTGCTGTCTGAGGAGTCCAGACGTTTCGCATCTTGGTTGAACTGGGTTTTGTTCAAAACTTGTGAGGTGTCTACTTCTTCAACTTCTTCATGTATGACCATGCTACAATTAGTACACCGACTATGGCGATGACTGCAACTAAGCCGTAGAAATAACATTTGTAGTCGATGCTGCCATAAATGTTGTATACGCTGAAATGCTGCACTACAGCAAGTATTACGGCGATGACAACCAACAATCCGCCAAGAAGCTGCCCCATCATTTTGTTATTCAATCTTTTCCCACCTCCCTTTGGCTGCCGCATAAATAGAATGGTAAATCATTAGATAAACTATTTAATACCTTCTCTCAGCCAGCATCTCAATTAGCTCTTCAAGGACGGGTATTTCGGCATCTTTTTCGTTTTGGAATTTTGGTTAGCAAGAAAAGGAAGAACAAAATGGAGATAAAAAAATTGCTAGATTATGTGGAGTTCTTTTCCGATTTTTTCGAAGGCGCCGATGGCAAAGTCTAGGTCTTCTCGTTTCAGTGCAGCATTCATTATGGTTCTTATTCTTGCTTTGTCGCGTGCAACCATTGGAAAGACAATGGGTAAAGCAAATAATCCTTCTTCAAACAGCCTTGCACTCAACTTCTTGGCTACGCCGCTTTCGCCAACCATTATTGGCGTGATTGGAGTTTCACTTTTGCCTATGTCGAAGCCTAGATCCTTCGTAGTTTTCTTGAAATATCTAGTGTGTTCCCACAACGTACGCACGTGTTGAGGCTCGCTTTCCAGAACATCTACCGCTGCTAGACAGGCCGCTGCAACGGCAGGCGGATGTGATCCGCTTAGAAGCCATGTTCGGGATTTGTTGTAAGCAAAGTTGGCCAAGTCTCGGGAGCCTGATACGTGACCGCCGACTACGCCGAAGGCTTTTGAGAATGTGCCCATTTCCACTTGAACTTTGTCGCGTTCAAGTTTGAAGTGAGAAACGATGCCTCTTCCGCCTTCGCCTAGTACGCCTTCTCCGTGGGCGTCGTCAACATAGACCATCGCGCCGTGTTCTGCTGCTGCTTTTGCTACGCCATCTAATGGGGCTATGTCGCCGTCCATTGAGAAAACGCCGTCGGTGATGATCAAAATTCTCCTGTAGGGTGGTGAGTGCTTTTCTGCTTCCTCCAAAACGCGGTGCAAGTCAGTAACATCTGAGTGTTTGTACACTGCTCTTTCAGCGTGTGCCAGTCTGACTCCGTCAATTATGCTTCCGTGGTTGAGTTCATCGCTTATTATTAGATCTCCCTTTCCCGCCAGTTGCTGGATTAAGCCGGCATTTGCGGCGAAACCTGTTTGATAGACCAACGAAGCTTCTGCATGCTTGAATTTGGCCAATCGCCTTTCGAGTTCCATGTGAATATCCATTGTTCCAGCTATCGGGCGAACAGAACCTGAGCCTGCACCGTGAGTTTGAACAGCTTTGATTGCTGCTTCTTTCAGTTTCGGATGGTTGCTTAAGCCCAGATAGTTGTTAGAGCAGAACATTAGCACTTTTTTTCCGTCGACAGTGCACCATGGTGTGCTTGGTCCCTGCAGAACTCGCAGTTTCCAGTCAAGTTCATTTTTTACAAGGTCGTCGTATTCTTCTCGTAAGAATGATGTAGGGTTTCGCATCTAGATCATACCTCTTTTTTCTCTATTTTCACGCTCTTTCACTTAACTCTTTCCGACCACTTTAGACGAGTTTCTTCGTTAGTTTTTCGATCATGTCCTTCGTCATTGCTGCTAGATCATACGTTGGTTTCCAGCTCCATTCTTTGCGAGCTACACTGTCGTCGATTGACATTGGCCAAGAATCTGCGATTTTTTGCCTAAAGTCTGGTTTGTAGCCGCATTTGAAGTCTCGGATGTATTTTTTGATCTCGGCCGCTAGTTCTCCTGCCGAGAAGCTCATTCCAGCAACGTTGTAGCTGTCGTGGCGCTTGACTCTAGCGGAGTCGGCTTCCATAAGGTCTATTGTTGCCTTGATGCAGTCAGGCATGTACATCATCGGCAAAACTGTGTCTTCCCTCACAAAGCATGTGTACCGCTTATTCTTTATTGCTTCGTAGAAAATCGCCACTGCATAATCCGTCGTGCCTCCGCCTGGAAGAACTTCACTGCTTATGATGCCTGGATAGCGGACGCCTCGAACATCCAATCCGAACTTGATAAAATAATAATTGCAGAGCAATTCCCCTGCGACTTTTGTGACGCCATACATAGACGTGGGAAGCAGAACTGTTTCCTGCGGCGTGTTAACACGTGGCGATGTAGGACCAAAAGCTGCTATAGAGCTGGGCCAAAAGACTCTTACGAGTTTGTTTTTTCTTGCAACTTCAAGGATGTTGTAGAGGCTGCCCATGTTTACGGCCCAAGCAGCTTGAGGGTTTTCTTCACCTGTAGCTGATAGTACCGCGGCCAAATGATAGATTGTGTCAATATCATACTTTTTCACGGTTTTCGTAATGTTCTCTTCGTTGCTGAGATCGACCTGCTCGAATGGCCCAGATTTGAGCAGTGCTTCGCTAGGCGGTCTCTTGTGTCCAGCCGCAACAACATTGTTGCCGCCATATTTCTTCCGCAGTTCCAGTGTAAGTTCAGATCCAATTTGGCCCGTTGAGCCAGTTACAAGAATTCTTTTCATCGCTTTTCCTATCATCTAATGGTCTCCCCCATTGTAGGAAACGATTTTGACATTCAAGATATAAGAACTTAACTCCGAAAAAAGCTCGAGCTGAAGGTTAGAACCCGATACAGTGACACTCTTTGCCTTTTGTGATTATTGCGAAGGCGTCAGGGATGACAATTGATTCTAAATACCATAAGTGTCTGCGCATTGATGGTCAGGTAGTGAAAGGAGGTAAAACACAGAGTCCTACTTCTTTTCTCAGACTCCCGAAGGAGTTTGCGACTATCGAGGAAGAGAGAGTTGCGAGAGCTTCTTTCAGAAGGATGTAACGTTGAGGCTATCATTAGGGAGCTTAGAAAAATGCAGAAGTAGCGCACCCTAAACTGCGTCGTTTTGAACTAAAAGATGATGAGTAGCAGAAAACAGTTTTATCATCATCTTCCAGTCTGCATGAGATTTTGAATGAGCTTTCAGCTGTTGAAGAACAAAAACAGGCAAAGAATCTTGTACGAGCTGGCAGTTCCATTAATTCCTTCGCTGCAAGGCTTGGCAAAACCAAAGAACCTATGTAAGAAGATGGCGAGACGTGGATTAGTAGTAGAAGAAGACCAGAGAAAATTTGCGTCTTCTTCTACTACTAAAGCAAACGCGGCAGGATTATAGAGACTCTTAGAAACATGTTAGGTTCTCGAAGAAGCAGCAATCGTTGCTCAGGTAAGAATCAGGAGGAAAACTCGAAGTTTCTAGAACGCGCGCGATGTTAGCACAAGCTTTAAGCACTCCAAAAAGTGAGCTGTTTGGGCTGGGGGTAGAACTTGGACGAAAACATTGCAGAGGTTATCTTTGATCCTGAGGCTAAACGAATT
>CAYHEV010000039.1:0-15686 GCA_964355725.1 uncultured Candidatus Bathyarchaeia archaeon | reverse complement strand
CTTTTGAGATGTCAGCGACGCTCTGCTTTATGTCGCCAGGTCTGGGGGCCTCGTGAAGGATTTCAAGATTCTTGCCAGAGGCCTTCAGCACGGATTTGGCCAGTTCATTTATCGACACAGGCTTGCCATACGCGATGTTGAAAATCTCATTCTTGACGCCATGAGCCTCTAACGCTTCTAATACAGCGTCAGCTACATCTTGAACGTAAACGAAATCCCGTAGTTGGGAACCGTCGCCATAGATTGTCAATGGCAGATCTTTCTCAGCTTTCTCCAAGAAATTCGTGATCACGCCGCTGTAATCTCCACCAAGTTGCCTGGGGCCGTAGACGTTGAACAAACGCAGGATAAATTCCAAGAATAGTTGGTTGCGGTTGCGTAGCGACAATCACCTTGACACCTTACATTCTACCGGCATGATGCATGACTGTCTAAGGATTTGTGCAGTATTCGGATTCCGAATTGGTTTCTGCGGATGACTGCAGAGCCTGCTGATTTGTGATGATTCCCGAATGCGAAGTCTTAGTCCAGACTCGACGTCTTCTGAAAGCGATTTGCAGAAGAGCGTAGAAAGCCACGAAAACCTCAGTTGCCCAATAAAGATAGATGAAAGGCAACCATTTGATGTTACCCATTCTTCTAGGTCTAGTTGCGCAAGCCAACGCAACTCCGAGAATAAGCAAGATGGACAATGTTAGAAGAGACGTCAACTGCAGCAAAATCACAGTGTATGTTCCGAAACCTAATGGTACAAACAAGTTGAACAATGTAATAAAATACGTTGCTAAGACGAATATCATCATAAACGGTCCTATGAAGAAAGCTTCAGCGTCCAAACTTCTTCTGTCGAAACGTTTCAACAGTCTTCCATATCTAAAAGCAACTTCCATGCAGCCTCTGAACCATCTCACCCGCTGTCCAATAAGCTGACCGAATTTGGACGGGTTCTCTTGCAGACTTACGATTTCAGGAGCGTAACTCACGCGATATCCTCTTTCTGTCAGATTCGCAGAAAGCTCCAAATCCTCAGACAGCGTCCCATTGCGCCATCCTCCAATTTCCTCAAGGACTTCTCGTCTGATGAACTGACATGAACCAACAAGAGGTATGAACAAACTGAGACTGCTTCTACCAGATAAGAGTGCGTCATACTGTATTATCCCTTCGTAATGAATGAGTTTGGTAAGCATGTTTTCCTCAGAATTAACCGACGAAAGCAACCCCTGCACTGCAACGACATCTCTGTTCCTGAAATATTCTGCGGCTCTAGTCAAAACATCTATTTGGGGAAAGTTGTCTGCATCAAATACACCAATAATCTCTCCCTTGGAATACTCCAGACCGTAGTTTAGCGCTGAGGGCTTTCCCGATGCAGAGTCTCGGTGAAAATAGCGAATTCTGCTTGGATTGAGCCTCTCGTATCTCCTGCAGATGCTTGAAGTTTCATCCTTCGAAGCGTCATCAACAACCATTATCTCATACTTCTCAGGAGGATAGTCAATTTGCAAGAGTCTGTCCAGTATTCTGCCAATGACTCTTTCTTCATCCTTAACTGGTACGATTATAGAAAAAGATGGGATATCCCATTGATACATATAACCTCCGTCATGTCGATCAGAAGCGGTTCTTCTCCGAATCTGTTTCACTCCTACAAGTAGCACGGGCAAGCTGTAGACTGTCCAACCGAATATGAACAAAGAGACCACAAGCATCAAAGCGTCAGCGAAATTCATCAAAGGCTCAATTCAGCCTCAATTCACTTAGTGTTCTTCTTCTTCATAAGCATAATGCGCGCCTTGCATGGCTCGGTATTTGTCCAACTTTTCAAGACAGGCTTCTCTAATGAACGCTGTTTTGTTTGGCCAGTAGCCAAACTTCTCGATGATTCTTTCAATTTCCTTCACTAGGGGCTTCGGAAGTGAAATCGAAGAAAAAGGCTCTCTTCTCTTCGCTGTTTTTTTCACCATGCGAAATGGGGACCTAGGATTTGATTTGCCATACGAGTATTATCAACTTTCACTTTCAGAACCCACAGAAGTGGGATTTGAATCAAGTTGTCCTGTCAAAGCATAGCTTGTTTCCAGAGAACTCCGCAACAGCCCCAGCCAGTATACGTATCCAGGATCTTCGAGCCAACTCCTTAGCCTAGGAACCCAGCTGAAGACTCGACGCTTGCGATATTTGATTAACATCTCCAGAGCTGCAATCTCACCTTGCATACGAATACGCAAATGCTGGTTGACGATATCTAGTTCTCTGAAAGCGACACGAAGCCGGACTAAAACAACTGAGTTGACAATTCTGTGTCCTCTTCTTGTGAACTCCAAACATGCTCTCAACAAAACTTTGTGAATATTCAGCGATCGAAAGTGCTGACTCCGCTTTTTGCGAGTTCTGTAGACACGCTCGACAGCTCTTTGGAGATCAGTATATCCTAAACCCTGAACAAATTGCGTCATGTTTAAAGCATTCCTGCGCTACGGAAGCGCTACTTGTGCTTCTCTTCGGCCATAGTATTTAAGTTTTAGAGGAGGGTCAGAATCCGAATCAAAACCCGCAATTAAAGCGTACTTGGTTTCGCTCCACAATCCCATAAGGCTCGGGATTCATAGTTTGTGTGAAACAAATCGGCTGTTGAGATATCATGATTGCCGACCATGGCATAAATGAATGTTCCTCCACAAAATAAATTAAGTTGGAGCTCCGTTTCATCGCAGATGGTAAAATGAGTAGGAAAGCAATAATCACCATCTCTCTTATCGACGAAAGCTCTGAGAAATCGTGCAGCGAGATTGAAAAGGAAATGCTAGCAGAGCTTTCAAAAAATTCGAAGATTCCTTGGTGTAAGAAGATCGAGAAAGTGCACGTCACCCAGATCTGACAATATCTTGAGGAAGGATTTGACCCAAAGCTGATTTATGCGAGCTATTCAGAGCTTCTCTGGGTTTTGTGAATATTGCGGTGTAACCCACTGAGCACATCCTCTAATGAACCTAAGTGCGAGCAGGTTTCTTTCTCCTAAGTAATAGTCAGCTCAAACCAACACAGCACAGTGAAGCAGACCTTGTTCATCAATGCTAGGCTGCTGAGGTCTATCTCAACTTTCGCGTTCGAGAAGCGGAGCCGAGTACACCAGAATCAGAGAACTTGGGCTTCTCTCCAGAGCTCCTTAAACGACATCTTCAAGATGCCTATTTGGGTACGGTTGGTTGTCCGAAAAATCGGCGAGGGTTGGTTTTCAAATTGCGATCCTCCCCACACAGCCTCTTGTTCATCAACTATAATAAGCCTAAAGGGTAGCCGCTTTACTGCTCGGAGTTCGGCATGGTTTCCCTCTTTTTTTGCTGATTTGAGTTTTGCCAAGGAGGCATCTGGCTCGCCTAACTCAGTTATTATTCGTATCTTAAGAGATTTCAAAGCTCTTTCAATGATTCTCCTAGAGTCGCGAATACCATCCTGCAAATCCTGAAACGTGACAACCATGTCAGTTCCCTTCCTAGCTTGTCTTAGGGCGCTCTTGAATTTCGGAACAAACACGTTATCTGACTGATATAACACTTCTATTGATTGCACTTCATCATTGAGTGGTAGCACTATTTTCTTAAGCTTAGAGATTAAGGCAGTTTCCTTCCGCCGCAGTTCGACAATCTCTGTTTTCAAAGCAGTTATCCTACTTCTGGCTAGGACACTAATAGCTTCCTCAGGTTGAGCTGCTGAGATTCTCCGCGGTCGCTCTAATCTTCTCGCAATTAGCCCATGTTTCTCCAATTCGGGCATCATCCTATAGATCTCTTCCCTTCGTATTCCAGACAGCTTAGCCACTTCGTGGGCTGAAGCAATGCCTAAAGCTACTGTGGTTATGTATATTTTCGCCTGATTCTTTGTTAGACCAAAACGCTCGAGTTCCAGAGCCATCTCTTCTTGAAAGTTTTCAAAACTGGAGGATGGTAGTTTGCACGCTTGGTGTTGGACCCATTTTGCCAATTTTTGCCTAGTTAATTCTTCCTCTTGCTGAAATCTGCCAAGTTTCTCTTTTATCGTTCTGAGTAACTCTTCAGGTTTTACAGGTTTCAATACGTATGCACTCGCACCCAGATCGAGAGATTTGACGGCACTTTCCAATGATGGATAACCTGTTACGACGATTTTTATGGTCGACGGGGCGATTTTTTGCATTTTTTGAAGCAAATGGGTGCCTTCCATGTCAGGAAGTCGAATATCGAGTAGTGCAATATCAAAGAATTGTCTTCTTGTTAGTTCCAGAGCATCTCTTGCACTTGTCGCAATCGTTGTTCTGTAGCCCTCTGAACTCAAAACGGCAGCAAGCGTCTTGCATAAGTCTATGTCATCATCAGCTACTAGCACACTCTTTCTTGTTTCTGGTTTCATCGATTATCCCTCTTATCATCTAGGTAAACATTCGTCTTTATGGGATGGATATCCCGTTCTTGGCTCGCGCGTTCGCTGTTGAACTGCAAATCACTTCGACAGTGCACAGCTCTGAATCTGTCGAAATTCATAATTGCAGGCACAGGCACTGATTGTGACTGTGACATTACAGACACATAGTGTTATATCTAGTCAGATATAATTATTTCGAAACGGTGTCAGCTTTGGAATCGAAACAAATCACTCTCCTAGACAGAAGAATTGTACAAAGTTTTACGGACATAATAATTCTCACGCTATTGGAGAATAGCCCTTTCTCAAGCGGATACGATGTTCTCAAGTATTTCCACAGAAAATACAGGATGCTGTCAAGTTCTGGCACAATATATTCTGTGATGTATTCAATGGAGAGGCAAGGCCTCGTTGAAGGAAGAATGAACGGTGGAAAAAGGGTCTACGAATTGACAGACCAAGGTAAAGAATTTCTAGAGGAAGTTCGCTCTGAAAACAGACGCTTTAACATGATTTTTTCCTCCATTTTTCAATTTCGCGGCACATGCGAAAAATGATCAACATGTTCAACCGCTCCTATTCTGCTGTGTAGGCTGCACGCTAAGAATCTTCGACAGAGAATGAACCTCCAAGTATTCTTTCTCTTGCGGCTTCATAGATGAGCTGGACAGAGCGGTCTCTTCAATTGCTCAAACCATCTGCCGTTATCAGAAGAAGAGATTCATTGAACGGTCTTTGGTAGTTGTTTTTCGTCATTGCCCGCAATGAAATCATTCAGCCTTTGCTCCGCTGTCTTCAGAATCTTTGCTTGCTTCTTGAGACATTCTTTTATTTTTTGGTCAAGTTTTCTAATGTCAATTGGTTTCGTAATGTAGCCATTTGCTCCAAGATTGACAGCGTCTACTGCGTTTTTCAGAGTTGTGCTTGCAGTAATCATTATGTTCATCCTGGAAGGGAACATGTCTCTGAATCTTTCAAGCACTTCTATGCCTGTCTTGTCTGGAAGGTTTATGTCTATTAAGGCGACGTTGAAGAATGACTCCTGTGCTCTTACAATCCCCTCTAGTGCAGTTTTGGCCGTTTGGGTTTCATATCCCATTTCTTGAAGAAGGTCTTCGAGGGTTTCGCGCATATTTTCGTTATCATCAATTATTAGAAGCCGTGGTTTTTCCTTCAAACAGAATTCACCTCCAGTTGTGTGTTTCTATCCTTGATTCTTGAAAGATGATTCTCAGAACCGTTGACTCTTCGCCAGATTTGTGCAGGATGTTAGCAATCGTGTTTTTGCTAATTTTGTTCATGTCTACAAGACAGAGTGTTGACATCATGATCACACTTGACACATGCTAGATTCTACGGAGTTTACTTCAAATGCGACGATGGAAGGCGATTCTTTGTTTACTCCTTTTCCTTGGTTTGGCAATTTGATCGTGAAAGTTGATCCTTGGTTTTCCTCGCTTTCCACGGTTATGTTGCCGCCGTGATCTTCAACTATTTGCTTGCATATGCTCAGACCTAGGCCAACACCAGCCCGCTTAGTTGAGAAGAAAGGAGTAAAAAGCTTCTGCATGTTCTCTTCCGAGATACCAGCTCCTGTGTCCTTGAACACCGTTTCTATCAAGCCGTCATGTTTTGATGTTTGGATCACCAACTCTCCCCCGTCCGGCATGGCTTGGAAACCGTTAAGAATAATGTTCATGAATACTCTTCTCATCTGTTCCGAATCCAGAAGAATGGGCCGTATCTTGCCAAACTTCGTGACTACTCTAACGTTTTCAGTTTTGGAGACAGATGATAATGCACTTCCTAAGAGCTGATTTAGATCAGTTTTTCGAAGATCGAGTGGTTTTTTCTTTGCGAAATCAAGAAGATCGCTGATTATGAGGTTCGTGTAGTTGATTTCCTTTTCCAGAATAGCAAGATGTTTTTCCACCTTTTCATCAGTCGAACCTTTGAGCCTCATCTGAAGGAAATACGTTGAGTTTTTGATCACGCTTAATGGGTTTCTTATATCATGGCTAACGGCGGCAGCCAATTGACCAATGGCAGCCATTTTTTCGTGCACTACTAGCCTTTTTTGCAGATTCTTTCTGTCGGTCACGTCTTTTGTTATTATGACGAATCCAAGAGAATTTCCTGAGGAATCTTTGATAATTCCACCTGAAATCTCCGCGGGAAATTCCCTTCCATCCTTTTTCAGCAGAACGTACTCCATGTTTTTGATTGCGCCTATTTCTACAATCTTTTTCAGATTTTCCTCTACTCTTCTGTGATCGTGTTTCGCAACGAGTGCCAAAAGATTTTCACCTATCAGTTCGTATCTCGATGAGCATTTATGCACACCCAGTGCCGCTTGATTACATTCAATTATGTTACCATTCAGATCCGCAACCGTTATAGCGTCTGGGGAAGCAGCAAACACGTTTTCCAGAAACTTTTTGCTTTCTTCTAATCGATTGGAGTAACGTTTGAGTTTGTTCTCCATCCTCTTGCGTTGTGTGATATCTCTTATTATTGTGACAAAACCTGTGGGACTGCCTGAAGAGTCTCTGAGAACGTTAGCAGAGACTTCAACGGATTCTCCTCCGCACTTGGTCGAAAAATTGTAGACGACATCTTTGGTTATGCCTTCCTTCAACGTTCTCCTTAAACTCTCCAGTATCTTTTCGCGGTCCGTCTCTACGAAGAGGTCTAGCATATTTATTCCAACTAGTTCTTCTTTCGATGAAAATCCTGTTAGTCTTAACGTTTCAGGATTACATTCAATTACGGTCGCGTGCATGTCGGTCATGATTATGGCATCGGGAGATGAATCTAGGATTGCTCTCAGTTTCTCTTCCCTGATCCAAGCTGACAGATATGCTCTCTTTTTTTCCACAGCTTCGCGTATATCATGGGATAATTCTTGGAACATGATTGCGGAGTCTGTGGTTTTGCTGAGATAATGATCTGCTCCGAGGTTCAATGCTTTGACGGCTACTTCTTCCATTCCTTTTCCAGTGAAAATGATGAACGGGATGCCGTTCCCTTTGGCTCTCAGTTCCTTAAGGAACTGTAAACCGTCTTTTCCAGGCATCAAATAGTCACAAACGATTACATCATACGTTTTCTTTTTCATTTTCTCTTTGGCTTCTTCGACGGAACCTGCAACGTCCACTTCAAATGGATTCCCCATTTCTAGAATTTGCTTTGATACTTTCAAGAAGCTAAGCTCATCATCTACTTGCAGAATGTGTATCGCGCTGTTGCCGGCTGACTGCGAATTGCTTTCTTCTAAACGTTCTCTCTGTGGCTCCGTCATCGAAGATCGGTTTCCCACGATTCGTCTGAATCGTGTCCTATTAGGTTCTGTTAGTAGAACAATAGTCTTATGAAATCAGAGAACGAATTGTTGCTGTCTGAGCTTCTGATTCGGAATTGAGCCAAGCAGGAAAAGCTTTCTTGTGCGTCGGGACACGTTGACAATCGCAAATTGCGCGTCAAAACTGCAATGAGAAAATCATCAGTGACGCTGGAAATGTTTGCTTGATCAGTAGTCGCTCCGAGTTCTAATGTTTATTGTGCGAACGGTCTCTTAATCAAATTCGACTTCCGAGTCTGAGCTACAAGCAAATATTTAAGCGCTCTTATAAAGAACCTGACTTGGGATTTATTTGGAGAAAGCAGCTGTTATGGGCGAAATTCGTGAAAGGCTTATGAAAGATTTTTTGGATGTTTTAATCCTGCAAAAGATGAGAAAGATGGAGTTCACCGGTTATGACGTGCTTACATATATTCATAACGAGTTCGACTTAATGATCAGTTCAGGCACTGTCTATTCAATGCTGTACGCAATGGAAAGAGAGGGGCTAATTGAAGGAAAGACTATTGACCGAAGGAGGGTATATTCGCTAACGGGGAGAGGGGAAGCAAAACTCAAGATCATTCATGATACAAGTGACGTTATATTGGGTCTTTTGGCAAAACTCGTGAAAGATGAAGGGGACACAAGCCTCAAGATGGCGCAGAAACAAGAACTGATCCATGCTCTCTAATTAGACTCAAGCGGAACGATTTCTCTGGAACGATCAAGTTTTCCGTTTTGGTTTGCACGTGCGTGACTCAATGCACGCTTCGTTTAGCGCTTCTAGGTGAGTTTTGATTTGTTCCTTTGTGTAGGCATCCCACTTGAGATAGTCAGTGAGAACTGAGGGTAATGTTATGTCTTGTCGTGCAAGCCATGCAAGGAACTCGAAGGTTTCATCCGTTATTCTGAGAAGTTTCATGTGCTTCCATCCCCAAATGTGGTACTACACATGTTATATTATATCTTAAGATATAAGTATATTATTCTTGTAGTCGATCTAAGCAGACTTCAGAATCGGAATCGTAACACCTACGCTTTCAAATCCAGATTCTTCTTTCATAAAGCTTTATTCGCTTAATACTACTAATCGGTTCTAGGGTTCCAAGCATGACACTGAGAGATATTCTGGAAAATTCGACGTTCATAAAGGCTACATTAGCCATTTGGCTTGTTAGTCTAGTCTTTGTGTTGATCTTGCTCAACAGAATTGATGGAATAATTCATGGAGACCTTTACCATTATGGGTTGCAGTTCAATCTCGACTGGGCCTCTAACTATTGGGCTTTCATGCGTTTGATCTATTTCTTTTTGGCATTGCCGTCTGCGCTTACCATTGCTACGTTGGTATCTGGTTTGCTTAGAAGAGGAAGTAGATCGAGCTTGAATAGTGTTCGTGAAACTAAACCGAGTAATCGCAGGGTTCAGGATTTGAAAGAGAATAATATGGTTATCGGCTGTCCCAAATGCAAGAAAATGTTCAGCAAACCTGTGGTCATGCTTGATTTCAGCAGCGGCAAGAGTAAACTTGTGAACGTATGTCCTTACTGCAACTCCGTTCTAGGCAATGACAAAGAGGACAAGAACATTGAGACAACGGTTGATTTGGATAGAGAAATAATTCATTGAAAACCTCAAAATTCAGACGAGCGGATAGTTCAGATTTCGTTTCCGAGAAGAAGCTGGTATCATAAACTTCACGCCTGCTGACGCTCTTGGGTTGAAAAAGCGTTCTTGATTCTGCAAGATGGATCCTAAACAGATGGATCTAGTAGACGAGTTCTTTCAGAGTCTGGATTTGCTTAAAGATTGTGCAGGTGTTTTGTAAGCGGTAGATGCGTGTGTTTTCTTCCATGCGAATTGTCGAGTGATCAAGTGGTTATGAGATTTTGTTAGTTGAAGAAGCTGGTTTTCGTCAAGTGTATGAGCGCTGTAAAGGCAGATCGCACATATGTTAGGTGGGAATTGTGTCCCTATCTTTTTCTCATATTCTAACAGCTCCTTGCTTTTCCCATTTTCAAATAGCGACTCAACTTCCGCCGCAACGTATAGTCCTTTGAAACCTGCTGCTTGCTTTTCCTTTACAAGTGCCTTGAAATTTGCAATAATGGTCTTGGCTTGCGCTTTGCCTTTTTTGATGTACCATTCATATGAGGGCAGGATCGTAAATGCGCCATTTTGGATTTGATCAAGGCTTATTCCGTGTTTCTGAGCTTCCTGACTTTCTGAATCTAGCTTGTTTTCCGAAACGATATAGACGGCAGCTCGACGGTTCACCAACGCTTCTTTTAGAAACGAGAAGGATGTTTCACGTTTGAAATTTTCTGTACCGTATAAAAATAAAGAATGGTCTCCAAGAACAAGATTTTGAACGTAGTTGATCGTTGCATTAAGCTTGTTCTGTTTGATTCTTTCAGCCATGAATTGAACGTCTTCAATCAAGCCGGTTGCCATCCGTCCTGCTTCGGTTAAACGATATTTGTTTGTCGAAGGTTCATGCTCGACCAGCTCTGCAAGCGCCCTCAAGTGAAAGCCTAACCTGCCGTGATTGCCTGTAGTGATGCATTTTGATAGATGGCTGAACGATAGCGCTCCCCCTTCTCCCAGGTTTTCCAGAATCTTCCTTCTGACAGGATGGTTGATAGCGTGAAGAATCTTCCAGTTATTCTCCTTCATGGTTTGCTGACTTCAATTAAAAATGCTGTTGGGTTACATTTATCGATTTAGTGAAGCTCAGAACACTGAACTTGTCAATTCATACAATTGCTCATAGATCGTTTCAGCTTGCAAGCATCATAATGAATGCAGGATCTGTGTTTCAGTGCTTACATATAAGAAAGAGAAAATGGTTTGGATGAATGCTTCTTCGGTTGTTGGAACTGCGGAAAACATGCAAAAAATGGCTACGCTGCGATAAGCTTCTATCATATCAGACCTATATGTGGTACGTAATGTTCTACTTTCTTCAGCATGGCGGAACAGCCTTTGCTCACTGGATTCATTAGCTCTAGCATCGAGATGCTCTCTTGATGGGATTGTTTAGTCTGATTCTGAATCTGAATCAGTAGTACAAGTTATTCGTCTACTGGTTACATAAGCGTTTAATCCACGGAGAACAGAGATAAACTAGTTGCATAGAAGCAGCGACGGAAGTAGTTTAGATGACACAGTCACCTGTCGAGTTTTCGAAGAAATATGTCGCAGGCATCACCCAGAAGGCGCCAATACGAGTTTTGCATATAGATGATGATGTTTGTTTCTTGAAGACTGCGAAATCAATCTTGGAAATGCAAGAAGCTTTTCAGGTGGACACGGCTTCATCCGTCGAAGAAGCAGTAAAGAAGATGGATAAAGAAAAGTATGATGTAATCGTTTGTGACTATTTGATGCCTGGGAAAGACGGTTTACAGTTTCTCAGAGAATTAAGAGAGAAAGGAAATAGCATTCCCTTCATTATCTTCACGGGAAAAGGTCGGGAAGAAGTTGCGATCAAGGCGTTGAACCTGGGCGCTGACAATTACTTAAGCAAAACTGGCGATCCAGAAACAGTATACTCTGAGCTGTCTCATGATGTAACGAATGTCATAAGAACTAAACACGCAGAACAGGAAGCTGCTGACCTAGCGAGGTTCCCTTCGGAGAACCCTAACCCTGTCTTGCGCATCGCAAAAGACGGCACCATCTTGTATGCTAACGCTGCTGCAAAGTCTCTGCCATGCGAGCCTAAGGCTGAAATCGGTCAGCTTGCACCCGATTTCTTGCGCGAATCAATTGCTGCTGTTTTGGATTCAGGAACAAAAAAGGAAATTGAGTTCGAACAGGGCGACCGAACATTCTTGTTGCTATTTACGCCACCGAAGAATGATGCTTATGTTAACGTGTATGGACTCGACATCACCGAGCGCAAGCGGGCAGAGGAGTCTATCAGGGAAAGTGAGATGAGGCTTCAGAATCTCACTAGGGCAACACCTGCCTTCATCTGCGAGATCGACGCCAAAGGCATGATCCAGTTTGCCAATCGCACCTACGAGGGCGTAACCAATGAACAGGTAGTTGGTACGCAACTGACAAGCTGGTTCCCTAAGGAACAGACTTCTGCAATTGACTCGATTGTCAAGAAGATTTTCAGGACAGGGCAACGCCAATCTATCGAATACACGATACCGAATCCAAAGGGTGAACTGCGCTCCTATGTTGTGGAAATCAGGCTTATGAAGTGGAAAGGCGAGATCAGAAGTGCTGTTTTGACAGCAACTGACATCACAGAACACAAGAGAGCAGAAGAGATGCTCAAGGAATCGGAGGCTAAGTACCGCATGTTAGTTGAACAGAGCCTGCAGGGAATAATAGTCGCACAGGGCGTTCCTCCTCGGGTGGTCTTTGCCAACCCTGCAATGGTACAGATTTCAGGTTATAGTTCGGAGGAACTTGCTTCCCGCTCAATAGAGTGTCTGATACATCCTGATGAAAGAGTGGCTTTTCTCAGTCGCTTCAAAGAGCTTTTTGAAGGAAAACTGGAAGTCTCAGTTGATGAAGGTCGGGCGATCCGGAAGGATGGCAAAACAGTTTGGATAGCCGTGTCTTCAAAGCGCATTGAGTACAATGGGCAGCCAGCTGTGCAGGCGACGTTAGTAGACATAACTGAACGAAAAGAGGTGGATGGACTCATACGCAAATCTGAAGAGAAGTTTCACAGTCTCGTTGAAGAAACTTCTGTGGCAATTGGGATATGTGACTTGAAAGGCCATTTTACGTACGTGAACAAAGCCCTCGCCGAGTTGTTGGGTTACTCAGTTCAAGACTTGATTGGTCGTCCGTTCAGGGATTTTCTGCATCCTAAGGATAGAGGAAGGATTATCCGCCTGTTTCTCAAGATTGTTCTTTTGAAGAGGCCGCCTCGTGACTTTGAGTTTCGTGCAGTGCACAGGGATGGGCATGTTGTGAATTTGATGACAAGGCCAACTAGGTTTGTGGCAGGCGGTAAGACTGTTGGCTTTCACGCAATCATTGTTGATGTTACTGAACTCAAGAAGGTTTCAGAGGAAATGCAGGTTTTTTCAACTGCTGTGAAAGCGTCTAGGGACGGTGTCGTAGTGGTGGATTTAGATGGAAAAATCATCGAGGCAAATGATTCTGTTCTCAGTTTCTACGGTGCTGACCAGAAAAGTGATTTGGTAGGAAAATCGTGTTTCGAGTTGGTAGGTCCTGAAGAACGAAGAACAGTTTCAGAAAGCATGAAGGAAGACCTGAAGAAGGGATCCAATAGAAGACATGAGTATAACGTGATAATTAAATCAGGGGCTAAGAGGCAAGTTGAGGTTTGCACTACGACTATGAGAGACAGAGAAGCAAAGGCAATTGGATTTGTGTCGGTAATCAGAGACTTGACTGAACGCAAGAAAATAGAGCAGTCTCTGAGAGAAAAGGAGAAGAGGTACAGAGAGTTAGCCAACTCGTTGCCAGAAGTTGCTTTTGAAACGGATACTAGTGGGAAACTGACGTTTGTCAACAGGAGAGCTGTAGAGATTACTGGATACGCTGAAGAGGATTTCGCGAAGGGCTTGAGTGCAGTTCAGTTTGTTGTTCCTGAAGATCGAGACAGAGCGAAAGAGAACCTTGTGAAAGCATTGAGCGGAAAGACCACCGGCGCCAATGAGTATACGTTTGTGAGGAAAGACGGTAGTACAGTTCCCGTCATGATACGCTCTGCTCCAATTGTCCGCGAGGACAAAGTTGTGGGCATCAGGGGCATTATTGTGGACATTACTGAGCGTAAAAAGATGGAAGAGTCTTTGAGAGAAAATGAGAAGAGATTGAAGTTGATGAATGAAAAGTTGCGTGTTGTTGGGGAGTTGACTAGACATGATGTTCGGAACAAGCTTTCGACGATAGCGGGGCACATATTTTTGAGTAAGAAGAAACTGGCAGGGCATCCTGAGTTGCTGGAGGATTTTTGCGACATGGAATCAGCTTGCAGCCAGACTGTGAAAATTCTGGATTTTGCTAAGGTTTACGAGAGACTGGGCGCAGAGGAATTGGCTTATGTGGATGTGGAGAAGACCGTTCAAGAAGCTGTTTCGCTTCTCTCTGGTTCTGAAGGAGTAACTATTGTAAATCAGTGTCACGGATTGACTGTTTTGGCTGATTCGCTGCTTAGGCAGCTTTTCTACAATCTGATTGACAATTCGCTGAAACACGGTCAGAAGGTCCGCCAGATTAGAGTGAACTACAAGGAGAAAAACCAAGACGAGTTAGAACTCGTCTACGAAGATGATGGTGTCGGTATACCTGCTACTGGGAAGCCGATGATCTTCAGAGAAGGCTACAGTACGAGTGGAAGCACTGGCTACGGGCTTTGCTTGATAGGGAAGACTGTGGAAGTCTACGGCTGGACTATCCAGGAAACGGGCGAATCTGGCAAGGGGGCAAAGTTCATCATATCGATACCGAAAACGGGCAACAGTGGCAAAGCCAACTACAATTTTCAGTAAAGTTCTTCTTTCTCAGAACTGTGCGTTTCATGGAATTCAAACGTGGAAGATCGGGAATCTGTCCGTGATTTCCGTGTGCGTGAATCTTGGGCTATGTTTTTTTGCCTTTCAGGGTTTTCCAGATGTATGTTAGCATTGATGCTGAGAAGAGAACTAGGAACACGATGTGAGGCAGTATCAGTGCGTATGGAACGTTCATTGGATATGCCAGAAATGTTGGCAGAATCACTGTGAAGGTCGGTACGGCTAGAATCAAGTTTGTTTTCTCGGGTTTGAGCAGCGCTTTCACGTCGCCTGTTTTGATGATGAGTATTAGGAGGATGAGAAAGAGTGTGCATTCTGTTGCGATGGTTATTGGGTCGCTTATGGCTAGTTTTATTCCGTAGGTTTCTTTTGTGAGTGGCCAGAGCAGTTGGACGCCGCCTCCGCCTATGTAGTCGCCTATTAGTGGATGTGAGATCAGTGCCAGTAGGTATGGGGCTGCTTTTTTGCCATAAACAACGAAGACTGGAATGAAGACTAATAGCGCTATTATGAGCGAGTGTGTTGGTCCTCTGTGACGTAGAAATGGAAAGAGTATGTCGATGTCTGGGAGGACGGACAGGGTGAAGATTATGGGAAGGTTGAGGTTTGTTTTTAGCAGTTTGGATGATGCTTTGCCTAGTAGGTAGCCTAGTGAGAGGTGGCCAACTGCGAACGACTCTTTTTCCTCCTTTTCTACCTAGAGGGATTGATCGGGTTTAATAAGTTTCATATTCTTACGTGGGTGTCGAACAGCTGCCTTTTGGGTTTGTTGGCGGAATGGTTGTTCGGCACGTTGGACAGATGTTTTGTTATGTTTTTTGTGGGTTTTGGTAAGTGTATTTGCGTGGGACATGTGCACAATAAGGTTTATTAATACTCACGATGTCCGATATGCTTCGGCGAACCTTATGGCTATGCAGAAAAGCATGATGGGAATAGTTCTTGCAGCAACAATGACGGCAGTAATCGCAACTGCTGTAGTTGTAGGCCTGCTAGTCACGAACCAGACGGTTCCAAACGCGGGAAACATAAAGGCAATTGGTGTGGAAGTTTATTGGGACAGAAGCTGTACGAACAGAACTTCTTCTATTGATTGGGGAATGTTGGAGGCAGGCGGCTCGAGAAGCTACACGGTTTATGTGAAGAATAATGGGACTGCAGCGGAGAATCTGAGCATGTCAACTGGTAATTGGAACCCCGCTGCGGCTGCATCGAACATAGCTTTAGCGTGGAACTGCACTAACTATACGTTGGCGCATAACGCGGTTGTAGGAGCCGTGTTGACTCTCACAGTGTCACCGACGATCAGTGGGATCACGAGCTTCAACTTTGACATAACAATAACCGGAACAGAGAATACTTAGGGAACATCCCAAACTCCCATTTTGTTTTAGGCTCTTGTGGTTTTTCGGCAGACTGAAAATTGA
>CAYHEV010000038.1:0-16200 GCA_964355725.1 uncultured Candidatus Bathyarchaeia archaeon | reverse complement strand
ACAACGAGAACGACGGGTAGATTCGTCACTGCGATCATCGGACGATTTCATAGCTTTCTAGAAATCAAACCTTAACGAGTTTACACATGTATAAATGTACATGTAATCTCCACTTATCTCTCCCGCGCAATTCCCTTTTTTTCCGTTGTGTTTCTGGGGAAGGGACCATTAACAAAGTTTCCCTCTTAACTAAAAGCCTATTCTCTCGCTACCAGAAACTTCTGAGAAAAGACAATCTAGTATGCGAAAAATGCGTCATTCCGTTCCATGAAGGCGATCTGGTTATTTCTCGCGGCACTTATGGAAAAACCCTGACTTGCAAAAGAAGACTATACCATGAGCTTTGTTGGGAAGGAATGTATTTTGAAGCCTAAGAGGAGATAACATTCTAAGGAACAGTAAACTGCAATAGTTGGGTTGTTGTTGTGTACAGTTCTGAAGTATTGGAAGCAAATAAGCATCATCATAATACTAATCATGGGATGGGTTATCATTAGCGGTGGAGCGTTCATGCTTAGGCTCATGATATACTAAACGCTCTTATGCGTTCGCCTTCATAGTCTCAGGCATGAGACTGCTCGTTTCAATGCTGATTGTTTTCACACTTCTGGCATCTATGAGCATAGTTCACGGCTATTCGTACAATTCTAGTCAGCTTTTGGAAAGTGGCATCATCGAGACAGACTGCTGTATGGGCAAAAACTCAGAAATCAAAGACGGTTTCCTTTACACTATCATTTTTCATAATGCTAGTTCCTATCGTATTCCCTCAACAATTCTCATGCAAGAACCATCTATGTACGTTGCTAAAATGAACCTTCAGACACATGTACTGAAGGAAACTTATCTCGGTGAAAGAGGTTCTGACCCTCATTACGACCCTAGCCTTATAATAGCTCCGAACGGCAGTATCTACGTTTTCTCATGCTATTATCCAAACAACATAACCTATTGGGTGGGAGACCAACTTACATTACAATTCATTAAGTACACTACACAGCTTAGAGGTTACAGCTATCCATGTCCATTCATATTGAACGGAAACATCTATCTTCTGACTAGGCAGACTGTTGTCCTTAATGATGAGGATGGAATGCCGATAGGCTTCGATCTGTCTTTGGCGATCATTGATATGTTTCATGGATTCAATGTCTGGAAGACTGTTTGGAAGTGGCAGAGTGGTAATCAGGGAGAATGCTATTACTTTGATTTGGCAGTTGAGAATAACCGTTTATTCGTTGCTACTACAGGTCAGAGAATCAATGCAGAAGTTGAGAAGCGTAAAGGAGTTTTGTTCGGTTACTCGGATGACTTACATCAATGGTTTGATATGTCTGGACGACAGCTTTACAATCCTGCTCAAATGGTGATTTGCGACTGGAATGTTTCCAGAGTGTCAATAACTGTTGCTGATGGGAAACCTGTCATTCTTGCAGGATACGTTTGGGTTAGTCATGAAGCTCACTACTACATTGGCTATTATTCTAGCTCATGGAGTTTCTTTGAGTTGCCTGTGGATAACGGTTATGCGTGTTGGTCAGGTGGTTTCAATTCTGTCCAAATGATTAATGGTGACATTCATGCCGTTGTTGGAGTTCAGCAGAGTCTCAGTTACGTGGACACGGCAGACATCTATCACTACTGTTCCTCTTCACCTTACTCTTCATGGAACAAGACGAGAATCACGGAAGGCTATACGAATTGGAGAAACGCAGGAGTTCTACATTCAGGTTCAGCATTGTACGTTCTTCATTTTGACCAAGATTGGAAACAATATTTGACTACGATTGACGTAGGAGTAGTACCTGAGTACAGTAGAATTTTTCTGTTAGGAATCATGATATTGTTGATAAGCGTGGTTGTTGTCTATGCAAAGAAACACTAAACTGCTAATCATATGATAACTATGAAGCGAATTGCTGCTATTGTCATTCTTTTCTTGCTGTTGGCTTTGCTAATGGTAACTCCGGTTCGTGCTTCTCCTTTCATTACTAAACCTGTTGATAGTATAGAGAAAACTCTAAATGCTATTGACTGGTCTGAAATTGATGCCGACTTAGCTCACTATGGATATTTGTTCTCGAAAATTACAAGTCAACAATATGACAATATTGTAAACAGTCTCGGTCAAAATTGGACTGGAATCCTTAGATTGAGACGGCTGACAGAACTTGATAATATCACCATAAGTCAGGAATTCTCTAATCGTGTGATAGAAGCCTTGGAGCAGTTTAGAATGTTGCATTATCTTCCAGAAACTATTGAAGGTCAGTTCTATGTCTATTACAGATGGCTTTTGGAAGCGTATAGATATGCAAAAGAAATGGGATTGGAAGAAAAGTGGAATATTACTGAGGCTTTCAATGATTTTGTTAGAATGTACAACAATCACGGTAAATGTTTGCTATTTTGTAATCCTGAAACAAACTACACTGGTGGTGGCGACAGATACTATGATGAAAATGCTGAGACTCTGGGAGTGTTTCTGAAATTTGAGAAACTAGGTGTGAAAGATGCTAAGAATTATAGTGACCAAATTTGGAATCACATACTTCAAAGTCATTGGTGTGAGGCTTACAATTTCTATTCTTATCATCCCTATGTTGGCAATCTTCATACAACAACTGCTGAGTGCGAAGTATGTTTCCATACGATAATTGGTGAATATGCTTCTTCACGCAACTTCAAAATAACTGGTGATTTTCAAACCAAAGCAATAGAAGACCTGCAGTACAAGTTTTTAGGAAATAGATGGGTTGAGGTGAAGGATGAGATTGATGAAGGCTTTCTGCATGGAAAATATAGTGTTCTGTGGGAGAACTATACATGTATTCATGCTGAACAGAATCACGAGCATCGGTTAGATAATACTCTTATTGCGTATTTTGTTCTTCAGTCTTATGTTCCATACATGGATAGTAATTCGTTGATGAATTTCACTTCAATGTTGAGAGGCTACGATTCATATAGCTCAGCATGGCAAGGGTTCTTGGAAGAAAGCAATTTGTATGATAACTCGACTGGACTTTTTCGATTTCATTCGATAAATCCAACTTCTAATCTTGCGTCAGCTTATGGAGTAATGCTCATGTTATTGACAAACATAGTTCCTGTCACTGGTTCTTTAGCTTGTCCTATGAATGATGAAATGTACCAAGATTGTAGTTCTATCTTTCCAGCAACGATGTTTAGATTCAATTATGCAGAGAGAACACTCAGGATACCTGTATTTCAAGGACAATTAGAGTTCCGTCTAGGAACTGTTCCATGTATTGTTAATTTCCATTCAACGGGTGTCTACGAACTTACTTTTGGTGAAGATTGGAATACTGTCTTTTCCGTCACTAAGCTCAGTGAGCTTGATGGTAGATTTGCTTATCTTAAAATGACAACTACAATTCCTGAAGCAGTTATTATTCCAGTGGTGATGGTCTTTGCCACATTAGCATTAATGGTGGTTCGGTATGGAAAGAAGAAACATAATCGTACTTAGTTTTCTAGTTGTCTTTCTTGGTAGTTTCTATTCCCATCCGAGTTCTCTTCTGCTTTTATCGATGTTTCCATTTGTCTCCTTCAAGTGGTAAATCAACGTCTTGAGTTTAATTGTTGTAACACTACCTATTCTTTCAGTTCCATCAGGAAACTCCAAATACCAGTGATCCCCTTTTCCTTTGTATATTACGATGCCACGTTTGGTGCATCTTGGTTCTTCACGCTCCAAAAGGTGGCCCAAATTATCGTAGAATCCCTTTGGTTCTTCTGTCATGTAAGACAACCCATTAGCTCTCAACAGTTTCTCCGTCTTAACATTTTTGAAAAAAGCGCTTCTGGTTGACAATCTTTAAAAGCCGAAAGTTGACAGAACCAGCTATAAAAAAACTCTAAGGCTGCGTATGCGTAGCATATATACCGTAATTACAAAATATAATGCTAAATAACCGATTATCTAGCTCTGTTTCAGCCTATGCACTAATACACCTTATTAGTTCTTCAGTGGACTAGGAGACAGAAACAGCGCCCATTATCTATATATTATCAATTGATATGAAAAACTAATAGAGAATTACATACGACCTTCTTTTCTCATGCTCGTTAATGGAAGTAACTGGAGAATACGATGATGGCAGCAAAATCTTTAGGAAACGAAACTAGCAACTTTCCGTGTGGTTCAGTAAAAAGCACGGAAAGTTTAAACATGTATAAACAATTCATACGGAAACCTTATTTTCCGATAATTCTTCATATTTGACCTTAAAAGAAGGTGTCGTATTGAGAGCACTGGAAGTGGCTGCTTTGGGACTAAATGCGAGTTTGTACGCGGTTTTTGGCTATATATTGTACTATATCGTTCCCATAACCGCACCTGGGTTTGGGACAGTTAGATTCTGGCCTTCCGTAATAATTCCGGCAGTGTTTGCTGTTCTCTTCGGTCCCTGGGTCGGAGGCGGCGGTGCAGCCATCGGCATTTTCATAAGTGACATGCTGATCCATGGCAACCCAATCTTGAGCCTGATGGCGGGGGTAACTTCGAACTTTGCCATGTTCGCAATAATAGGCTACATCGCGAAGAAGCAAGTTGACTGGAGAATTCCAATGATCGCTTCCGGAGCAATCACTGCATTGCTTGTGGGGATTTCTTACTATGTATTGTCCAGTGACTTGGCCTTCTTATTCTCTGGCATAATCATAACAAGCTACATAATGCTTACACTGGTTATTGGATTAGCGCATAAGTGGAGGGGGTTCGAAGCGGGTTGTATGTTGGGTTTGCTAGTAGGCAGCTCTATAATAGGTCTAATGGTTCCGGTTTTCAGCCAATTGTTCATTATGCCTGGAAAAACCGATTTGACGCCACTGACAATCGTAGGCGGATTTGCGTATCTTGTATTCACATTTTCAACAGAAATAATCTTTTTGGTGATTCCTGGACCGTTGATTTTGCATATTTGCTACAGAGCTTTTCCAAGCCTCAACTCTACTAGAAAGGGAACTGACCGTGAACAGGAAGGCTAAAGCCTTCGCGCCATCAGGCATTTCAAGTTTTTTTGAAATATGTGACACTATGCCAGACGGCAATCCCCTTCTTGATTTGGAGAAAGTTGGTGCTCGTGGCGGCGGATTTGGAATTGAAATGGGAACTACAACAGAAATCTCTGTTTCAGAATCAAACACTAACGATATTGAAATCTTCATAAACGGAAGGAAAACACAGCAAGCTGAAACCACACGAACAGTCGTACAGATGCTGCTAGGAAAAGTTGACGAAACATGCAAGGTTCTGGTTAAGCACGATACTGAAGTGCCTATCGGTGCAGGTTTTGGTACAAGCGCCGCTGGAGCGTTGAACACAGCACTAGCACTTTCAAAAACTCTCGGCCTGAATCTTACTTACAATCAGCTAGGCAAAATTGCCCATATTGCAGAGGTTAAGTGTAAAACGGGCTTGGGAACAGTTGGCCCATTAATGATTGGCGGATGCGTGATCACCCTAGAACCAGGCGCACCTGGAATAGCCATATTAGACCGCATACCAACATCCACAGATCACGTCGTCGTTGCCGGAGTCTATGGATCCACGCCCACTAAGGAAGTCCTTTCTTCCCCCGAAAAGCGCAGCAAGATCAACAAATGGGGAAAGAAAACATTGGAAAACATTCTCTCAGAACCATCACTTGAAAACTTCCTAGCTTGCTGCTTAGATTTTGCTGAAAAGACTGGCTTTATGACTGATCGCACAAAGAAACTGGCCAAACTTGCAGAGAAAGCAGGCGCAATTGGTGCAGCTCAAAACATGGTTGGAGAAGCAGTTCACGCAGTCACAATGTTAGAAAACGTTGGAAACTTGGTTCAAGCTTTTAAGCAGGTTCTGCCAGAGGAGAAAATCTTAGTAGCCAAAATTGACATTCAAGGTGCTAGGCTAATAGGATGAAAGGGGACAATGAAGAAAGAATTCCATATCGCTGGTGTGGGTGGCACCTTCGATGAACTCCACAAAGGACACAGAGCCCTGCTCATCAAAGCCTTTGAGGCTGCCGACCACGTCATGATTGGTTTGTCCTCTGACGAATTTATCAAGAAAATGGACAAACCACACGAGACTGCAGCTTATGATGAGAGGTTAAACGAACTAGAGAGCTTCCTAAATAAAAACGGACTCTTGCATAGATCCGAAATCATTCCGATAGATGATCCTTCTGGCGGAGTGCTTCTGTCCAAAAGCCCCATTGAAGTGTTAATAGTTAGCAAAGAAACTGAGCTCACAGCACACAAGATAAATGAAAAAAGGAAAGAAATGAAGCTGCCCTTGCTCAAGATTGTTGTTATTGGCATGATCCCTTCCGAGAATCACGTTAGTATTTCCACCACGCGAATTCGCAGAGGAGAAATCGATCGAGAGGGTCACGTACTAACAACGTGAGGAAAACAGTTTAAACTTACTAATCACTAAGTTCTTGTGGAAATGGTGTCACTGTGCAGAGGACAGGTTTTGCAAGGCTTCCGCTTCATTATGGCAAGGCGCCGAGATGGCTGACTGTACGAATGGAGAAACTTGCCAGAGAGATAGTTACTATAGTTCTCGACGAGTATGGAACGGCTGAATTTTTGAAGAGGATTTCTGATCCTTTTTGGTTCCAGGCTGTTGGTTGCGTTTTAGGCTATGATTGGCACTCATCAGGTGTTACAACCGTCGTCACTGGAGTGCTGAAGAGGGCCATCGTGCCTGAGGAACATGGTCTGATAGTCTGCGGTGGCAAAGGTAAAGCATCGAAACGTGCACCATTGGAAATTGAAGCCGCTGGCGAAAAGTTTGGATTCTCGAGCAGCGACGTTGACGCGTTGCTTTACGCAAGCAAGATGAGTGCTAAAGTTGACAATGCCGCGGTCCAGGCTGGCTACCAGCTCTATCATCACGCGTTCATTGTCTCTGAAGGCAGAAAGTGGGCAGTAATCCAGCAGGGCATGTGCCCAGAGGATCGCACGGCAAGGCGTTATCATTGGCTTTCAGACAACACTAGAAACTTTATCGTCGAACCGCATAACGCCATAGTAGGCGACGTGAAACGTGAAATCGCTCTGGATATGACTGCCAAGGAAAGTGAAAAATGCAGAAAAGCTTCAGTAGACATTGCTAAAGAACCTCCAGAAAAAACGATGCGAATGATTGAGCCTGCAAAACCGGCTTATCAAAAATCGCTTAAAGAATGGCTGCCACAAACTTATGGCGACGCGTTAAAACAATACTCAATCGGCGTTTTGTCTATGCCCGTGAACATCAACTGGAAAGCTTTGAAGGAAGTCTATGAGTTTCGACCTAGCAATTATGAAGAATTGTTTGGATTCAGGGGCATAGGACCGGCCACCGTAAGAGGTTTGGCGTTGGTGGCAGAACTGATTTACGGAGAGAAGCCAAGCTGGAAAGATCCGGTTAAATATTCGTTTGCTTATGGAGGAAAAGACGGAGTTCCCTACCCTGTGAATCGTGAATCCATGGATGAATCAATTCAAATACTTAGACAAGCGATACAGGAAGCTAAGATAGGTAACAAGGATAGAATGCAGTCTTTGCAGAGACTTACCCAGTTCATACCTGCAACGTGACTTGCTAAATAGAATGGCTTTATCAAGTCTTACAGTTGAAAGAGTCGCCTGTCGAAGGTTGTTAGAAATTCTGTCTTCCGTTTCCCGACTAAGATAATATCCTCAACGCGCAAATAATATTCGCCAGCATGCCAAAGCTTAGGTTCCAGAGCCACAACCATATTCGAGCGAAGTGTCTCTTTGTACTCAGGACTAAGCCACGGCGGTTCATGCACCTCAACGCCAATATTATGTCCAAGATTCTTGTTGGGTAGGCGTGCCCGCAGATAGCTACCATATCCAAATCTGTCCAATGTTTTCTCCAAGGCTGGGAAAAGGTCGCAGACACGCATACTACCCTCGTACATATTGTCGACGGTTTCAAGAACGCTTTGTTGCAGGGCTTCGTACCCTTTCTTGACCTCCATACTTGCAGATCCAAAGTAGAAGCTTCTTCCAAAGTCCGAGCAGTAACCATCCATCACGAAGCCGATGTCGAAAGCGATCGATGTGCCGGACATTAATCCCATCTCTCTTGGATAAGTAAAAGGGCTGGACGAAGCTTCAGAACCAGATTTGACGAAGCCTACTGTTGGCGGAAAAGAGACATCTGATGCTCCCAACATTTTGGCTTGGAACTCAACTTCAACCTCCATCTCACGCTGAGTGACTCTTTTCTTGATGTGCGGTACGGTTGCCTCCATGACCTTGTCGGTGAGTTTGGCGACTCTTCTGAGACGTTCAATCTCATCTGAGTCCTTAATCATTCTCAAGTGATCCATCAATGCTTCACCCTTGTAGAATTTTGCATCTTTGATTATTTTCGCGATTTCCACCGTTGTCGAACCCCACACATGATCTCCTAACCCGACTTTGGCTCCTTTGAGTTCTAGGTCGGAGATCACATTCTTGATCAACTCACCATATTTCTTTTCTTTCTCCAAAATTCTGACATCTTTGATCCATGTTTGTGGGAACTGTTCAGAAGGGGCTTCAGCTAGGGTCAAAATAGGCTCTCCGTGCTGTGGCACGAAGACATTGCTGACTTCGTTTTCGAGGTCTATTCCATGTCTCCAGTCAAATAACAACCCTGTAAGGTATTGGAAATTCTGACATGAACCGTAGACAGCTAGGTCAAGGTCAGTTTCCATCATCTTTTTCTGAAGCCCAGTTAGTCTTCGCTTAGAGTTTTGACTCATTTGATTCTCCTCCAACTGATTACCTGAGTGTTTCTTCGGAGGTTAAAACCGTTTCACTGTTGTTTAGGTTGTTGAAGGAATTGGAGTATGACCAGACTTGCGACTAGGAAAATTATGCTGAAGGGAAAGATATACCACACGTCTGAAAGCTCTATGACGCCGGCTGCTAAAGTAGGCGTAACAGAACCCATTAGTCCCTCACTGAAGAAATAGACGCTGTATCCCAAGCCTCTCTGCGTTTCGGGTGTTACATTTGCCACGATAGTGTTCATGGGCGACCATACTGCATTGCTAAAAAAAGCATACAAAAGATAAACAGGGATAAGAAGGTAAAGCTGCGACATAAACGCCAAGATAGAAAGTGAAATCGCACAGCCGAAGATAGTCCAACTGAGCGTCTTCTTTGCTCCTGTTCTAGCGCCTAGGTAGCCTCCTCCTAGAGAGCCCACTATTCCAATAAATGGTCCCAAGCCAAAGATGAGGCTGGCCGTAGAATCGGAAAGGCTTCTGGTCTTTACGAAATATGTGGTCATGAAGGTGGAGCTTCCTGTCATTCCAACTTCTCTGACGCCTGTGGCTATTAGGAAAATCAAGAACGCTGAGGAAAAAATGAGCGAGAGTCTTGTTAATCTGCTTCTGGATTCGGTTTTTGCCTCTTCAGGTCGCCTAGTTTTGAGTTGCTTAGACATTAGGATAATGAGTCCCCAGACCAAGATTGGAAAAGCCCAGAACAAGTAAGTCCATCTCCAACCTAATGTTGACAGGAAAACAGCGAGGCTGACGACTCCTGCGGCCGAGCCTAGGCTTCCTAGAGCATTGTGGAAGCCAACTGTCATGGACATGTGCTCGGGTCTAGCAAGCCTGCTTATTTGACTCAGTCCGGAAATATGGTATATTGGAGATGATATTTTTAGTAGTGACACGCCGAAGACTAGCATCCAGAAGTTGGCTGTTTGGCTGATCAGAAGCGCTGAGAGCCCTTCGATTAGCATACTGGCAAATAGCAGCTGATTTGTGCTGAACCTATCTGCCAAGAATCCTGACGGGATGTTCATGAAGAGTGCGATTAGGCTCGGAACGGTTGCTATTAGCGAGGCTTCGAGTAGGCTTAGTTGAAATTCCCGGATTATTACGGGTATGAGGGCGACTTGTATGAGTAGATAGATCTCGAGGAACATGTGTGTTATGCAGATCATCCAAGCAGGCTTTTCCATCAATAGTACTCACTAACTCGTCTTCTGGAAGGCTAAGGATAGAAGCGCTATAAATAAAAGCTTGACAGGTTTTACTTGCTTTTCGGCATCATGTTTTTAAACACACCAATCATAGCATTGACCAATTGATTTGAGGAGAACTTGATGAGTTCATATAGTAGTAACTTGATCAAAGCATCAGGAATCTGCGGCATAATCACGCCCATATTCGCGTTTACGTGTATCTTTTTGGCAATAACCTATTCTCCGCAATTCGTTTGGACAGAAAACGCTCTAAGCGATTTAGGCATTCAAGGAGGTCTTACTGCTAGTTTTTTCAATTATGGATTGATATTTGGCGGCATTCTAGCCCTTATTTTTGCAGCGGGCTTACTTATGTTCTTACGGAGAAAATCTTTGGGCGGAATTGGGGCATTCGTTTTTCTTCTCGCTGCTATTGCTCTGATTTCCATAGGCGCCTTTCCAGAGAATGCTGAACCTATGCATTACTATGCTTCTGTAGCGTTTTTCATGCTCGCTCCAACATCACTGCTACTGATTGCTGCAAACTTTTTGTTTATGGGTGAAGTGAAAATGGGTTTGTTTACTTTTCTCGCAGCATTAGCTGCAGCATCCGTGTGGATAGTTCAATTTACACTGCACTTCGTCCAAGGTGTCGCTATTCCAGAAACGGTTTCTGCACTTTCAGCTTCAGCGTGGTCGATGGTTATGGGCTACAGAATGCTTAAAGAAGCTTCACAGTTCAGAGAGTAGCGATAATAACGATTCTAGCTTGTGAAAACTTGCCAGTTCTAGTTCGAAGCACTTCGAGAATCAATAGACACATATTAAAGCGACTGATTAGTGAACTTCTGAAAAACGTGTTGGAGGCAATATCGTGCAGGAATCAGCTGTAATCGTTGAAGGGCTTACCGTCAGCTACGGTTCTTTTGTAGCTGTTGAAAACCTTTCGTTCACAGTTAAAACTGGCGAAATTTACGGTTTGCTTGGTCCAAACGGCGCTGGCAAAACCACTACCTTAAAAGTCTTAGTAGGTGTTCTTGAAGCTCGTTCCGGGAAGGTAGAAGTCTTCAATACACCTCTTTCAGATGAAGTATCCGTCAAAAGCAAGATTGGCTACGTCCCTGAAGAAGTTGTTCTGATGGACTCGCTGACACCCAGAGACTTCTTAGAGTTCACGTCCTCGATAAGACGTTTGAATGCCGAAGCGGTTAATCCTCGACTCGAAAGGTTAACGTCAGCTTTCGAGCTCAAGCAGTATTTTGATACGCCAATCGCAGCATTGTCCATGGGGAATAAGCAAAAAGTAGCCATAATTGCTGCCCTATTGCATGAACCGCCACTCTTGATTCTCGACGAACCTTTGATAGGTTTGGATGCCCGTTCGTCTAAGATACTTAAGGAACTGATAAGTTTTCATGCCAAGAAAGGTGGAGCTGTGATATTTTCAACTCACATCATGGAGGTTGCAGAGAAACTCTGCGACAGAGTTGGAATCATTAATAAAGGGAGAATTGTGGGTGAAGGAACAGTTGAGGATCTTCGGAAGCTGGTCAGAACGGCAGAAGGCTCTCTGGAAGAAATATTTCTGAAAGTCACCGAACAAGAAGCAGGGATGCAGGAAATCATAGAGGCTTTGGAAAAGGAGTAAACCGAAGTGAAGCTGCGCGAACTGTGGCGCCTATCAAGCATACTTTACAAGGAAGTTTCTTTTCAGTCTATTTTCTCCCTCCGTTCAGGTGCAGCGTTGCCGCGGAGAGGTAATGCTGATGTTCGACGACTTATGAGTAACGCTCAGATGAGTACTTTAATCAGCAAGATTATTACGAGTATTTTCATAGCTGTTTTCGGTTTCACAGTGTTTCTTCCACTTAGCATTCAGATGGGAACGTCGCACGTTGCTAGGGAGTTGGCTATTGCTGGTGGCGTTACGGCATTTCTTTCTTCGGTTTTGTTCCTCATAGTTTTTATGGGCTTGCAAGTTTCAACATCGTTCATCTCTTCAAAAGCGGTGGAGATACTAAGTCCTCTGCCCCTTTCACGGCGAGATATTTCAAACATAGTTTTCTTATGTTTTACACGGATTTTTGATCTGCCGCTAATAACAGCGGTGGTGGTTTTTGTCTTGGCATATACCTTCTACAGTGGCTCATTGCTGGGCGGATTGATTGTTTTTGTTAGCGTCATCATTACAGAGATTTTTGCTTTAGCCTTAACAATTGGATTGGCAAAGTTTTTTTATTCAAGGGTATCAGGTGCTGGCGGGCGATCTAAATGGAAAGCCTTCTTGAGATTGGCTTTCATGATCTTGTGGGTTCTGCCTTCATTGGGGACATACTTAGTTTTGGATTTTGCGACGCAAATAATTGAATCCTTCGCGTCTCTTGCACAAATCTTCTCTCCTTTTCTGAATTTTCTGGTGTTGATTTACCCATTTTCCTACGGATTCTTGGTTTCATTCACTACCTTCTTCGGCGAAGCTAATTATCTGGCTCTTGAACTTTCAATTGTCTCCTTTTTCGGTTACTTGATCTTGGGGATCTTCAGCTTGAGATGGGTAACTGGCACGATTAGAAAACTTGGGGCTGGAGGAGCCATTCATGTCGTTAGAGAAGCGGTTAAAGACACTTTAATAAAAACGCAGAGTCCATGGCTGGGGATAATCCGCAAGGATTTGAGAGTTGCATCTCGAGCCCCCTCCTATGCAAGCCTATTCCTTTTGCCCACTATACAAACGATCGTACTTGTCCTCTCATTCTCGTCGCTCGGCAACATAGGGTTGAGCGTGACTTTCGGGATTCTGACTGGAATGTCAGTCGTAACGCTCATGCTTCCGCCGACATTGTTCTCAATTGAGGGAGTGGCTTCTGCTTACTCAAGGAGTCTTCCGCTGAGGAAGAGGACGTTGATTTTTTCTAAGGCAGTCTTGTCTACTCTGACCTATATGATTTCTCTCGCGGTTCTCTTCGTCGTCGCAACATTTCTAGGAAAGGATTTTGCCACCATTCTGGTTTTCGGCGCCATACACGCATTGTCAGTTACATCCGGCAGCATGGTAGAGCTTAAACTTTTGGCGAACAAATTCTGGAAGGAAGGCTTTTCTTTAGGCAATATCTATGCAAGATTGACCACATACATCCTCATAGTGTTGCCTGGACTGATAATACTGTTTTTGCCCTTAGCAGCTGCAATGGCTGCCTATCTACTGGCTGAAGGATTGACGTTGACAGTTTTCTTCATAGTCGCTCTCTTGGAATTTGGAATAGTAACAACGGTTGCCCTACGTGAAGAATAGGTTGCCTCTACTTGACGCGACTTTTCAAATCGCCAATATCAGAATATATCTGTGAGCAGCAGAGTGGAGAAAAGAACATTTCATATCCTTCACGTTGAGCAAATTTTACGGCATCTTCTGCTGGAAATGCTATGGCGTCAACGCCAGCTTTAATGGCCAGACGATCCGTTTCCACACGATGTTTACCTTTCGGTCGCATGCACCCCAGAACTAGAGGCGTTTGAGGAAACATGATTCTTGCAGCGGCTATAACCTTAATTATTTCGTACGGTTTTGGAGGTTCTACCTTTTCCATTTCTGTTTGGTGGATAGGCATGAAAGCAATTATTACCAATGCTGAAGGTTCGTATCGAGATATCATTTGCAGCGCTTTCAATTCGCCTTTCAATTTTCCATAGTGAAGTCCCACAATAACATGGGGTATAAAGGGCAAACCTACCGTATGCAAGGCGCTTAAGGAATTTTCGTAGCTCTCAACTGTTACATTTAGATTGTAGATTTCTCTGATGGTTTCGTCTGAGCCGATTATATCTATCAACGCAGAGTCAACGCCTGCCTTCCCAAGTTTCCCAACAGTGTCAAGATTTATGACGCCAGTATGAACAAGCACCGTTAAGCCTAATTCGCGCTTGACCTTTTCAATAGCTTCTACAAAACGTTGAAGAGGCACAGAACCGTTTGGCAAACATCCACCGCTTATGAGACAACCTGATGCGCCATCATTTTTCAATTTTGCACATAGTTTAAACAGCCTTTCAGGCGTCGTGGCAGAGTACATGGTTTCCAGAACCAGTCCACCGCAATGCTTGCACTTCAATGCGCAGACTTTGCCAGTTACTGAGATTGTTGGAAAATCTTCTGGCGAAGAGCAGAAATATCTTGTTTTGTAATACATAAAACTAGGCGCATAAAAGTGGATCTTCTTTGGCTCGAAAGATTGCAGATCTCTATTCAAAATTTGCAACAGTTCGGTCTTACTTGCTTGCCAAATAGTTTCTGGCGAAAGCGCGGTCATTATCCTCTCTAGAGGATGCCATGCAGTTTGCTTAATAGTTTTCGTTCGGTTTAAAATGGCGATTTTTTGCTGTCAGATACGCTGGCTGAGGTTGGCATAACTTTTAAATGTTCTGGATAGGTTACTATGAAACGTTGACGGCTAGGATGATGGGGAGAGCATGAGCACGTTCAAGAATGTTATAGAGAGGCTTCGGACGCTTGAAAATGAGCGAAATAGTCTTTTGCTGGAAGTTGAAGAGCTCAAGAAAATGGCGGATGCTAAGGCTAACGCTTTGGAAAGTGAAGTTAGCATGCTGAGGGAAGAATTGAAATCGCTGAAAGTGCTTCTTGGTGTGGACGAAGCGGATCTCACAGTTGGGCGTAAGAGCAAGAAATGACGTGATTAAGATTCGATAAAGACTCTTTAGAGTTGCTTTTTCAGTTCCTAGCGTATCATTCGTTTTCATGCTTGTCTTTTGACATAATGGGAAGGACTTGATATGCATCGTCCATTGTCTTAATTGCATTTGTGACTTTCTGAAGGTATTTTTGGAAGTTCAGAGCCTTCAGTACTGCTATTCCTCTCTCTGTAATGGCATACAGCGTTTTTTCGTCTGAGAGCCGTTCTTCAATGAGGTTATACTGTATCAAGAAATCTAAATGCTGATTCAGTACAGTGCAATCCATTGTAGTTTCGAAGGCTATGTCGTCGATGGCCAAGGGTTCCTTCAGTAGACCTGCTAGAATTGCCTCACGCAGTTCGAGTTTTGATCTTCGCATGTTCACACGACCTAGTTCTTGGTTTAGTGTGTGTTTTGATAAATCATTTGTGAATTGCAAATCTTTAGTAGTGAAGCACATATATTGGACACAAAATCATTGTACATCTCTGAAGTGTGAAGTTGCACGTTTCACGAGAAGTGCCCGAAAAAATTCGTGTTTCCCAAGGCTCCGCTATTGTTCTCGGGCTTCTGCAAGGTAGACTGAGTGCTTCACCTACAACGGCGTACTTGATGACGTATAAACGAGGCAAATGCATTTCCAATTGCAGTTTTTGTCCTCAAGCTAGAGCTAGTCACAGTAGGGCAGATATGCTTTCGAGGATTTCTTGGCCTGCTTTCTCAACTGAGGATGTTCTCAATGGAATAAGCAAGGCTGTCAGGAATGATGAAGTGAAACGTATCTGCATTCAAGCCTTGAACTATCCAGAAGTGTTCAGACATCTTTTGGCTCTAGTTGAAGCAATCAACCGGCAAGTTCATGTTCAAATATCAATTTCATGTCAACCCCTGAAAAAGGAAAACTTGAGGCAGCTAGCTAATGCTGGTGTTGAAAGGATTGGTATACCATTGGATGCTGCTACCGAAGAGTTATTTGATAAGACAAAAGGAGTGTGTGTTGGTGGTGCGTATGTCTGGAAGAACCAGTTCAACTTGCTAAGTGAGGCTGTTGACATTTTCGGGAAGAGCAGAGTGAGCACGCATTTGATTGTGGGATTGGGTGAGACTGAAAAACAGATGGTTTACGTGATTCAAAGATGCGTAAATATTGGAGTTTTGCCTGCTCTTTTTGCGTTTACCCCAATACTTGGGACAGCACTAGAGCGCAATGTTCAGCCACCAATCCAGACGTACAGGCGAATCCAGATTGCAAGATTTTTGATTGTGAACGGAATTGTTAGGTGTGAAGACATGAGTTTTGATGACAAAGATCGTATAATCAGTCTTGGCGTCAGTGAACAAGTGCTGCTGCAGATCATTCGGACGGCGAAGCCTTTTCTGACTTCTGGCTGTCCCGGTTGCAATCGACCTTACTATAACGAGAAGCCAAGCGGTCCGATCTACAACTTTCCCAGGGATTTGACGGACGAAGAGAGTTGTGAGATACAAAAACAAGTAGAGTTAATGTGGCCTCTTCA
>CAYHEV010000037.1:0-16427 GCA_964355725.1 uncultured Candidatus Bathyarchaeia archaeon | reverse complement strand
TGGATGATGCCGCAAAGAAAAGGTTCTCCGTCGTTTTGGTCTTCAAATTGGACAGGGCTTTCAGGTCAGTAAAGCACATGCACGATACGCTCTCCACCTGGGAGACTCTTGGCATCTCATTCAGAAGCATCCGGGAGCAGTTCGAGACTTCAACGGCCCTGGGAAGATTGCTTATGAACTTGCTGGCTGCCCTGGCTGAGTTCGAGCTGGAGCTCATTCGAGAAAGGGTTAAGGCAGGTATGGAGAGAGCTGCTAGGCAGGGGAAAAGAATAGGCCGACCCAAGGTAACCGATAGGCGAGGGTTCTCGGACCGCTACAAATCGATATTGGAGCGCCTAACTGTTGGAGAGATATCGAGGAGGAAGGCGGCTAAGGAGCTGAATGTAGGTTACGCCACGTTGAAAAGATTGCTGGATGGCAATTACCTAGCCGATAAGCATTCTGCCGTGGCTGATTCAAATTTTGATGGGAAGGAGGTGATTAAAGATGGCATCGCTGAAGGACCTTCTGGATGAGCTGGCTGACCTGACAGTACGCCCCAGTGAGATCAATATACCACGCAAGGTTTTCAAGGCAATACTGTCAAAAGCGCAGGACATTACAGAAGAAGACGAGGATGGAGAAGTGGAGGAGTAGGAGGTAACCTGGGCAAAGGGCCGAGGTACCCGGCCCGGAGCCCGGGGGATGGCTCACCAGACTCCTGGGAAACTGCCCTTTTACCGCGCTTGTCATAGCTCGATTTGCGACTACTAGTTAAGTAGAAATTGTTCAAATCTGATACTTTTTGTGCAACTTGGCCTAAACTCGGAACGTGATTAAGGCGTTTCAATTAAGTCACCTTAACTAAGGAGGTTCTGGTCATGTTCGACTTACTATTGAGAAAGAAAAGATGGCAACAACACCTGGATGAGCGCATAATTTGGGGTGTGTGGGTGCCCCGAAAACTCCAACTGGTTTACAAAGAGCTCGCCGGAGGTTTGAGAGTGCCCATTTCCGTACTTGTATATCATATCTTGCGTCAGTGGCTTTCTGAGAACTACAAACTACTGAGCGAGGATCCGGACGCCAGGACTACTTTTGGTGACCTGCTGGCAAAGGAAGATTCGTTAATAAAGAACAAGAATGAAGAATCTCAATTTTAGATTCGGACGGAGGACTCACTGTAACTGGGCTTGACAACAGGCTAAGTACCTGCTATTTTGCTGGAGTGCTGATAGCACGTAGAACTTTAAAATGGGTCCAGGCTTGTAAATAAGCGGAATAACAAGGATTTGATTCCCGCTTGACAACGCTCCAGCCCATCGTCCCCGATTGAAGTTGGAGCTGATTATTGAGTCACACTCATTAGTCCGCTCCTTCTCTATTTATTAGCCCCTACTGCCTGACACAATACCTGAACCATTTGCTTGACAGACTGTTGTCAAAACCTAGTGTCAAAATAGTGTTCCCTCAGTAGAGAGGGACAAAAGGAAGGAGGAGAGCATGAGCAGAAAGGCAGCAAAAACCTACACCATCATAATAGGTGCGTTCTCAACAACGGTAGCTTTCATTGGCACGCTTATGTCCGATGGCATCAAGGAAGCGTTTCTGATGGCCATTTTTGTGGGTCTGCTTATTGCACTGGTGGGGACTGTCGGATTGCGAATAGCCTGGAAAAACGAGGAACGCTGAGGGACGTGATTCTTTTAACTAAAATAGCACAAGATGAAAGGGGGGGCAATCACATGTGGCAGCGCATAATAGCTCTTGCATTTCTAGTCTTTGGGTTATTTTGTTTTGGAGCAGTGATTACTAATTTTCTCCATTATAGGAGCCCAGTTTCAGAGTTCGGTTTGGTTGCATTCATTGGTGGCTTCTCTGCAGGGTGGCTTATTGAGCGTGCTATCAGGAATCTATTGTATAGGGAACCAATAATATAATAGCTAGGCAAATGTCAGGAAAGTGTTAGTTGGCACGGTAGACTAGTTTTAATGAAGCAGATATGACGATAGAGCGTATATTGAAGCAGCAATTGACCAAACAAGGGCTCCTGGATTGTCTAGAGCAGCTCAACAGACACTATAATCTACGAGTTCAGTTCAAGACAGGACATCCCAACGATGGTGCGAACTGCCCCTGCGTAGAACCAATGAAGAGATTGATAATCGTTCCTCGCATTGCGCTGTTATACAACAAATATGTTATGGCACACGAGTATGCTCACATCACGCACTTGCCTGTCGGTACACCTTCCATTAAATGGTTGAAAAAGCTTAAACGTATGTCACACAATAATGTATTTGAGCATTTCTATCAGGAAGCTTGCCTGGTGCTAAACATACCTTACTTACCAACCAAGAGGTTAACGAAGGCTTTGAGTGCTGAGCGCCTAAGGCGTGGAATACCAAAATATCATAGACCCAAGCGAAGATGGGACATGTATTCGGGAAACAGGAAGAAGCTACTCTATCTTGATGTTGATGGAGTGCTTCTAGGAAAGAAAGAACCTAGTGACACACAGGTTGTTCTAGCCAGATTTGCCAGGGATTTCATCGATTACTGCGTTCACCACTTCGACTGTTATTGGCTTTCAACGCATTGCCCAGATGGTGATGCTACCCCAGTAGTCACCTTGCTGAGCAGATACGCTGATGAAATGACTATGACACTTATAGAAACGATTAGAGCAACGTCTTGGAGAAAAATTAAAATTGAGGCGATTGACCTTAAGTCTGATTTTTATTGGATTGAAGACCAACCAACCTCGTATGAACTGGAAATCCTGAAAAAGAATAACGCTCTACACAGACTACTGCCGGTTGATACAAGAAAAGACCCTGACTATCTCAAACGGGCAATTGATTTCCTGGAAGAAGTTCGAATCCAGCCATGGTCTAGGAGTTGCCATCACCACAACATATGAACAACACGCTTGGCAGATCTCCCAATTTCGGAATGGTGATTAGTGCATAAACAGCGCAGCCAACCTGCTCTCAACCACTTCTATCTATCCGGTCGAAATAAGGTAGCATTTTAAACCTAATAGGTGAGCTCTGAGAAAGAAATTTGACCATGGCGCTGAAATCGTCGGGTAGTGTCTGTATTTCATTGGACTTGCACATTATAAGGTTTGCCATAAACTTGGCATCCTCGGGGAGAGAACAGACCAGAGAGACAACGCACGCTGCATTAGCCAACACAGTTTTGTGAAAATCGCTGGGTCTCTGAGATGCCAAGATAATCCCAACGCCAAACTTTCTCCCCTCTCTTAACAAGGTTGCCACGGGGGAGCCCTCATAGGCTAGCCTGTGCGCCTCATCTATCACACAGAAAAGCCGCAATTTGCTTGGAGCTTTACTCACTTGATACCACATTAGTTGAAGAAAGAACTCGCACACAGCAGTCTTCAAGTTGTCTCCTGGGAGACTTGTCAACCGAAGCACAGCTCCATTTTGAATTATTTCACTAAAGGGTATCTGGTTACTCATGTCAAAGAAACCACGTTCAAAGATATCGTAGAGATGCCCCAGAGCGGTCGTAGCGTATGTCTTTGTCTCCGTTTTGTTTTTCATCTTTTCTAGCTCCACTTTGACATCTGCTAAGGTGGGAGCAATACTTGACCAGCTTTCCGGAGAATCCTGTTGTATTCCTTTTGCCTTGTAAGCTTTATTAATAGCTTTCCTCAAGCACGTTTGCTGCTGAACTCCGAGACCCTGGTAAATCACCTTTAGAATGTCCACGATTTCACATTCGGCAAACTGAGGAGACCTGCCCTCGTCATTTTCTGCCTTCGGTGGCCATACTTCAAGCGGGTTGATTGCTATGCCTTTTTTGAGGTCAAATATATTCAGTCCAAGGTTTTCGTAATCAGCAGCAAAATCAAGAACTATGGAGGGCATGCGAAGATGAAGGAGTTCGTAGATCAAGGCTTTGACGGTTTGCGTTTTACCCACCCCTGTGGGTCCAACTATTAGAGCATGAGGATTCTTTTCAGCCCCTGGGTTCCAGAAGACCTTCTCTGAGCCCGACATGCCTAACAGTAGAGGCAAATCTATTTGCTCTCTAGTTTTTTCCACATCAGCGCCTTCAACGGAGCTGTCCGGGGTTACACTAGGTTTACTGGTATAGCGCGTTGTCTTCTGCGATGGTTTCAATAAGCCCTTAGCCGTTTCTTCAGGATGACCTACTGGCTCAAACGCCGTCGCCTTCTCAAATCCCTCCAAATTTTCATTCATGGGCGCCACTACCACTGTCGGTGACTGCCCGTACTTGAACACCGCGGGGCTCTTCTCGTCCTTGGTCTCAATCCGCAGCAAGGAAGCCTTGCCCTTCACATAGTCATACACATACTTCATGTGCAGGGCAATCTTGCCCGGTTTCTCAATCTGGCACGGCAGAGAAGCCTCCACAGTGCTCACCTCCTCTTCCCCCGCCTTCAGATACAGGCGACTCTCATTGTTAACCGTCTCCCACTGGAACCTCACTATCCCGCTCCCTTTCCTTGCGGGTTGCATGACGCGCTTCAGCGCCTGCTCCAAATCTGGCGCATAGACCTGAACCACATTGTCATTGCCCGTGGGGACGAGCTGCAGTACGCTGGGATAAGAACCCTGTATCAGCTTGGCAATGAAGACCACACCATCGAACTCTGCCTGAAGCCAGTTGCCATCGAACTGCAGTGATAGCTTAGGGTCTGGCATTATGGAATCGATGAAACTTTCTGCCTTTTCCTTCAGCCTGGGCGCCTTGCTCCACAGGTGATGCAGCACATCAACAGCTTTAGCAGAAATGATGATGTGCTTTATCGTGTCCGTGGGAGCAATCGCTATGGGCAACTCCTTCAGCCCCAGCCTGAAACCATCGGCGCCTGCGACCTCGATGCGGTCACCCAGCATGTTCACGTTGACCCCGGTCAGAATTGGCTTGCTATCTTCCTTGCTGCAATAGGGCAGCATGTCCTTCAGGGTCTTGACCAGCCTGTCTCCCTGCACAGTTACCTTGATTGCCTGCGGCTCTTTAGGCTGGCCCGGGAAGTCCTCCAACGGCTTCAGCTCAAACGTAGCTTTGCCCGTGCTCCACACCAGCTCGATCTTGCCCCCGTCCTGCTTAATCTCCAGCTCCTCGGCACCCGGCACCGTCTTTAGCAACTTGGATAACTCGACAAAGGGCAGTAGGCACTCTCCATCTATATCGTCCAATGCAACCGCTACATACAACTCCGCATCACCGGCGATGACCTGCCCGTTGCTGAGCTTCACGTTGGCCAGGATTGGCCGCGCGGGTTTCTTGGGAACCACTGGCTCAAGTAGACTGAGGACGTCCCTCAGTTTTGATACCTGAATTTTCATGTCACCTCCGCTTAATTGACTCTGTTCAGCCTGCCAAGAGCCATGCCTTACCTAGCCAGGCATATGCATTATCTCGATCTAGCTCGTCAACATCAACCGCGCTCATACGATTTACACTCCCTGTAGGCAATCACTGCGCTAGTATACATTTATCCATATAATGCCGCAATATCTATGATGCGAGCTGAAGCGGGTTTTGCTGATGCCTCTGCATCTGCCCATGTCATTAAGCAGGATGCAGCAACCAAGAAGCCGCATGCCTTTTTGGGCTGTGATGGAGACTGGCATACATACTATACAAAGACGTATATCCAAGGGGGAGTCGGACAGACAATGACACATGTAACGCTCGGAAACCACTTGTCTTTGGAGCGGGAGCGGGAGACGGGACTCGAACCCGCGATAACCTGCTTGGAAGTTGACGATCCTGTTGACCTAGCCTAGTGGAACCTTGATTTTCTTCAAGATCCTGTTCTGGCTGGCGGTGGTGCTAATCGGACCTAGCAGAGGTGGCAGAATTCTCCCAGAGGATTCTATCTCGCAAGGGTATGCTTGCGCCTGCCAAGTGCTTAAATGCAACAGTAGCACTGTGCATAACGGGGCTTGCCGGCGTAGAAACTTTGAAAGGGGATATCTGGCCGGGCGTAAACGGATTACAGTCAATGATGCCATCATCACTTATAATGAGTTTATCATCGTTCGTGTACCAGCTCACAACCGCGTTCACATCCGCGAGACTTCGCCCGGTAATGTTCTGTACTTCACCCTCTGCTACAACGAATCCAGATTCAGTGCGCCATCCCCAATACAAGAGCTTCAAGGATAGGACGGACGCTACCGTTGTCCCGCTGCCAGTAGAATTGCAGGCAAGGCTGCCGGCTACCAATAGCGCAAATCGTATGTGTTACTAAAGTAAGGGCCATTTTGAGCAATCGGGTAATAGAGAAGTTGCTTGAGTCTACATATGATTAAATCAGTGGCACAGTCAAGCTGTGAGTTCTTAGATGACAAAAATGACATTGATGAAGAACAGAATAATAGTAATCCTGATATTGATTTCTGTTTTGGTTGCAGGTTTTGGCAGCCAGTATTCTCGGGCGCAAGAGGGAACACCAACAGGCTGGTTAAGTGGCTGGGCTAATCGAGTCAAGCTTACGATTGACCATACTAAAGTAGATTCTGCTCTTTCTGATTTTCCAATCTTGGTGCATCTCTGTAATTCCTCTGGGGAAAATCATGATGATGTTTCATTCGTTTTTGATAATCTTGGAAGTGATACCAATAGGAAGAAGATTGCCATAACTATATCGGATGGGACAACAGAGTGTTATGTCGAGATTGAGAAGTGGGATGATGCCAATGAACAGGCTTGGTTATGGGTCAAAGTTCCAAGAATATCCAATACAGCGGATACTAACCTATACCTGTATTATGATGCAGACCATGCCGACAATGATTCTATGGTTGGTGACAATGAATCAACCCCGGCACAAGATGTCTGGACTAACGGATTTGTAATGGTTCAGCATTTGGGGGAGGTTGGCAATGGTATTTCCAACGAGTACAGGGATTCCACTGACTATAACTATGATGGGACTGGACACACTGGGACTGGAACTCCTACTAGAACAACTGGGCAGATAGGGAATGCACAGGTATTCGATGGCGACGATGACTATATACAGGTAGCTGACAATGATGCCTTCTCTATTCCTACTACTGGGGAACTTACAGTCGAGGCTTGGATAAGACCCGATGTATTAGATTTTCCTAAAGCCGAACCTTCTGGAAACCCAGCACAAGGGGCGTATGTTAATCTTCTAGGTAAAGCTGATTATGGAGGTAAAGAAGAATATCAATTCAGAATTTACAACAAGACTGGTTCTGATAGACCCAACCAATTAAGTTTTTATGTCTTTAATCTGGATGGAGGTTGGGGTGCAGGGGCAGATTCACAAGACGTATTAACTGCTGGACAATGGATACATGTGGTTGGGATAGTTTACGCAAATAACGTGTGCTTTTATAAGAACTCAGTACTTAGAGAAACAACGTCTCTGACTGGATATAAACTAGAGAATGGAATGGCCCCTTTTCAGATAGGACACTGTGAAAATGCGGCTCATCCAGGTTATTTTCTAGGTGCTATTGATGAGGTAAGAGTATCTAATATAGCCAGGTCTGACGCATGGATAAGAGCCTCCTATTATTCTGAGATTGATAGACTATTTGCTTTTGAAGTAGAAGAACATGAGCCCACGCCTGCACCTACGCCAGGTTATATACAGGGTGACGCTAACGGAGACGGTATTGTGAACGGCCTGGACTTAACCAAGGTGAAGAGAGTCATAATGGGGTTCGATAACACAACCCCAGGGTCTGATGCTAACAGTGATGGCGTCGAAAATGCTCTAGATATGACCCGAATAGAGCAAATCATCTTGGTCGATTAATTCTGCGAATAAGATATGCATTCAATATAAAGTCGACATTTGCGATTTACTGACCTGGTACGCCGGAACGTTACGTGGTACCAGGGATAGCCAATGCATTGCCGTGCACTGCTGCCAGGAACCAGCATACAACCAGCAATCCATGTCCCACTCTTTGACTTGAGATTACACATCCTTGACAGAACTATTGGCACTTGCTATCTTATCCCCACATGCAGATAAGCGTGGCTAGGCTGAGGCATGCGTGGATGGTAGAAACAGGGAAGGTGAATCCAATTCCCCATGCCGATATCATCGATGGTCAAGATTAACTCTAAACACATTCTTTGGGTTAGTTCTGAATAGCATAAGCCGTGAAAGGGTGCGGCCTTGGGTCAAGGCAGGAACGCATTTGATATTTCTGGCTCTTTGCCTGATATTATGGTCAATTCCCTCCTGTGCTTGCGGAGGCCAAAATAATGTCACTGTGAGTATAGAGGTAGCGAATGTAGTATCAGGAAGCAGTGACTTCATCGCTAAGGTCAATATCCGCAATATGACCAACTTAGGAACCTGTCTCATAGCCTACCTGTGAGCCTTTGCTCACGGTCTCTTGTAAACTCGCTGGCCGGGCCCCCACCACCGACTGGTACCCCACTCCGGCAACAATCCCCGTTGACTACATATGGCTTTCCGCCTGTAATATTCTCCTAACCGCCTCATACGACACGCCGTACTGCTTGGCAAGCTGACGCAGGCTCTTGCTTGGTCTTGTGCTGGTCAGCAACCTCTGACCAGTGTTCAGGTGTAATGTTTCCATGCCATACGAAAGTATTTTTGCTCGGCGGACATAGTGCTTCGACGGAGTAAGCAACATATGGCACATGCGTACTTGAATCCTATCGGAGTAGTTCCTTCTTTATGCTTGGTCTTTTTGCTTTGTGATTTCCATTCGATGAACCTTAATACACTTCGCATTCTATTGCCTGAGAAGCTCTGAACTGTCTGTGTGAATCAGTACTCTTGGCACTGGTGAGGAAACGGTAGGAAAAGATAAGTAGAGTGAACTCAATTGCACGCAAGACATATTGACAGGGATTAACGAATGTGCTATAAACTCTCCGTGGATGGTCTAGCAGGGTTATCCAGAAGATAATCGCTTTCTGGTTGTTCCGCTTTGCTCCCTCTAGTGAGAGGGACCTGTGTTAGGGCGGTTTTCACCGTCCTCCTAAGAATGAAGATTTTTTCGTCTCCAGCTGTTACATTCTTCATCGTAGTACCGCTGGGGAGTATATCTTCGTAACAGGCATCAGTTACACGTATGCTCTGCACTGCATTAAGCCATGGTGTTATTCGTGGGATTTGGTTGGGGTGCAATGAGAACATGACAAGATACACTAGGGGGTCATCTTTTTGCTCTTTGTTGTGACCTGGCTTCGTGTTCACCATGTCTCAGCTCAGTGCTTGAGTACAAAGTGTTAGACAAATCTCCTAGAGTAAAGGTGGCAGTAGCGATGAGGCATAAATATCGCCTCATCACGAGTTGAAATGGGAAAACACGGATGAATTGGCTGTCGAATAATAACTATATTATTTATCAGAGAAATACTGAAACTGGCATAACCTATATCTCGTCATATCAGGATCATAGTCATAATTGGCTAGAAAAGCATCAGAATTGGTCAACATAAAATCTAGCATAGCTAGCCACAGTAAAACGAATGAATCTCCCCACAGCAAGCTGTGGGGTATCTATGGCGCGAATTCTCGCACCTTAGTCGCTCGAATTCGCTTTGCAGCGCCTGAAGACGCTGCTCGCCCCTTACCGCGATTCATCCCCGTAGCAAGCTACGGGGTATTCTCGCTAGATTCTATTCTATAAGGAGGGAGCATGGTTTTTACCAAAACCAAGGAAGAAGCATTAGTCAATACTAAAACAAGGGAAGAAACAGTTTCTGTAATTGGGTTAGGATATGTAGGATTACCTTTGGTTTGTCTTTGTGCAGAAAAGAAATATGCAGCTTTTGGCATAGACAGTAACCCGCAAAAAATTGAATCACTTAAAAAAAGGAAATGCACTTTCCATGATAATAACCTTCAGGGAATCCTCGATAAGATAGAATTCACGGCCACATCGGATTTGCAGGTTATACGCGACACAGACATTGTGATTATTTGTGTGCCTACTCCGATAGATCAAAATTCTGAGCCTGATTACGGGCCCTTAAAATCAGCATGTGAAGCTATCCGATTATATTTAAGAAGGGACCATTTGATCATTATTGAGTCCACTATTAATCCGGGAGCTTGTGAAGAATTTATCCAGCCAATTCTGGAAAAATCTGGGCTAAAAGATGGGGAGGATTTCTATATTGCGCATTGTCCAGAAAGAATAGATCCTGGAAATGGAAAGTGGTCTGTGAGAAATATTCCACGCGTGCTGGGTTCGACATCCCCGAAAGGGCTTCAGAGAGCCTTGGCTTTTTATCGAGGTATCCTAGAGGCAGAGGTAATCCCTATGAAATCGATTAATGAAGCTGCAGCAACCAAAATCGTGGAGAACACTTTTAGGGATATCAACATTGCTTTTGTTAATGAGCTAGCGAAATCATTCACAAAAATGGGCATAGATGTCACGGAGGTTATTAAGGCCGCGTCTACCAAGCCGTATGCTTTTCTGTCTCATTATCCCGGTTGTGGTGTAGGTGGAGACTGCATTCCTGTTTCACCCCGCTATTTAATCAGCCAGGCAGAAAAGTGTGGATTTGAACATAAGTTAGTAAAATTGTCTCGGGAAATTAACGAAAGTATGCCTTCTTATACAGTCGATTTGTTACTCGAAGAGTTAAACAACCTTAAAAATACAAACGCAAGAGCCAATATAGGAATCTTGGGATTAGCCTATAAAGCCGATGTGGGAGACACCCGAGAGAGTCCAGCTTATAAGATTATTGAATTGTTGAAAGCAGCAGAAGCCAACCTCTATATTTACGATCCTCTCGTTGTAGAACAGTCAACTGTGAAGTCGCTCGATGAATTGCTTGAGAAATCTGAGGCATTGATATTGATTACTCCTCATCAGGAATTTGTGAATATGGATTTGGGCAAATTGAAAGATAATGACATTAAGATAGTAATTGATGGAAGAAATTGCCTGGATAAAGAGAAAATTAGAAAACTTGGTATTATATATCGGGGAATCGGAAGATAAAAAGACAGTAAGTATGCACATATTTGAAGTAAGAAGGGTTAAGGTATGAAGGCAAGACTTTCAATTCTTTTCCTATTTTGTATCGTTCTTGTGATCTTAGGTGCGAAGATGTGGGGTGCAGCCAGCCATTCATTCGCTCCCTTGTATATTTACGGGATATCGGTGAGTTCTGTTTTGTTGACAACCTATTCCATCGTTCTTTTGAAATACAAAGATCCTTATTTAAAAGCCCAAGAAAGAACAAAATCCAACGAGAAAAGACATTTTGTTAGTTGTATGGTCGCTGTAAAAAACGAGGAGGGCATGATAGAACAGTGTATTAAATCATTTGTCAATCAAACATATGAAGACAGGGAGATAATATTTGTTAATGACGCCAGTACCGATGGAACAGCAACAATATTGGATGATTATGCCCAAAAAGGTTTGATATCTGTTATTCATCTTGATATGAACGTTGGGAAAAAGAAAGCCCTCGCCAGGGCTATGTTTATTGCCAAGGGCGATATTTTTGCGTTTTCTGATAGTGATTCGGTGCTTGCCTTGGATGCCATATCTAGAATTGTTGATGTTCTTGACGCAGACCCACTCGTGGGAGCCGTAAGCGGCCACTGCCGAGCTTTAAATGCGGATTGTAATTTTCTCACCAAGGTTCAAGATTGCTGGTATGAGGGTCAATACTCTATCAGAAAAGCGTTTGAGAGTGTCTATGGTGTTGTGTCTTGCATATCAGGTCCCCTGGCTGTGTTTAGAAGAGAGGCTATCTATAATCTAGTTCCTGCTTGGGAGAATGACACATTTCTTGGACAAGAATTTAAATTTGCTACTGACCGAACTCTAACGGCGCTGGTTCTTGGCAGCAAGGCTATTGGCGAAAAACTCAAGAGGAAATACTCTAATTCTCCTTTCGTCAGAACAATAGACTATCCTACAAAGAACTGGAAAACTCTTTATTGTAAATCAGCTAGAGCTTGGACTGTTGTTCCGAACACCTTTCCTAAGCTAATAAGACAGCAAATACGCTGGAAGAAGAGTTTTATCAGAAATGCATTTTTCAATGGCCCTTTCTACTGGAGAAAACCTTTCCTTCCTGCATTGTTTTTCTATTTGCACATTCTGTTTGTTCTAGCGGGACCACTTATTGCATTTAGGCATTTGATTTATCTGCCACTGAACGGAAATCTCCTCTCGATTCCTTTGTATTTAGGCGGCATTTCTCTTGTCGGCTTTACATTTGGTTTAGCTTTCAAGAGAGAAAACAAGGATTCTTACAAGTGGATATATCGCCCGGTAATGAGTCTTCTCTCAACGTTAATACTAAGCTGGTTAGTGTACTACTCTGCGGTCACCATCAAGAAAATGACATGGTACAGAGGATAAATGTGAGAAGGAAGACGATAGCCATAGAATGTTTCTGCTTCATTCTGATATTAGGGCTTCTAGCCGGGGTGACGAATCAGTATGTCGGTTTTGGCAAACATATAGGTAGCGACAAGGTAACTGTAAAGGCGATGACCGCGAGTGATGCGATCTACAGAGTTCTAGACGAAGGTGATATCAAGGTTGCCGATCTATGCCTTGATGACTTGTATGAGATACCAAGGTCTGTTCCTGTAAAGCTCTTACCCCCAATCACCTGGGAAGAGGATCCTTATAATGATGCATATTGGCGGTTCAATTTCTATAGTCTTCGTTTTACAAAAGATCTTCTATATGCGGGAATAGAAACCGGCAATAGAATTTATTATGATAAACTCCTGGAAATCATTAATAGTTTTATTGATAGCGGTATGGATGGAACTTATTCATGGAAAGATGATCACGCGGTAGCTTGGAGAACCATGGCTCTTACTAATACCTGGTTTAAGCTGCATGAACAGAATGCCCTTTCGAATCAAACCAGTACCGAGATATTGCAAGCACTGAAGGTTCATGGCGATTTTCTTATGGATACGGAGCACTATGAACCCAATTTCAATCACGGGATTTCGGAAGCGGCTGCTCTGCTATATCTGGCTACTAGTTGTCCCGACATGCCCGGTGCTGACCTGTTTCTATCTACAGCGAAAGAAAGACTTGCCAAACAGTTAGATAGCATAATTGATAATGACGGGATCCTGGTTGAGAATTCTCCTTTTTACCATCTTTACTCATTGGAGCTCTTGCGAGAAATTAACAGATACGCGATTCAGCACAACATAACTGTCAGTGATAAATTCGATAGCAAGATTGAAGAGATGATATCTTACGTCACCTATATTCTCCAACCAAATCGTGAAGTGCCTATGCTCGGGGCTTCTATTGAACGAAAGGTAAACCTTGCAGGTCAATACAAGGAAATGGCAATGTCTGATCCCTATCTTCTCTATGTCTTGACTCAGGGTAAGCAGGGCAAGGTTCCTCCGGACCTGAATAAATGTTACCCGGCTGCCGGGCAAACCATTATGCGTTCAGGGTGGGGGAAGGGTACTAATTTTGAAGACCAGACCCAGATAGTCTTTGATGTAGGTAACTACCGTACAAACCATAGTGATTTGGATGCCCTCAGTTTTAGTCTGTACAGTAACGGCATTGCTTTGATGCCGGATAGTGGACTTTACACTTATAATTTAGAGGATCCCTATATACCCTATTTTCGCGGCACAGCAGCCCATAATACTGTCGTAGTGGACGGGATGGACCAGAAACCATATTCAGCAATCGCCGGGGCGTTTCTCGAAGGCGACGGATATGCTTACCAGGCTGGGGAACACGAGCTCTATAATGGAGTTTCGCATCAAAGGTCTATGGCGCTTCTCGGGCATAATATTGTTCTTATTGTCGATCATTTAATCTCAGACAAAGAACATAAATACGAACAAATGTTCCATCTTTTCGCAGACGCAAACCTGGATATTAATGGCCTGACTGTTACTGGCAGCGGCTCAGATCCGAACCAGTCCATCACAATCTATCAACTATTACCAGAAGGGATTGCTGTGAGTTATGGGAAGGGGCAGGATTCTTTTCCGAAGGGCTTATATTCCGCCCAGTACGGTGTAGCTATACCCAATTATTGTATTTCATACGAACAACATGGAAAGACGGCATCCTATATCACTCTTCTCGAAATTGGTGAACATGATAAAAACCTTGTGTCAGAGGTTAGCGCAGATCAAAGTACAGTTAATATTCGCACAAGCGAACGGGAATACTCTATAAATATTGCAAAATCCCCTGGCTCAGAGCGGCAAGTAACTGTTGATAACAATACCAATATACCGTTGCCCGAAGAGACAATAATAGAAGAATTTCAAAATGCGGAAGAATGGCTCAGAGAGAATCAATCTATGGATGGAGGCTCCATTTCAGTTGATAAAACAGATTATTCCGCAGGCGGTAGTAGTTTGAAACTGACGTCTCCTGCTGACAGTTCTTTAATAGGAGCCGTAAAAAATGTGAATCTGGACCTATCTGACAAAAATATTATCTTTCGAATGAAGGTTTCTAACAGGCAGGATGTTAATACGCTGGAACTTTCTTTTTCAACTGATAATTGGAAGGGTTATGTAACTACAAATTTAGAAAATCCCTACAGAGTGGAATATGATAATGAGTGGCTGACTTTTAGTTTCGGGAAAGGCAAACAAAGGAATGCCGGGAGTAGGGGGTATCAATGGGTAGAATTCGGTTCAGGATTTGATTGGTCAAATGTTGACAAGATCAGGTATAGAATTGGCGCTGAAGAAGGAAAGACTGCTACTCTAATACTAGACAGGTTATCAACTATTCCGGAGCAAAAAGAAGGTGTTGTTGTTTTTATTTTCGATGACGCTAATAAAACACTACTGCCTGCGGCCGATATAATGAATAAGTATGGGATGAAAGGCAATACCGCTGCCATTGGTGCATATCTAATGTTAAAGCATAAGAATAATTTGGATCGTGAACAACTGAAAGAATTACAGGATATCTACGGTTGGAATATAGTCAGCCATTCCGCATATCATCAAGACGCCTTGACAGAGTATTACGATAATGATGATTTGGAGGGACTCGAAAATGATATAGTTACTGATGCCCAATATTTAAAGGAACTCGGAATAAACTCAGCACCCAATTGGTATGTATATCCTCACGGGTCCACGAATTCCGAGATCAAAGAGATAATTGGAAAGTACTATAAATTCGCCAGAATAGATTCAGGTTGGACGGAGGTATTTCCCTTTGGAGAGCCTCTTGGAGTAGCAGCATTTCTGGTTTTGGACGATACACCTCCTGATGAGATCAATAGGTTAATTTTGGATGCAAAAGAATACCACTTGACTTTGTTTTTAACATTTCACAGGATCAAAACCTCGCCTTCGCAAAATGCTGGATACGATATTGAAGATTTTAAGAACATAATATCATATATTTCAGATCAAGGGATAAAAGTAAAAACTCTGAGCGAATTAGACAAAGATAACGGGGTTTCGATTAATCAACTTACAATTACTGACGCTATACCCGAGCAGATTGTGTTAGACGTGAAAATTAATAAATAGATTTATTTCACAAAATGCCAAACAAAATATCAGGTCATTAGTATTTAGTGTTCGCCCTCAGCGAAAATGAGCATCACTTTGAAGACATAATGTAATGGACACTTTGGGGCTTGCTCCTGCTCTCCACGAGATTCACCGAAAAGAAGTCCTTAAGGAGCGGCCCAGTATTGTATTTCCACCGAAGCTGCCACCGTGATACCCATTTTGGAACGGCATAGCCGATTTAATGGCAAAAGCCACCCCACCGCCGCCCTGTAGTGCTTCATGCTCCTTTGTAATCACCGACATAAAGCTAATCTGAATCTAGTCTTTTGCTATTCTTTTGCTATTCCATTTGGTGGCACGGAATAGCACATAATGGTATGATACGTTCAATGCTCAAGCGAACAGGTGTACTTAACGGAAGCTGGCGGCACCTTGTGACACACCATGCGTAGCACTTCGGAACCAAGGGTCGTGGGTTCGAATCCCACCGGGCGCGCCAGTTGTTGAACGTAAAATTAGGCCCCTGGGCACTAGCTGGGTTCGGCTTTCGTGGTTTTGCTAATCCTTCGCTAATCCACGCAACGTCCGGGGCAGCACAAAAGAAATCCTATGATTGACAGCTATAGGCGTAATAAACGCCACCGCCGCACTTGGTATTCAAACTTCTTTGTATGTACTGTTCACAAAAGAGCTGGAAACGGCGATAGCGTAAGGTACACTGTAAAATAGCAAGATAGGCAAAATGAGTTGACTATGCGGTCCCCGTCTTTGGCAGAACTTCCACGTCCACCACACAACAGGACAGGTTGGCCCTGGACGGAGGGAAGTCCACAATTTGCAGACGCTATGCCCAATGGCGCTCCGTGGCCAAAAATCAGTATTGTTACCCCCAGTCTCAATCAGGGGCTATTTATTGAGGAAACCATCCGTTCTGTTCTTCTTCAAG
>CAYHEV010000036.1:0-16474 GCA_964355725.1 uncultured Candidatus Bathyarchaeia archaeon | reverse complement strand
ACAGGCGATCAAGCGTTGATCAGAGAAGCGTCAGCGTTTCTGCCTGAAATTGAGACGGTTCAAGTCAAGACCTCCATTGACTGCAAGACGACCAATTGCTTACCTCAGCCAGAAGCTCGAAGACTGATAGAGGAAGCTGCAGGACGTGCACTTTCAAGGATAGACGAGTTCAGACCCGTCCAGATTGCCAAGCCAATAGCAACCGATGTTTCATTCCCGAGGAAAGAACAAACAGACATATGCGAAACCATCCCAAGAGCAAAGAGAACTGAAGAAAAGACAATCTCGTACATTGCTGAAGACTGGCACGAAGCATACGATTTTGTAAGGACAACCATCCGTTTGGCAGGCCAATATGCAATTGGAGCCCTCGAGGAAAAGCTCAGCAAGCTCGAGGGATTCGACAGAGCCGTGCAAGAATGGGAAGAGGATCTTATCCGCGAATGGCTGTCCTGAGACAATGTCAACGTATCCCTGCTCCGCCCGAATGACCGCGGCGGTCCCCGTGGGCAAGTTTCAGTTATTCAGGATTTTTCGATATTCTGAATGGCATAGTTTCTCTGAGTTATTCACAAATTCTTCAAATCCCATTCGACAAGCTCAAGTAATGCGTTCCGCTCTCAATATTGGTGAGCATTAGGGGGTACCACTTGACTAAAACCGCATATGCGTTCATTTTATGCTTGTTACTCACAAATGCGCTTGGTGCTGTTTGCTTCTGGCCGAATAGGCCCGTAGGGGCTTCAACAATAATCGTTCCAGACCAGTTTTCGACGATCCAGGAAGCCGTTAACGGCGCTATTGAAGGAGACACGATTTTCGTCAGAAGCGGAGTGTACTTTGAGCATGTTGTCGTCAACAAATCTCTTTCGCTAGTTGGAGAAGATGCGAGTGCAACAATCATAGACGGCAACAACACAGGACACGTTGTTAACGTAGTCAGCGATAATGTGAACATTGCAGATTTCACAGTCCGACATAGTGGAAGTATTGAATGGCCGGAGCTTGACGCTGGAATCTGTCTGAACGGCACAACACGTTGTACAATCTCAGGCAATAGTTTGGCTGGCAACGGTTTTGCCGGCATCTCTCTCTTACACTCAAACCAAAACACAATTACCGACAACAACTTGAGCAGCGCAGGTTGGGGCGCTTTGCATCTGATGAACTCCAGCAGAAACATAGTATCTGCAAACACTATAGCCGACAAGCATGGGGGAGTTAACGGTCACGTCTCATCCAACTACAATAACATCACGGAAAACGCCATTTCAAACTGTACATACGGTGGGTTCTTCCACGCTTCAAGCTATAACAACATCTGCAGAAATAACATATCGGCCATAGCAGTCGAAGGCATATGGCTTCAAGACCAGGTAAACTACAACTTGGTGGCTGAAAACAACTTCATCAATAACACGGTTGCCATCAGACTCGAAGGTCCTAACTACAACAACACTTTGTCAAGAAACTTCATTACCGGCGCCGAGTCTGGAATAAAAATCGAGAACAGTGCAAGATACACGCACGTAGCCGAAAACATCATAGTGGACAACCGTGCAGGCAACGTTTCATGGAGTGCGGGAATAAGGATTGACAGAGGATTAGACACCCAAATACATTCAAACATCATTACTGGCAACGACTATGGCGTCCTTCTCTACTCCTACTCGCCTCGCGTCTCAATCTACAACAACACCGTAACTGAGAACGAGTTCGGCCTCAGAGTAGCCAGTGGAGGGTCAAACTACGTGAACATCTCTGACAACTTCGTGATGAACAATCGAAACTACGGAATCGGTCTCACCGGATTCGGAGGATCGTCAAACTACGCCACAATATCAAGAAACCTCATTGTGAATAACAGCGATGGCATCGCACTGGGCCAGTCCTCCAGTTATCACCAGATATTCAGAAACAACATAAGCGAGAATGGCTACGGATTCTACATAGAATACTCCGCCCAGAATACGATTTGGGGAAACAACATCATAGAAAATGACCAGCAAGTGTATGTATCAGCGAGCTCGGTCAACAGCTGGAACAGCAGCTACGCCACAGGAGGCAACTTTTGGAGTGGCTATGCTGGCGTTGACTTGCATAGTGGTCCTGGTCAAGATGATTTGGGCAGTGATCAAATAGGCGATGTATCTTACGTGATCGACGTGAACAACGCTGATCGCTACCCGTTAATGAGACCTTGGATACCGTTTGAAAATCAGGTAATAATAATCCGTGCGGATGGTAGTGTTGATCCTTCGGGTGCTCCAATAAGGCGTAAAGATGATCTCTACACATTGACTGCCAACATCGCCAGCGATGCCGACGGACTCGTGATTGAAAAAGACAACGTAATCCTTGATGGGGCATGTTTTGAACTTCTGGGAGGACAATCTGGAGGGGTGGGGATTAACCTGACTGGCAGGAGCAACGTGACAATCAAGAACCTGATGATCGTGGATTTCGATTGCGGCGTGCTGCTCGACTCTTCTTCCAACAACAGGTTCTACCGCAACAGTTTCGTCAATAACACTCTGCAAGTTGACAATGTGGCGCCAGGCTGCGGCAATAAATGGGACGATGACTGCGAGGGCAACTACTGGAGCGACTATGTCGTCAGGTATCCTGGAGCCAGTCAGGTTAACAGCACAGGCATCTGGGACACGCCTTACGTCATTGACGGGAATAACACTGACGGGTTTCCATTGATGAACTTGCACTGGGATCCCTGTGACATTAACCACGACCTAAAGGTGGACATGATGGACATTGACGCCGCAGCAAAAGCGTTTGGCACCAAACCTGGAGACGCACTCTGGAACTCACATGCAGACATAGCTGGCAGGTTCGGTGTTCCGGATGGTAAAGTGAACATGCGAGACATCGGCCTGATAGCCAGGAATTTCGGCATGACTTACCCCGAACTTTCATTGCTCACTTCAGTGATGGAGGACGTTTGATGATGAAGAAGGGCGTATTCATCGTTCTGATGCTTTGTTTCCTATTCCTTCTCATTTCGGCTGTGACCGACCCCGACGTGGTCGATGCTGATCCTGCCACAATTGTGGTTCCTGACGATCTTGCGACTATTCAGGAAGCCATAGACAGCGCAAATGAAGGCGACACGATCTTCGTCAAGACTGGAACATACTGCGAACACGTAGTTGTCAACAAGGCACTTTCGCTAGTTGGTGAAAATAGTAGCACGACGATAATTGATGGAAATTGGACAGGAGTAGTTATCAAAGTGACGCAAAACAGTGTCAACATTTCAGGCTTGACCGTTCGAAGAAGTGGCAGTATCTACTGGGAGAACGCTGGAATCATTCTGAGTAATGTCCAGAATTGCAGCATTGGCGGGAACATACTGACAGAGAACTCTTTCGCCGGACTCGAACTCAATTATTCGCGAGGCTGCAGTATCTCTGGAAACAGCATTCTCAGTAATGGCGGAGTCGGTATCACGCTGGTTGGTGGAAGTTTCAATGACTTATCACGAAACACCTTCGCGGAGAACGGCTGGAGTGCACTTACTCTTAACGATAATGCAGACAACAACACAATATCCGAGAATAACATGACCTTAAACAACCTAGCCGTGACAGGCCACTGCATCAACCTTTATCGGAGCAACAACAACTCAATTCAGAAGAACAAAATCTCAGGGGATGACAACGGTATTAGGCTTGAATACTGGTCGAACTTCAACGCAATCTCTCGAAATGATCTAACAAACAACACACAGTCAGGTGTATCAGTCGAAACATACTCAGACGACAACACAATTTCTGACAACATGATAAACGGCAGCAGATTCGGTGTTATAATCAATGGTTCCAGATACACTGAGATATGCAACAATACGATAGCTCACAACTACGGCAGCGACTGGGACGCCGGAGTACGTCTGGAATCTGCTGGCTATACAGTAGTCCGCGACAACGAAATCTTCGACAACTGGAGGGGCATCCTGCTCTACGCTTCCTCGCCTTACGTTTCCATAAGTGGAAACGACGTCATAGGCAATGAATATGGTATCAGAGTCGCCAAAGGAGGATCAAGCTACGTCAACGTGTCAGGGAATTACGTGGCCAACAACCGGGGCTACGGAATCGATGTGACCGGGTTCGGAGGCGGAGGCGTGTCAAACTACGCCACAATAGCGAGAAACCTCATCGTGAACAACACGTTTGAGGCAGTTGGCCTTGGAGAAGGTTCAAACTACAACACAGTTGTCCAGAACAACATGAGCGAGAACGGACACGCAGGCTTAACACTCGAAAGATACTCAAACTACAACACAATTGTCCAAAACAACATGATTGAGAACGCGTACGGTATCTGCTTTGATCTCTATATAGTCAACTCAACTCAAAACATGATCCTCAACAACAACATAATAAACAATACTCAACAGGTCCGCATTGCCCCTGGCTCAGTCAACGCATGGAATGGCGGCTATTCGTCTGGCGGCAACTATTGGAGTGATTATAGTGGAACAGATGTTTACAGGAATCTTCATCAAAACGAGACTGGTAGTGATGGAATAGGAGATACACCATATGTTATTGATGTGAATAATCAGGACAACTATCCGCTTATGAAACCCTATCCGTGGGCATCGCATGATATAGGAATAACAGCTCTTGCAGTCTCCAAAACCGCTGTAGGACAAGGATCCAACGTGTCAATCAGTGGAATGTTATTCAACTATTGTAACGAAACAGAAAATCTCCACGTCACAGTTTACGCTAACACAACAATCCTCGCCACATTCGCAGGCATCACAGTTACAGCCGGAAACTTCACAACCTTCATCTTCGTTTGGAACACTTCCGGCTTTGCCAATGGCGACTACACGATACGTGCATACGTCGACCCTGTTCAAAATGAGGCACATGTAGAAGACAACGATTTCACGTATAGCTACGTCGTTGTCACTATGGCAGGTGATGTTACAAGCGTCACCGGACTGCCAGACGGCGAAGTTGACATGCATGACATAAGCCTCGTATGCAGTTGCTTTGGAGGCAGACCAGGTGACCCGCGATGGGAAAATGTCACGTGCAGAAACTGCGACATAAACGAGGACGGCGAAGTCAACATGCGTGACATTGGCATTGCTTGCAACAATTTTGGAAAACACTAATCATAAACTTTACACACTCTATCTGTTTCTTCACACACTCTCTCCGTGTGCGTGTGCGTTGTGTGGTGGTATAGGTAGGTATGTAGGTAGGAGTAGTGAGTGAGAAAGGAGTGGAGAGAGTGGGTGAGATTGTGTTAGTGATAGTGAGGCAGAGTGAGTGGTAGTGGGGTTGGTTGGGTGGTATAAAACTTTACCCCCACACACTGAGTTCACATGGAGTTACTAGTCGGCATTCACTCACTTCTGGACAACAATCAGAAGACGGTCGAATAGAATCAGAGCAAAGTCTCTAGAGCGCCAAGAGAGATTGTTTCCGAAATTTCTTCCACGAATCTGATGTGCTCTGCATCATCGGATGCGAGAGAACCTTTCAATATTATGGGTTTGAAGTCGAAATCTACAGCACCTCTATACGTGGACAAGACGCAAAACTCCGCTTTGAAACCTGTAACGATGAGGGTGTCAACCCCCAGCTCCTTCAGTTTTTCTGCAAGCTTCGTCTTTGTGAAAGAGTTTGAATAGGTTTTCACTATGCGTATGTCTTGAGGCTCTAGCTTCACATTCTGAGGCACATCAAAACCAGATTTACCTTGCACAAGGCCTTGCTCCTCATTCTTGTGCTGTATGACGACAATGGGGAGATTCTTTTTTCTGAAAATGTCTATGGCCGCATTTATGTACTCGATAGCAGATTTCAGGGAATCTGAGCAACCCTGATTGACGCTGAAGAACTCATTCTGCACGTCTATTACGAGTAAGGCTGGTTTCATTTCTATTCTCCTTCTATGGCAAACATACGAATCTTCTTCAAACTTGTGAATGATTCGCCTAGATAAATACGTCGTCGACAAGAATCAGAACCCGGTGCAAAATGTTGGTTTGGGTTTTTGGGGTAAAGTCTTATCAGCTGTCCAAATCAAGTGTATTGCTCTCTTGCTACCATAGTCAGTTACCAGTGTTATTTTCTACTAGCAGTTGACTTGCTGCGTGAGTCCCCTGTTACCCATGCTCACGCAGCCCTTAATGGATGTATATCGTTCATTGGTTTGGTTTGGTTGGGGTAAAGTTTTATCCTGATTTCTTAAGTCATCTTTGCGAGTACTCGATCCTTTCCATTCTTCTGCAGACTATGACTGCCAGAAGCGTTGTTGCCATCATGGTTCAATAAAGAATGCATAAAATCTCATAATCTCTGACTAAACTATATATGAAGGTGAATGTACGCGTATCTCTAAATATGCCTTTCACATCTCTGCGATGTGAAGTTAGGTCGGTTATTAGATGCCGTTAAAAACCATAAAGAAAGACACGGCCGAAGCGTTGACGTTAGAATGGGTTTTGCATGTAAAAAATTACAAGCTTACTCTTGACAAAAACCGCTGTGTGGGTTGCCAGATCTGTGCTTTCGCTTGTCCCAAAGAAGCCATCAAAACAGAAAAGCAACCTAAAACCAAAGGTGAAAAGGCCAAGAAGGCGAAAGTTGATGTTGATTTAGCGAAATGCAATTTTTGTGGAATATGTGACATTCTGTGTCCCTACGGAGCTGTAAAAATCACGATAAACGGTCAACACATTCTTTCAGTAGTCGAAAAAGAAAGCTTCCCACAATTGACCCGCGAAATACAAGCTGAGGCAAGCAAATGCCCCACAGATTGCACGGAATGCGAAGACACGTGCCCGCTAGACCTGATCAAAGTATCTTGGCTGACGCCTGACGGAAAAATCATGGAACACATCAAATCCCTAACTGAACAGGAAAAAACTGGATTGAAAGCTAAAATTATTGTTCAAAAAGAATATTGTCCTTGCTGCAGAGTCTGCGAAATCAAATGTCCCGAAGGTATTATGCATGTGCGCAGGTTTCTTTACGGAAAGATTGCTATTCACCCTGAAAAGTGTCCAGAAGGCTGCACAGACTGCTTGGACGTTTGTCCAATAACTGGAGCACTTTCTCTTTCTGACGAGGACAAGAAGGTACATGTCAACGAGACGTTCTGTGTTTATTGCGGCGCCTGCAAACTCGTTTGCCCAGTCGAAGATGCCTTAGAGCTTAAACGAACAAGAGTGAGTCATACTGCTGTTCGTTCCGGAGCGTGGAACAAGGCATTAGAAAGACTTACTTCACCAGTTGACATGACGAAGGAACTGAAAACTAAGGGTTCTCTGAAAGCAAGGGAATCCGCAAAAAAAAGAGTAGGGTTGAAGGAGGAATAAGATGCCTAGAAAAGCCACAGGAAAGAAAAGAGTTACTAAGGCAAAGAAGACTCAACCCGAAACGGAAGATCCACGAATAGGAGTTTTTGTTTGCCAATGCGGCTCCAAAATATCATCAGTCATAGACGTTAACGCCTTGACAGAATACGCCAAAACCTTACGTAACGTAGTTCACGCAGAATACATGAATTATCCATGCAGCCACCAAAGCCAAGACGAGATAGTAGCTGCAATAAAAAAAGAGAAACTCAACCGTGTAGTTGTAGCAGGTTGCTCACCTAGACTTTATGAACCCACTTTTCAACGTTGCGTTTCTCAAGCTGAACTGAATCCATGGCTCTTTGAAATGGCGAACATACGGGAATTTTCCTCTTATTGCCATCAAACCACGCCCAAAGAGGCTACTGAAAAAGCAAAAGACTTGGTCAGAATGGCTGTGGCCAAAGCAAGACTACTCGAACCATTGAAACCCATTGAACTGCCCATGACAAAACGAGTCATGGTGATCGGAGGCGGCATCGCAGGCATAAACGCAGCGTTAGACTTGGCAGACATGGGCTTCAAAGTGTACGTAGTCGAGAAAACCGAAACAATAGGCGGCTACATGGCGCTACTGGACAAAACGTTTCCCACTCTGGACTGCAGCATATGCATCGAAGGCCCGAAAATGGTGGACGTAGGCAGACACTCGAACATCGAAATAATCTCTTACGCAGACGTTCTGAAAGTTGACGGAAACGCAGGCAATTTCAAAGTGAAAATCCGAAAGAATCCACGCTACGTTATAGCTGCAAACTGCACCGGATGCGGCGAATGCAAAGACGCTTGCCCAATTGAATACCCAAACTACGCAGACATGAATCTAGGCGTGCGAAAAGCCATTTCCGTTCCATTCGACCAAGCTGTACCGCTTATCTACGCAATAAACAAAGACTATTGCATAGAATGCTACAAGTGCATGGACGCTTGCGGCGCCAGACAAGCCATAAACTTTGACCAGAAACCTGAAGAAATCGAAGTGAACGTGGGCGCCATAATAGTTTCAATAGGCTACGACATGTACAACCCTGAAGACATGACATGGACGGGGTATGCCAAGTTCGACAACGTGTTTACAGCATTAGAGTTTGAGAGACTCATATTAGCAGCTGGACCAACAGCCGGAAAAGTCATCCGTGCCTCAGACGGCGAGAAACCACATTCTATCGCCTTTATCCAATGCGTGGGCTCACGCGACATCAACAAATACGAATATTGCTCTAGCTTCTGCTGCATGTACACGCTAAAACACGCGGTTATGCTCAAAGAGAAGTACAAAGAAGCCATCGAAGTCTACGTTTTCTTCAACGACATGCGAAGCAACTTCAAAGGCTATGAAGAATTCTATAACAGAGCCCAAAAATCCGGAGTCAAATTCATCCGCGTAAAATTGGAAAACCGAAGAATAACAGAAGACCCTCAAACCAAAAACCTAACAGTCTACGGTGAAACAGAAGACGGCAAACCTGTCTCAGCCAAAGTCGAAATGGTTGTTCTCGCAAACGCAGCAATCCCCACTAAAACGGCACCTGAACTGGCAAAAATCCTCAACATACCCCTAAGCAAAGACGGCTACTTTGTGGAATGCCAACCAAAAATCAGACCAACAGACACCGATACCCCAGGAATATTCTTGGCTGGAGCATGCCAAGGTCTGAAAGACATTCCTTACAGCGTGGCTCAGGGCAGCGCAGCAGCAGCTCAAGCAGCAGCTGTGTTGGGTAAGGAAACGTGGACTGTGGAACCTCTGGTTGCAAAGGTAAATGAGGACTTGTGTAGTGGTTGCAGAATTTGCGAGACTGCTTGCGGTTATCATGCCATCAACGTTGAGAAAGTTGGTGACAAGCAGTTGGCGAAGGTCACTGAAGGATTGTGCCGTGGCTGCGGCATCTGCAGTTCTGCTTGTCCCATGGATGCGATAACTATGCCGAACTATTCCGATAAACAGATTGTAGCTCAAGTAAGAGCTGTGACGGAAAGAGGCGAAAAAACATGAGCGAACAACCTGCTTCTAGAACTGAGGAGCCTCGAATCGGCGTATTCGTATGCTACTGTGGCCTCAACATCGGTGGCACAGTGGATGTTGAAGACGTGGCAACCTACGCACGTACCCTGCCAGGCGTGGTTTATGTCAAAACAAACCGTTATACGTGTGCTGATCCTGGTCAGGAAGAAATAAGGAAAGGCGTAAGAGAGCATAAATTGAATCGAGTCGTTGTGGCCGCTTGCTCTCCGAGGATGCATGAACCTACTTTTCGGCGAACAGTTTCAGAAGCTGGACTAAACCCGTTTCTGTACGAGATGGCAAACATCCGCGAGTTTTCGTCTTGGTGCCATCAAGATGTACCCAAAGAAGCGACAGAAAAAGCTAAGGAACTCGTCAAAATGGCAGTTGCGAAAGCACGACTTCTTGAACCGCTAAACGTGATTGAAGTTCCAGTCACAAACAAAGCTTTGGTAGTAGGTGCGGGAGTGGCTGGCGCAAGCACCGCTGTTGACCTTGCAGAAATGGGGTATCAAGTGTATTTGGTTGATAGAGCTGAGATCATTGGAGGACACATGGCTCAACTAGGCAAGACTTTTCCAGTTTTTGAGTGTTCAAACTGTCCTCAGCAAATCCATTGTCCAAGATTTTCGTGTGTAGCCACACGGATAGGTGCCGCCGCAGTTCACCCAAACATTAAACTAATGACTTATTCTGAAGTTAAGGAGATCGAAGGGGTCATCGGCAGCTACAAAGCTAAAGTGCTTAGAAAACCGCGCTTTGTTGACGAAAACAAGTGCATAAGCTGCGGCAAGTGCACGGAAATATGTCCAGTTCAAGTGCCTAGCAAGTTTGACGCTGGTGTCAGAACGCGAAAAGCCATCTACACGCCTTTCCCAGATGCCACTCCGTCCACATACACGATTGACAAGGAAACCTGTCTATACTTCAAGGATGGAAGCTGCAAGAAGTGCCAAGAGATTTGTCCAGTGGACGCAGTGAACTTTGAACAGCAACCAGCAGAAGAAAAGATTGAAGTCGGCTGCATCGTAGTCGCAACAGGCTACGATATTTACGAACCGTACGACCTACAGAACTATGGTTTCGGCAAATACAAGAATGTTATCACAGCGTTGCAGCTTGAACGAATAATAGATTCTGGAACGCAAATCATAGGGGATCTTCATAAGCCTTCTGACGGCAAAATGCCGGAAAGCTTGACTTACATTCAATGCGTTGGCTCTAGAGACATTAGCAAGTTTGAGTATTGCTCGGGTTTCTGCTGCATGCTCACCCTGAAGAGCGCAGTTTTTCTCAAGGAAAAGTATGGTGACAAGCTGAAGATTGACGTTTTGTACACTGACATGCGGGCGAATAGAAAGGGTTACGAAGAGCTTTTCAGAAAAGCCCAAGACATCGGCATAAACTTCATCCGCGTGAAGCTCCCCAACAAGAAAGTCTCTGAAGACGCAGAAACAAAGAAGCTGGTGGTTTACGCTGAGAAGGAAAACGGTGAGCCGGTGGAGGTCAAGAGCGACATGGTTGTGTTGGCTACAGCCGCCATTCCAAGTCAAGGCTCAGAAGAAGTGGCAAGAGTCTTCAACATCAGCCGCGGCGGCGACGGTTTCTTCATGGAGAGCCATCCGAAACTCAAGCCTATAGATACGCCCTCGGACGGGGTTTTTGTTGCTGGAGGATGCCAAGGACCCAAAGATGTGCCTTACAGTGTTTCTCAAGGAATGGGTGCAGCAGCTAGAGCAGCCACGATACTTTCTCAACCGAAATGGAAGATCCAACCCATAGTGGCGGTCGTTGACGCGTCAAAATGCCGTAACACCAAGGTAAAATGTGGCATCTGTGCTAAAGCCTGTCCCTACGGCGCGATAAGAGCTCCTGAAGGACAGGTTGCTGAGGCTATGACTGCCATGTGTCACGGCTGCGGAACATGCGTAGCTGAATGCCCAACAGACGCTATTACGCAGAAGCATTTCACGGACGCACAGATAATGACTCAGATCAGAGCCGCCTTGGAAACTGGCTCCGAAGACAAGATTCTGGGTTTCCTGTGTAACTGGTGCAGTTATGCTGGTGCAGACCTTGCGGGTACAAGCAGGTTTGAGTATCCGCCCGCGATTAGACCTATTCGAGTCATGTGTTCTGGACGGGTTGACCGCGACTTTGTGCTTGAAGCGTTCCGACAGGGTGCTGGCATGGTTTTGGTCGGTGCTTGCCACTTACCTTATGACTGCCACTACATTAGTGGAAACTACAAAATGAAAGCCAGGATGGATGCTTTGGCACCGATGCTGCAGAAACTTGGAATGAGCCCTGAAAGGTTCCGTGTCGAATATGTTTCGGCAGCGGAAGGAGTGAAGTTTGCAGAGATCATCAAAGAAATGACTGCACAGATGCAAGCATTAGGCAAGGATAAAATCAAGGCGGAAAACGCTAAGATGCGACCCATATTGGAGAACATGCTTAAGAGAAAAGAACAGAAGCAATCTTGACTCGTGGAAGCCTTATGCCTGATGAGGCAAAGCGCAAAGCCGTACCGAGCATTTCTTGTTCAAGGAACTGGAAAAACTCCGTCTAGATGTACTTGAGTATCATTTGGATGCTGACGACGATTAGGACTATACCGAAGATTTCACGCAGGTTTTTGCCAGATACTTTCTTGGATGTGTAGGCTCCTATCTGAGCGCCGAAAACTGTTCCCAAAGCAAGCAGTAGTGCAAATTCGAGGTTTATGTGGTTTGCGAAATAATGTTCAGTCACGCCTGATATTGAAGTGAAAATCATGGTGAACATGGATGTGGCCGTAGCAAAGTGCATTGAAAATCCCATGGCAAACACCATTATGGGCACGACGAGCACGCCACCGCCGATGCCCAGCAATCCTGAGGCGAGTCCACCGAAAAAGCTCAAGAAGGCGCCTAGTGCTATGGTTCGTCCAGACTTTAGTATTTCCAAGTCTGATTTGACGTGGGGTTGCTTAGGTTTTTCTCCTGTGATCGGTTGGTTTCGTTTGAACAAGGCAGTGTCGATTATCATGCGTAGAGCAATGAAGATCAGGAAGAATCCGAAAATCAAGCCCAGCAGTTTTGGAGGTAGGTATTCGGTTATTTTTGCTCCCAAAATGGCTCCTGGAGCGGTTACTATGGCTAGGACTAGCCCAGTTTTGTAGTATATTCGTTTTTGTCTTGCGTAGTTCAGTGTTGATGCTGCGGCAGTGAATATGATGCTTGTGAGGCTTGTTCCAACAGCGTTGGCTGGAACGAAAGAATATGACAATGTCAGTAGTGGCACGATGAAGGCGCCGCCGCCGATGCCGGTCATAGAAGCGATTATTCCTATAAGAAATCCGAATATTGGCAACAGTAACTCCAGCATGTCATTCACTTTGAAGCCCTGTTTTTGACCGAACTTGCTGTTTAGCGAAGTAGAAAACTATGCCTATTATTAAACATACCACGCCGATGAGCCATGCTTGCGGCGAAATGAATAGAATCGAGACAAAGAGTGCTAAACAAGTTATTGTGCCTAAGGCAGGGATGATTCTTGGATACGCTCTTCTTTGAATCTTTAGTCGCAAAGCGGAAACATTAGCTAACGTGTAAAAGAAGAGAAGGGCGAAGGTACTTATGGCCACTACTCTTGATAAGTCAACAATCAAGGCTAGTAAGGTCATCACTAGGCCTATAATCCAAATCGAATACAGAGGAGTGTTGTGCTTTGAGTGGAGTTTGCTTAGAACCTGTGGAAGATCTTTTCTTCTCGCCATTGCGTAAGCCATTCGAGAAACCCCTATGACTGATGTCAACAAAACACTTGCTGTTGCAAGCAAACCTCCGATTGAAATCGTGATGACCGCGGCGGCGTTTCCTGTTGTTCCTATAGCTTCATGCAGAGGCGAGTCTGAACTGGCAAGCTTGTTAGCTCCTACTAGTCCGACGGCCACTATGCCGACGAGTATGTAAAATACTGTGGATATTATCAGGGCTAGAATCATGGCTTTAGGCACGTTGCGTTTTGCGTCCTTCACTTCTTCAGCGATAACGGCTGCTCTTGCGAATCCGCCGTAGGCGAAGAAGATGTAACACGCACCGTAGAGGACTCCAGCTTCGAATGGGTTAAAGGGGATGAAGTTTGTCGTTCTCACGTATAATAGGCCGAAGATGATGAAGAATGTCAAAATGATCAGTTTAGCTGTGACTAGGAAGTTGTTTAGCAGGGCTGATTGGCGTACACCATAATAGTTGATTGTGGTGAAGGCCAAACAAATGAGAGCGGCAACATAGCTGGCAGGTGCAAACGTGAGTATTGAAACGTGGATTGTGGGCAGATTTGGGTAGAGAGCTGTGAAGTAATAGGCGAATCCTAGGGAGACTGCTGCCCCTGCGAAGGTGTTGGATAGTATCCACATCCAACCTGTTAAGAAGCCTGCGAACGGGGAAATCAGTTGATACGTGTACTCGTAGATGCTTCCTTCCTTGGGTTGCCATGCTGACAGTTCTGCAAAGCTTGAAGCAGTGAACAAAGATATTACGGCGGCTATGAGCATGGAGATTATTAGGGCGGAACCCGCCAAACCAGCAGCGATGCCAGTTACGACGAAAATGCCAGCACCGACTATTGCACCAACACTGATTGCGGTTGCATCAAACAAACTCAAAGAAGGCTTCAGCTTGAGCTGCTGAGTTTCCTGTGTGCCCATGCGTACCACGGCAATATAGTCTGTTGTGAAAAGTGCCGGCTATTAAGACTTTAAGTTTCACTGGAAAAGAGATTCGCAAAACCGAAATTATCGTCTTGAAAGGAACGAAGACAGGGTTATCTGAACCTAAGAATTTGTTTTGTGACTTTCTCTTTTTTCCCAATATTCTCTAGTTCTCAAATAGTGAATCTTCGCTTTCAGCAAACCACTTTCATTAAATCTTATCGTGCTTACTATTCAGTGGATTGTGTTTCAGAGGCCTTCTTGATGGGGCTTTTCCTTTTGTGTAGTGGTTTGCCGATCGCGTCATAATAAGAAATAGTCGAGAATATCTCGGGGGGCTGGTTTTTGCTTTTGCTCAGCTTTGCTTGTTTTTGGATCGTGGTTTTGTGTTGTGTTTTCCTGTTTGTTGTTATGTGGATGCCGCTAGTGCTTGCGTATAATTCTATATATCTGCACCTTGGGCACAAGAATGGGGCTAGGCGCATGCCTTTGCTGCTTCTCTTTCCGTAAAGCAAGACAGGCTCCACGGAGCCTAGGCTCTTCTGTTCTTCCATCACCATTCCACACTTAGGACACTGCTTATACTCACTCATGGCTATTCTTTCCTCTTTTTTTAATATCATCTTCTATGTTGTTGTGTCTCGGTAATAGCCAATAGTAAATTCTGTAGAATATAATATTGTTGAGCCTAATCGTTTCTGGTTAGGCGTTCCCTTGTCGAAAGTGCGTAAGCTGCCTAGAGGATAAGTTTCTGTTAAGCGCCGGAGTTCCGCTTCGGTTTTGGTATTTCCCAACTTTTATTAGGGCTTCGATTTTCTGGCGATCTTCTGTTGGAATCCTCAGGGCGAGTCTATCTTTGTATTCATAGTTAGGCTTTTTCAGTCTCGTATTTGACCTAGTTTGACAAGTCCGAAGCGAAAAGAATCGCAAGACAAAGAAATGAACCCTTGACTGGTACACAAAAAGAGGCAAAAAGAGGAAAAAAGAGGGTTGCGCGGTTTCTTGTCTATGGTATGAGGTAGACATCTATCGATATAGTTGCGGTAACTCCCGCCCCTGCATAAGCATAGACGCTTATTTCTTGATTCGGCACGTAGTAGGTGCATACATAAGTGCGCGATAGCGGCATAATCGTGTAGTCTAGTTCGAAGGAACTAGAACCGTTGTAATGTCGGGAAAATACCTGGGTATAGTTAAAGCGACCCATACTAGTCATAGCGACTGAGACAATCATTTTGTCGTATCCATCAACTGAGATCCATGGCGTAGTATAGGGACTTGATTGGCTTTCAACTGAGTATGCAAGCTTGTTGGCATGTCCAGTTATTGTCACGTTTTTTGTCGGGTCTCCGGTTGCCCCGAATGCACCGCATTCAGCACCAATATCTCTCATGTTTATCACTCCATCATCATTCGTGTCAAGCCACGGATCGTAAGGGTTGTTTGCACTTCTAGTCGGTGATATTCCAAACAGAACGAAAGTCAAACAGAAAGTCACTAGAACCGCGACAAGAAGATGTTTCTTCGTTATCATCTTATCACCTCCCCTTCTCCCCAAAAATGCAATAGAACATTGTCTGACTGTGGTTAAATGACTTCTGAAAGAATCTTCTATTCAATGAAAAATGGTGTTATGGGCTTGTCTTTCGGTAAGAAAATCCTCTACGTTTTTCATCTTTTCGCCCCTTCCAATATTGAGAAGATTTAATATAGAAGATTTTCGCTTTCAGCAGGTCCATGTAAAACTCATCGTCTACCGGATGCATTTTTCCAAGGATTCTGGAAGCAGTTTCAGGTCCTACTCCTTTGACCTCTAATGCTGTAACTGCTTTCTTGCCATAACTCAACACCAGATCGGCTGTGCGTCTTGCTTGGGTTAATTCTTTAAGCTCTTCTTCAACTAATTCCTTGCTTTCACGTCTCTTCTTCAGGAGTTCACCCAAGCGATGTCCGTCCTGACTTGGATACAGAAGTGCCAAAAGCCTAGAACCACACTTTTTGCACACTGGCTGCTCTGACAAAAACCTAATCTTTTCTTCAATTATCCATTCGCCACATGACATGCACAGCAACTTTGCAGTTCGAGCTTCTATGGCTTTTTTCATTTTGTCAATGTTGCTCAGCAGGACTTGTTCAGGAGCCATCAACTCTGACAAGTCAGAAAACTTGGCAAGGATATGATACGCCAGCGGCGAAGGTTTCTCCAAACTAATAACAGTACTGACTCTTACTGTACCTCTCTTTATGTCCCCCATAATTTTCTTAGTTGTTTCTATGTCTACTTTCTCTATCATGGCTTCCCGCAGAGTTTCATCATAGATCGGCGTTTTCCCAAATCTTCCGGGAAGCTGACTTAACCGTTCATAGCTCA
>CAYHEV010000035.1:0-16679 GCA_964355725.1 uncultured Candidatus Bathyarchaeia archaeon | reverse complement strand
CTGGAGCTGTCAGGAGAAACCCGTAGGATCAGCGCCGAAAGCACTGTTTCCGGGTAAAGGTCGTCGGTTCAAATCCGGCCGGCCCCACCAAAAGTCTTCTTTCGCCAAAATAAGTTATTCTTAAGAGTTATGCAGAAAAAACTCGTGAAACGAACTAGATATTGCCAATTTCTTCGCTGTTCACCCGAAAGCTCCGTTTTTCTGCGGTCATGTCATGCATGCAAAACATGCCTCTGACGACAGATGCCAGAAAGACTAACTTGTCGCCAATGAGTTGGGACTAACTAGAATCGATTTGGTTTTTGTCTCGTGTAGATTTCAATCACATAGTTGTCAGGGTCACAGAATGACACTGCATAATATCCGGGCTCAAATTGAGGATGCTCTTCACATGGGAACAGGGCTTCGAATCCGCTCTTCTTCATTTCTTTCTCAAGATCATATACAGCTTTCTTGTTCTGAACGAGGATCGCTAAGTGATCAGTAACGACGAACTCTTCTCCAGTCGGAGCCTTACGCTTAACTCTTGGTTCCCGCAACTCGCCAGCCCAGACCGAAAAATTCTGGTTAGAGAATCCTACCCCATCTTCCGTGTCCATTATGACCTTGAAGCCAAGTCCTCCAAACAAAGTCTCATAAAACTTCTTCGACTTGCTCAAACTAGTGACTTCAATTCCAACGTGGCCAACAATTGCTTGAACCTGCTTGTTTGAAGCCATAACGTTATGCCTCATACAGTGCTCTGTTTTCTTAACTAAATAAGTATTTCATGCAAGGAAGCTCGCGTTTGTACGGGCATCGCAAGCATGGATGCCCATCAATATGACCGATCTGACTTCTGGTAGCTCTTCTTCTGGAGTTTTCAGAACGCCTACGTGTTCGATCTTCCCATAAGGCAAGTCATGGAGCACGTCAAGATTCGAAACGCCTACCGCTACGAAACCATCCTTCTTTACTTCCTTCTTCAGATCTTGGGTCAACGTCATAATCTGACACCTTCTGTCAAACTTGAAGTGTTTTCCGAATCTCTTGAAGGTTCCTTGTGGCGACAGGCTCGTTTGACAAGAATTCCTTCAATTTTCCGCATTGATAATCGTCGCAGTGGGCACATGTTTTGATTTTCTTTTCTTCTGCACACGGTCTCATCTTGCAGAGTTTCCGGCACCAACCAGAAATCGTATCAGATGTGCATCCGTGACAGTCTATGTCTTCTGGTTGGAACTCAACCTTGTTTCCCTCAGTCCATTGCTTAGCTATCTGTTTTTTCCATTCAATGTCTTTCGCTTGGGTCGCTTTAAACGCCCTACACTCGTTGCAGTCCAGTCCACAATAGGCGATCATTTCAGGCATGTTTTTTTACCTCCTTCTTGGCAATATCACTTAGTGATTATGACCAGCGAGATAAGCATTTTACAGTCATATGACGGTTCGACTGAAGCTTTGAAAGACCTGATCGTGGCTTGACATTTGAACGGAAGATCGAGGAGTTGCTGGAAACCTCTCCATTTAGACATGAATGGAAACTTCATTTTTCCAGAACAGGCAATCTTCGTTAAACACTAAAACTATGAAATCTTGACCGCATTTCTGTTTTTCTTCTTTTGGAAGCCATTTTGCGTGCGGTGAGCTGAGTCTAGACTAGAAGTTTGCATGTTCTTTTCTCTTGATTATTTCATCTTGCAGGTCTAATGCTCAAGTCGACAAAGTAATCGCTGTATCCTGCAACCCTCACTATCAGGTCTCTGTATCTTTCAAGATGTTTTTGTGCATCGCGCAGCATGTCGGAGGCACTTCTGTAAGTTCGAAAGAAAGTTTATATCGTTATTTACGTGCTGAAGTAATTCGCAGATTTGCTGGTTTCAATGATGAGCGTAGCCAAGCCGATTCTTGAATACGTCAAGACTATCAAAACGCAGGCTGAGTTGTTCGGTTCGAAGGGAACTTTCAAAAGGTTTCGTGAATACCATAAACGTTACCTGCTTCTCGTAATATTGGTCGTCGGGCTTGCAGTTCTTACAGCGTATTTATTTACACTTGAGCCTCTATACACCGCACAGATAATTGATGTGGTAATCACTCAGGGGAAAACTGAGGCACTGCCAAGTCTAGTGTATATTATCATAATAGCAGTCGTATCCTTTGGAATAGTCAACTTCGTTATGACTTATGTTCAGGGATATCTTGCACAGATGGTTGTAAGAGATCTAAGATCTGATTACTACTCTTCGCTTCAGCGCAAATCATTCGGTTTCTATGATGTCTCTGCAGTTGGAGATCTTGTCTCAAGAGCCACCATGGACTTGCAGGCGGTAGAAGCCTTTGTAAAAACATGGCTTGGAACTGTGACCAACGCTGCATTTCTGGTAATAATAATTTTCTCAATTATGTATTCTGTAAACCCAGTCATGAGTCTGATAGCCATTGCACCAATGCCATTGATATTCTATTTTACTGCTCAGCTTTGGATCAAAACAATGCCTCTGTTCAGAAAGATGATGCTCATACTAGGCCGGCTAGGTGCATATATTCAGCAAAACATCATAGGAATGAAAATCGTGCGCATCTTCCGAAGAGAAGATGAGATGGACCAAGGTTTCAGACAAGTTGAACAGGTATTCGTCGACACGGCAATCACAGCTGGCAAGATTCAGTCCAAATACATGCCTTCTGGACCTGCCATCTTGACCTTGGGCATTGCCCTAGTGTACCTTTACGGTGGCAACTTGATAGCTGCGCCAGCAGCGATCCTGACAATAGGGCAACTTACACTCTTTTCTAGATACATGATGCGGCTGAGCTTTCCTTTGCGCGATTTAAGCATGCTTTCAGGCACTTGGATAAATGCTTCAGCTGGGCTTGAGCGAATCTATCAAGTAATGGACATCCCCGTAGACGTGAAAGATTCTGCTGGCGCTGCCGAACTTGACATAGAAAAGGGTGAAGTTGAATTCAGAAACGTGACCTTCGGCTACGCGACCGACCGACCCGTTCTTAGAAACATTAGCTTTAGGGCTACGCCAGGTGAGAGAATCGCTATTCTCGGAGCTACCGGTTCAGGCAAAACGTCGCTAGTATACCTTATTCCAAGATTCTATGACGTCAATTCTGGATCTATTCTAATCGATGGTAAAGACGTAAAGAGTTATAGACTTTCAACTTTGAGGCGTCAAATAGGGCTTGTTTTACAGGATGTGTTCATCTTTACGGGAACGATTAAGGATAACATTATATTCAGTCGCCCTGACGCTTCCATGGAAGACATAGTTTCTGTTGCGAAGTTGGCGAGAATACATGATTTCATAACCTCGTTGCCAGAAGGATATAACACGATCGTGGGCGAGAGAGGCGTCACCCTATCTGGCGGGCAGAGACAGAGAGTAACAGTCGCCAGAGCTCTTTTGGTCCAGCCGAAGATATTGATTCTTGATGATGCTCTTTCTTTTGTAGACGCTAAGACTGAAAAGGAAATCCAGGAAGCCCTCGAGGAAGCAATGAAAGGCAAAACCTCTTTCGTGATTGCGCAGAGGCTTTCCACGATAAAGAATGCTGACAAAATCATGGTTTTGGACAATGGTGAACTTGCTGAATTTGGGACCCACGAGGAACTCATGGCTCGGAGCAGCTTATACAGGCGTATCTATGAAACACAGTTTCTTGAGACGGTTCCGCTGAAGGCTCGGGAGGTTGGCAATAAGTAGATGTCCAGTCCACATGGCGCTTTCTCAGGTAGATATGAAGAGTCTAGAAAAAGGACAGTGCCTGACAGAACCCTCATTTTCCGAGTTTACCAATACGCAAAGCAGTACCGCAGAAACCTTGCAATAGGCATTGTAGCCATCATCCTAGGCGCACTAACGGGACTGACGTCGCCTTATCTTCACAAGATCGCCATTGACCAGATAATCCTGCCTAAGAATCTTTCAGGTTTTGCGTGGTGGATTCCGGTCTTCGTGTTCGTGACGGTGATGAATTATCTGCTCCAATACGTTCAGGTTTTCCAGATGCGCATTGTAGGTGAAAAGGTCGTTGCAAAAATGCGGGACGATATGATCTCGAAGCTGCAGAAGATTTCCCTTAGATATTTTTCCGAAGGCGAAATAGGAAGAATAATGTCAAGACCGACAAACGATGCTAACAACGTCAGAATATTCCTGAGGATGGGCTTAGCAAGTATCATTCTGGATACGTCTTCGATACTAGGTTCTTTCATCATTATATTCGCTCTGAACGTAAAGCTCGCGATAGTCGCTATTTCAATCCTTCCAGTTGCGTTGGGACTGGCGTGGCTTCTCGGGAAATTCTCAAGGTCAGCCTATAGAAAATCACTATCTACACTTGCTGGTTTGACGGCCAAAATGCAAGAGAACCTATCTGGAATGAAAGTGATCAAATCCTTCGTGCGGGAGAAAAAATCTTACGAAGAATTTCAGGAAACACAAGACAAGAACATTAAGGCAAACATCCACGCACTCAGGGTTTCGTCAATATATCAGCCTTTTGTGCTTTTAACGCGAGTGATAGGTACAGCTCTGATTCTTTGGTTCGGTTCGTTGATGGTTGTCAGCGGAGAAATCACGATAGGCACGATCATCGCGTTCATAGAATATCAGTTCCAGTACTTCATGCCTTTGATGGACCTCGTCGTGGTATACGATCAATACCAATCAGCCATGGCGGCGATTGAGAGAATGTTTGACATAATAGACACAGAAGTCGAAGTGCAAGATCCAACTGAAGACGAAGCTGTCAAGATAAAGACAATCAATGATGTCGTGTTCGAAAACGTCTCGTTTGGGTACGACCCCAATATCCACGTCGTAAAAAATGTCAGCTTCACGCTTGAAAACTCAAAGAAACTGGCCATAGTTGGACCGACAGGAGCAGGCAAAAGCACCGTGATAAACCTACTAGCGAGGTTCTACGATCCTCTTGGCGGAAGAATACTTGTCAATGGACACGACGTCAAAAATATCAAAATTGATTCCCTACGCAAACACATGGGCATTGTCCTTCAAGACTCATTCCTCTTTCCAATGAGCGTAAAAGACAACATCAAATATGGAAAACCTGAAGCAACAGACGAAGAAGTTACCAAGGCGGCTAAAGCAGTGGGCGCACATGAATTCATAACGAAACTTCCAAATGGATACGACTATGTCATACAGGAAGGTTCATCGAACATTTCGATAGGACAGAGACAGCTAGTAAGCTTTGCAAGAACGTTACTGATGAATCCAAGACTGCTGATTCTGGACGAGGCAACTTCAAGCATAGACCCGTATACTGAACTGCTTGTACAAAACGCTCTGAAAAAACTCCTTGAGAACAGGCTGGCCATAATAATCGCTCACAGACTCTCAACTATACGCCTCTGCGATGAGATCATAGTTATTGATGAAGGCAGACCAGTAGAACAAGGAACCCATGCAGAACTTATGAAAGCAGACGGGCTCTACAGCGCATTCTACAGAATGCAGTTCCGAGAAGAAGGCTTTGAAACAATGCCCACTGACGAATAACGAGAAGAATATCACACGCCCATTTTTGACTTCCTGTAAGCAGGCTAACATGAATTGTGAGATCTGATACAGGACCAAACCTGATTGATTCACTATTCAAAATATCCATTTTAGGCAAGTTCAGTCTACTTCGAACAAGGGACTTACTTTCTTATTCGTTTTCTGCGCATTGGGCACACATTTAAATTCACATTCAATCAGAGAACCATTTATCTCAAGGATAGATGCTTGAATATGCCATGGTGTCTCTATGCCGAATTTTCTTGACAAATTTGCGGTGTCCGTGGCTAGTAAGAAAGAGACAATGAAAGAGAAGATCTTGAGAGGCAAACCAAACCCGTTGCAGGACACATTCAGAAAGCATTTTGAACCTTTATGGAAACCTCTAGAAGATATTGGAGAATTTGCTTCAAACCTCAGTGATCTTAGTGTGACAGCTGTCGATTCAAGTGTATACATGAATCTGTTGTCAACGGGTGGCATCTTCTACGTAATAAGATCTCTTGCCGTCTGCAAGGAGAAGGAGCAGAAAAGATTGGAGACAAACGTCTTTTTTACGAAATCAGGTCTTCTCGAAGCGCACTACTACATTGGTACAAAAATGGAGATGCTTGAATTCCAAACAGCAATTGATGCCTTGAGAAACGGTTTCAAATGCAACGCAATTCTGATAGACGGCTCTCTCTACGGAAGAGCCATGCACGTTCCAATTGAGACAAAGACTGAGGAAGATCGAACAGCTGTTCTTGACTACTTCAAAACATATGCAGAACTGCTTGAGCTTTGCAGAAAGAACGGCATCCTCCTAGTGGGAGTAAGCAAAGAAAGCAGGGCAACATTCTACCGTGACTTTTTGCTTAAGCTGATTTTCAGCGAAGAACTTGAAAAAGTCGACATCGAAACTGGAGACAAACGGAGACTGGAAGCCATCTTTCTGGAAACATTGTATAATGAAAAAACCGCCTTCAGCAAATTCGAGAAACTCAAGGTAAAGCATGGATCGAAGCTGGAACCTATTGAGCTAATTTTGACGGAGCTCGCATCTTCTCGACCAGACTACCAGTTGGTTATGAATTTTGCCGGAAACATAGGTTACACTCAACCGTTAGTGCTTGGGCCATCGGCAAGGGCGGCAAGCAGAATGCGTTCTTTCAGTTCAAACTCAAGAAAGTATGTTATGAACAACTTTCCAACTGCGACAAGAGAAAAAGGCACGGAATTCGTAGACTGGGCTAGCAAAGTAATTTCAGACATCCCGAGTTTCCCAAGCTTCATTTCCTTCTATCTTCTTTTGGATATTAGAGACTCGCCGATGAGAATCGATGTGCCCTGCTGGGAACAGCCTTTATCAAAAACAGGATGGCCTAAGCCAGTCGATGTGAACCTTCAAGCTTTGCTGAGAATCATGATAAACGGTTATTGTGGCTTGGACGCGTACAATCTCTGGCTTAAGAACGTCGATGAAAGAGTTAAATTGAAAAGGAGAGTAGTGGATGAAATGTATTTTCCCTACATGGAAAAACTGTTTCAGAGCAAGATAATTCGTGGAAGGGGGTATAGACGTGTCAAGTTCCCTTAAAGAAGTTGGCGTCATAATCGGTGAAGCTAGTTCTAACGAGTTCTATTTTTCGTCGAAGCCTGGTGGTATGCCTTCGCGATGGGAGTATTTGATGGCCTATTCTGAAGAAGAGCTGGATGGAAAGCCCAAGCAGGTTGAAGTAGTCGCGCAGATTGAAAGAGTCATCTCTGCTAGTCAAGCTTTGACGAAGGAATTGGATTTTGACATTATCAAGAAGATTGTTGAATCAGGCTTGGCCGATAGCAAAGTCTGGGGAAAAGCTAGGGTTTTGGGCTTTTTGACTGAGAATGGCGATATGCAGCTGCCAAAGAAGGCCGTTACTCCAGGCAAGCCCGTGTACATGGCGCCTACAGAACTGCTTGAAAAGTTCTATTCTTACCCTCAAGGAGAAGCGATTAGAGTGGGCAGTCTGATCACTCGCAGCGAGGTTCCTGTGGCATTATCGATTAGAGGCTTCAGAAGACACCTTGCCCTAATTGCACAGACAGGCTCTGGGAAAACGTATCTTGCAGGTATAATTGCTGATGAGTTGCTTGCGAAGGGCGGCACGGTAGTCATGTTGGATCCGCATGCAGATTACGTGTTTCTGTCGAGAGATGTCTCGGGTAAGAGGCATGAACTTTCAGACCGGATAACGGTGTTCAGGAACCCGGCGAGCACTGGAAGATATTCTGTCGATGAGGTTGGTAAGGTTGAGCCTTACGAAATTTGTTTCTCAGAATTGGATCTTGATGAAATATGTTTGATCTGCGGTATTAGCGAGCGCTATGTCAACATAGTAAGCGGTTTGGAACAGGCAATTGCATTGGTGAGGGCTGGTGGCAAAACGGTGTTTCAACCTAAAGATGTTCTCACACAGTTGGAAAATGCTGGTGCTTGGCAAGGTGGCAACGGAAAGATGATTGGTGGGGCGCATTCAGCCGAAAAATATGTGAAGCGATTGATAAGGATGAAAGTCTTCACAGATGCTTCTACAAGTATCGATAAGATGCTGAGGCCAAGACACCTTTCCGTTGTGGATCTTTCCGGGTTGAGTAATGAGGTTTCAGACTACATTGCTCACAGAATCTTGTCTGACATCTATGACAAGGTTTCAGATAGTGAGTTTGAGTATCCTGTCTTTGTCTTCGTTGAAGAGGCACATAGGTTTATTCCAGCTTCAGGTAACACTTATTCAGGCCCGACAATAAAGAAAATTGCGGCTGAAGGCAGGAAATTTGGTGTTTTCCTGATTGTGATTACGCAGCGGCCTTCTAAGATACATGCTGATGCCTTGAGCCAATGCAATAGTCAGATCATTATGAGGATAACTAACCCTGATGATCAGCAGGCGATTGCCAATAGTTCTGAACGCCTTGGACAGACTTTGCTTGAAGACTTGCCTGGGCTTAGCACGGGTGAAGCTGTAGTTGTCGGCGAGATGACCCGGGCTCCGGTGATGATGAGAGTGAAGAAGCGCAGAACACGGGAAGGCGGCAGCGACATAGACATCATTAGTAAGATGAAGGCTGCGGTTGAAAAAGCGAAGGAAGAAACTGCTGAAAACGAAAGCAAGCGTCTGAGAGATGATTTGAAAGGGTTTCTAGGTGGGGGTTCGGAGGAGAAGCAGTAGCATGGTTAGGATTGCCCATTTGGCAGACACCCATCTGGGATATAAACAATTTAACTTGGATGAAAGGGAGAAGGACATTTACGATGCGCTAAACGAGATTGGGGATAAGATTCTGGAAGAGCATGCGGACATTGTGATTCACAGTGGGGACCTTTTTGATTCGCCTAGACCTACTCCTCAGGCTTATTGTGCATTTAAGAAGTTCTTGAGGAAACTTGATGGGAAGGTGAAGATTTTTGCTGTATTGGGTGATCATGATAGGCCTAAGAGTCGGGGTTTGGCTCCGCACGTGATTTTTGAGGATCAGATGCAGACTCTCGGCGTTGCTGGTAATGCGGAGCATCAGTATGTGAATGTTGGTGGCCAAGATGTGTTGATTGCAGGTTTGTCTAATCTAAGCCGTGCTTATCATCCAGTGCTCGTGGAGGAGTTGAAGAAGCTTGGGGCTCTTCAGTTAGATGGCAAGCTTGGGGTTCTTGTTTTGCATGAGGGTATTGACAAGTTTCTGCCGTTTGAGGGGGCGTTTGAGCTGGGGTTGGATGACGTACCTAAGAACTTTAGATATTGTGCAATGGGGCATCTCCATGCGCGCATTAAGGCTTCGTTTGGTGATGGTGAGTTGGCTTATCCTGGTTCTTCTGAGATTATCAGGAAGGATGAGATTGGTGGCTGGCAGAAGCTTGGGAAAGGGTTCTTCATAGTAGATCTTGAGAGGGACGATGTTGAGGTGAGAGCTGTCAACCTTGAATGCATTAGGCCGCAAATCGCTGCAAGACTTGGCTATGTACATCTGGAAAAAGAACTCGGGGATTTGGTTAAACAGGTTGAGAGTATGGAGAAGTTGCCGATTGTGCATGTGCGTGTTGAGGGCAAAGACATAGATAGACAAGGTGTTCATCAAGCTTTGACCGGTGTTTTAGCTAGAAAAACTCTGGCGTTCAAGCAGGAGATTTTTGAGGAAGCTGAATCGAGGCTTCCAGAGTTGAAGCCTGGTTCTTTCTATGTCGATCAGGTTATTCGGGGTTATTTCAAGGACGAAAATGTGGCAGAGCTTGCGTTGGAGATGTTGAAGCATCTGAGGTATGGAGACACGGATGAAGCAAAGAAAGTTGCCGATGAGTATTTCCAGAAAGTGAAGGAAGCATGATTCTTAACAGGGTCAAACTTGAAGATTTCATTTCGCACAAGAACACTGTGATAGATTTTGGCTACGGCATCAACGTGGTTGTGGGACCCAATGGCGCAGGTAAAACTTCGATTCTGGACGCGATAAGCTTCGCGTTGTTCAATGACTATAGTAACCGAGGGAAAAAGGAGAATCTCATCAACTCTAGAGCAAAAAGGTGCAAGGTTGAGGTCGTCTTCACTGAGAGCGGAACCAGTTATGATGTTGAGTGGACGATGGAACGAAAAGGGTCGGCTCATGGCAGTCTGTTTCGGCTGGAAGATGGGAAGAGAAATCTCTTAGCTAGGGATGGAGAGCGTTCTGTCGTTCCCGAGATCCAGAAGATCCTGGGCATTGACAAGAACATGTTTTCGCAGTCAGTCTATGTGCGACAAGGTGAGATTGAGAAGCTTGTCACCGCCAGACCTGGAGAGAGGAAGGAGCTTATTTCGAGATTGCTTGGGGTCGAGGATCTTGAGAGAGCTTGGGAAACCATAAAGAGCGTTATTCAAGTGTATCGCGATAAGCAGATCGAACTGGAAGCCGAATTGGGTCGGAAATCAGCAATTGAAAATGAAAGAAAGGAACATGAAGCTAAATCAAAGGAACTGGGAGAGACTCTTACTGCAGATAGAGACTGTTTGGTTAGAATCGAGTCTGAACTGAGTAACCTGCAAGCTGTTTTGGACCAGTTGAAGAACAAGAAGAAAGAATTCGACAAGCATGACAAAGAGAGAGGGATAGTTGAAGGGAGCATCGCAAATCTGGAGAAAACGCTGGATAAAGAGAAGGCTGAGTTGGCTAAGGCTGTTGCTGCTGAGGAAATAGTGAAGAAGCTTCAAGATGATGTTAGCAAGCTGCCCTTTTTGGATGAGTGTGTGCGTTGTCGCGCAGAAAAGGAAAAGCAAGAACTGAGGCAGCATGCTCTTCAAGAGAAGCTGAATGAAATAGGACAGCTAAAGAAAATGCTTGAGGAAAATGCAAAAAACCATGAGCTTTACACCGAGAAAGACAAACTTCTGACCGAAAAAACGAAGGAACGCAGAAGGTATGAGGGCGCGGATACAGCTCTGGACAAAGCAAGGAAACAAGTTGGGGAATGCGAGAAGGAGGAGAAAAAGAAGAACGCCAACTTGATGAAGGAATTGGAAAAATGTTCGAAGGCTCTTGGTGAGAAATTCGACGTTGACAATGTTGACGCAGTTCTTGAAAGGAAGAAGAAAGAATTCCAAGAGGTCGCAGAGAAGCTTGATGTGACAATCAATACAGGCACTGGAACCATTAGTGTGCTGGGCCAGCGCATTAAGGAACTAGACGAAAACCTCTCCAAATTCTCCAGTGAGACTGACGTGAAAGCCTGTCCCACTTGTGAGACAGAGTTGTCACCTGAACGACTGACACAGTTGGTAGACAGGTTCTCTTCGGAGAGGAGTGAAACAGAGGCCAAACTGGCTACGTTACGGGATGATTTGAAGGAGGCAGATGCCGAGAGAAAACAGGTTGGTCAGAAGACAAAGAAAATAGATGCTATTGATCCAGAGAGAATCAAAAATCTCGCGGCTGAGTTGACGGAAGCAAGAGATAACTTGGTACGCCAGAAGACCGAGGTTGAAGAACTTGAGAAGCGGGCTGAAGCACTGAGGAAATTGGATGAAGAGCTAGTGCGACTTGAAGGTGAAAGACGCGGGCTTGAAGAAGCCTCTAGGGAGTTTGACTCTGCAAAACGTCGATTGGAAAGGGTGCCTTCTCAGAGAGAAATCGAAGGTGATTTGAAGCCCATTACAGTAGCCCTGGAAGACGTTTCCAAACTGCTTACGGAATCCTTGGAAAAGCTTGGGTACGAGCCCATAGAGTCCCAAAAGGAACTGGATGAACTGCGAAAGAAGAAGGAAGAGTACGATCAGAACGCTCCGACAGCAAAGAGGAGAGCAGAGTACGAGTCAAGAGTGGAGGCGACAAACAAAGAATTGTTGGACTTTAGAGGCAAGCATTCCGATGTAGTTCGTGCCATTGATGAGCTTGGCTACGATGAAAAAGAGCATGAAATGAAACAGGAGGAGTCTGATTCCAAGAACAAGGCCAAGAATGATCTTGAGAAGGATATTGCTCGGGCAGAGCAGGCCAAGACAGGCGCCGAAGATGTGGCCAGAAAGTGCGGAGAAGAACTGAAGGCTCTTGAGGAGAAGACTTTGAAAAAGAAGCTGGTGGACAGGTTTATTGCCGTTCTGAATAGAATTAGAGATGCTTACGGCAAGGATGGTATCCAGAAGATGATTCGGGCTAGGGCAAGGCCACTGCTTGAAAAATCAACGAGGGACTTGTTTGAACGGTTCAATCTTGCCTATTCTGACATCAAAATCGATGATGATTACAACATTGCAGTAATAGGCCCTACCGGTGAACAACAGATTGATCAGATAAGCGGTGGAGAACGTGTTGCTCTGGCTATCGCTCTTAGGCTTGCCATAGCCCAAGTGCTGTCGGGAAGAGTGGAGACTATCATAATGGACGAGCCGACGACTCATTTGGACGAGGAAAGAAGAAAAGAGTTGGTGAATATTCTGAGTTCCTTCTTCAGGGAAGGCGGCAGGATAATCCCTCAAATGCTGATAATAACTCATCATCCTGAAATTGTGGATGTGGCAGACGTTATTTACACGATAAGAAAGGACGGTGGCTACTCGATCGCCGAAGCGGGATCCCCAGTGCTTCTGAAGCAGACATCTTGAAGACACACTAGAAGTGAAGATAGGCATGTTTTCACAGAACTGGCGCGCGCCCAACCGCTCAGCGTTTGAAACTAGTCATTGTGTGTCGGGGATGAATAGAACACAATGTGGCCACTTGGCCTTCAGTTCAGAAGTCCACTTCTCGACAAGTTCTTATCATAATAATCTTTAACAACTTTACTCTAAATGCTCCTCTCACAACTGTGCCTTGCATAGTCGTTCAATATCAATTCAAAGACGATAAAACTTTACCCCAACCAAACAAGAATCTGCAGTTTTACTCTTCTATCTCAAATAATTCGCAGGCAGGTTTGTTCAGTAGCTTCAATGAGGCTTGCTCAGATGCCTCTTCAGATGAAATGCTTTTGATGTAGTTCAGTATGTCCTTCTTCAACCTGAGTCTGAGTCGTCTGTCTTCCTTTGAGAAGAGCACAGAAACGTCCTTTCCTTTCTTGAGTTTTATGTTGCCCTTTCCCATTGTGCAGCCAGTCGCGAACTGAATCCCGTCAATGAAGCACGAATACGGCGGTGAAGGCTCAGTAACTACAACGGCTTTTGTCTTAAAATAGTCCTTTTTGAGTAATGAATTTGCTAGTAAACCCGCTCTTAGACCCAGAACTAGAAATGGACCGAGATGGCCATGGAATTCCACGGCGCCTTTAACGAGTTCATTCGGAGTATCTGTTTTTTTCAAGTTCCGTTCCGTGCCTCTAGTTCACAGAAACCGTTTTCACTCCTTTTATTATACCTTTTTATGGATGTATGCATTAGGAAAAGTCTTTTTGACACAGAATTCAGGAAATCTCTAGAAATCTGGAGTTGAAGTTCACTATAGTCTGTGCATAGAGTCTGTCGCGATTGTGCTATGTTATTTCATTTAGACTTGAACATGGTATTACGAGGTAATCAGAACTGTTCTTCTGCATATACACCTTTGAATGATGGATAGGCGGAAAATCTTCTTTCTCATATTCTTTGAGAAAATTCTCAATGAGACTTAGAGTTCTTGGCTCATGAGCAATAGACTGTATTTTTCCTTTTCGAAGAGTATCGACCAGTTTCTTCACGAGTTCTCTGAATTCTCTCGGTTGTCCTCGTTTCATTTTCTTCGTTTTCGCAAAAACCTTGTAGATTCTCTGATAATCATTTCCGAATATTTTCTTGTAAGGTCCAAAATTCAATCTGACCCATTTCTTGCCATACAGTTCTTCCACTAAAGAACCATCTGAGGGTTTTGTGTTCTTGAGATTTTTCTTTATCCAATTCAGTATCTCAGTCTCTTCCATCATTTCAAAGAGATGGAAAGGACCTAAGGATGATTGATACAAGAACTTGAGCAAGTCAAACAAAGTTACACCTTCATGAAGTTCCATTTGTTTTCTCAGGACCTTCGTGAAATTGTCTTCAGCACATCCCACGAATCTGAGTTCTATCGACGACAGATCCTTCTCGCCTTTCACATTCATTCTTCTCGTGTAACAATCTCCCTAGACTTTTTCGAACATATTTGATTATGCCTGCTACGCGATATTCGGTTTCTGGTTTTTTTCTCTGCACACTTGACGGCGGAAAAGCTGCTATCCATTCATGTTGATTTGGTTCTTTGGAGAATGAGTGATTTGAAGTTTGATTATTTCGGCGTCGTTGGAGACATAATTGCGTTGGTCAGTCCTTCCTTGCCATGGTGAACACTGACGATGACAATTGAGGGACTTCCCCGTGTTTTCTCGATTTACACTTTCCAAGCAACATAATCAGTTCTCGGTGAGGTCATCAGTGTACTCATACAATAGATCAAGCGGGCTCCTCGGCAAACGGTCTTGCTCACATCGTTGGAGTTTGACGCGAGTTAGTTCCACAACCCCTGTTTTTTCTTCAGATGCGGAACGCATCATCGTCTGAGACGCCGAAAATTCTGCTTTGGAGAAGGCGCGGTCAGGCGAATGCTTATAATGAGATAAATGGCAAGTTAGTGATGAACACCGTGTTGAGCAGGTGAATGTGATTTGCGTTTGAAAGTGAAATCTTCGTTGATCTTATCGTCTCTGATCGTCATGATCATCCTTTTGTTGTCTTCAACGCGCCTCGTTTTGGCTCCTTCTGGAACCTTCTTCTTGGGCTCCAGCACCACGTACGACGAAATATGGACGAGTTCATCCCCTAAACACGTGACTGTAACCGTGACCGTTACCAGCGCGATGGGAGACACATATGCAGACGAAAGCCCGACTAAAGTAACCGTCAACACAGACAACTACTATTACACACTTCACAATGGAGAGACCAAAACCTTTGAAGACAGCTCCACTTCCAACGAGCGTCTCTCCGAGACGCCGGGATATGACCACAACGGCTACTCTTACTATGGCATCAGCGGCAACTGGGAAGTCACCGTGGTCGGCGGAGGAGGAAACGGCGGTGGTGGCTCGGGTCTGGGAGATCTACAAAACTGGCTGATGTGGGGCATCGTGGCCGCAGTGATTATAGCTCTAGTTGCAGCGCTGGCTCTTCTGCTCATCAAAAGAAGACACACAGAAAACAAACCTCCACCCCCGCCTCCGCCTCCACCAGCAGATTCCCCTGCGAAGTAGACAACAACCGCACCCTATTCTCAATGTTACAGCGCGCGCGATATCTTCTTCCATTTCTTTGGTGGTGGTTAGTAGAACCTAAGTAGTTTGAACTCATTATGATCCCGCTCGCTATAAGTAAACCCCCTGTTTTAGGGAGATTTCACTACTTGACCTTGCTTCTCGGAATCTCGATAGCGAAGCGGCATCGATCATCCCCTTTTAGCGGGGTTTCAAGCAGTTCCACGGAGACTGATTCGCCAAATATCGCGTCGAAGTGAAGTTTATCGAAGCCGCCGCTGCAGTAACAGAAGGTTGGAGGAATCTTGGGGTTGCCGTCGCGGAGAGCCGTTCTTACGAGTTGGCAATGACACGCGTAGTATTTCTTCAGAGTTGAGTCCTTCTCTTTGATATACTGCTTCGGAGCATATGGTATTTTCGTTACGTATATCTTGTCACCTCGTCTGACTCCGGTGCAGATTTCCTGATCGCGCCTAACGAACTCCACAACTTCTGGGGTAATCTCCTGCTCGAACCATGGTCGTCCTTCTTTCATGAAGCTCTCCAGTTCCTTAACAAGCCTCTTGTGTTCCCCCCTAAGATACCCGTCGATGGTTGCAGCCTTCTCAAATCGTCTTCTTTGTTCCTTGAATGCCTCAATAGGAACCTTATGATAATTCCAAGTGAGAACCTCTCTGCACATGCCAGCAGGCAGCGTGGCTTCCATTCTGTCCAAAACCATTTTGGTTAGCTTCGGGTATTCATCAGGAGGCGAGCCCAGCGGGGGCAGTTCGAACCCATGAAAGATTTCACAGCGGGTTTTCTCTCCCACAACGTTCGCCAGCCTCTCCCCAATGTCTGGCAGAACGTTTATGGCATTCATAATCGACGTGAAGTAGATGTACAAATCAGTTTTCTTCGCGAAGTAGCAGTAACGTGCAATGGCCACAAGTCTTTCTTTAGAGTTTCTAGATTCTGTGATCAGAAGCGAAACATATTCTTTGATCGCCTCCAAATCCACAGACTTGAGCGAGGTATTTTTCTTTTTCAAATGCTCCTCGAACTCTCTCAGGGCACTGACTGAATAGTCAATGTCTTTCACACTGATTTTGCGCTTTTGAAGATACTTACGAAATCCACTTTCTCTCAATTCGTTCATGTCTCCCGGCCTAGCCACTTCTAAAATCGCTGTCTAGTGGCTCTCTCTCAGATTCAAGATTTCATATTATATTAGCTTGGCGCGCTCTCTCTGGCAAAAAGGAGAACAGGTAAGCTCTATTGCGGGGAGTGAAGGATGAATCCCTGCATTATTCAATACACACATTGACTTGAACCCGGGGTCAAATGGCGAAGACGCTGCTGTCCAATTATCTCCCGCAAACCCCCATTTTTCTATTTGCTGATGGCTGTGGGGTAAAGTTTTATCCAACCAACCAACCAACCCCAATCTGCGGCGTCTAGACTGTTGCCATATATGTATTGTGTTCCGCCTGTTCCACTCCAGA
>CAYHEV010000034.1:0-16926 GCA_964355725.1 uncultured Candidatus Bathyarchaeia archaeon | reverse complement strand
ATTTGCCGTGTGTGGGACAAAACTTTACCCCAACCAACCAATGAAGCGACTTGAGTCTTGCCCCTTTCCGTTTGGTTTCTCGTCTACTTGAGATGCACCTTTGAACAGTGAGGCGTAAGCTGAAAGATATTTTCATAAATCATAAAGACTCCTATCTTGAATAGATAACAGCTTTCGTCACGGTATGTGCAAGCACATGCTTTGGAAGACCCACGTCAGGATTAGCTTTGAGGTTCTAAGAAGATTAGGAATCTCTTTGTCAAATGAAGTTGCTCAAAGTTTCAAGAATGGAATCTTAGCACCTGACCAATGGAAAGACTACCCTCACCATCATGGCAAATCAGAGAACATAAAAGAACATCTGATGAAATCAAGAGGATACTTCCTACAAGATGACCTGCCAAATGCCTTCTTTCACCTTGGAGTAGCCCTTCACTACATCCAAGATTCATACACTTCCATGGCTTCTTTCTACCCAAAACATCAAAGTTGGGAAGAGGACATTGAGTATGCCAATTTCACTCATGACCTTGAAGAAACAATCACCTATTCTCTTAGAAACAAGTGGTATGAAAGAGATAGATGTCTCAAACTTGCCAATACTCTTTCCAAGGAAGCACAAGGCAGAGACAACACTCTATATATGGCGACGCTGTCAGGGCATGCAGCATCAAAGAGTTTTGCTAAACCAATAGTTGACCTCAATTTAGGATTGAGAGCAAGTTATGTTGTTACAGAATCAGTACTTAGCTCCAAGAACTGCCCCGCCTTGGAAAACAAACTAAGAGATGTACTTTCAAATCATGAAGTTCTTATGAGAACTGCGGAGGTAGAATTGTCAGACAAAATCATCAGGCTTGCCAATGAGAGAGACAATTTAAAAAAACGAAAAGTGCCACAATCAGGAATAGTCTCCAAAATAAAGAATTGGATTTTAGGAATAAGAATTAGATTAAAGGATTCAGCTGTAAACTCCAACAACAATTATTACACTCAAAAGAAGCATTTGGAGAAAGTGGTCAGGGAGTATATGAAGGCTGCAAATATAACGGTCACTCCTTACTCAGGATGGTATAATTTTCAAATTCCAAAAATTAGTCCAAACGTTGTCAGCAGGGAGCTTCTGTCAGTTCAGGAGATTGCGGAGGTCTCAGGTGAAAATGAGCATGTCTTGAAGGAGTCATTAGACAGGGTCAACGTATCGACTTACCACGTTGGAAATAGGGAATTGATTAGAAGAGCAGAGTTAGACAGATTTCTAAGTCAATTTCCTGTTAAAGGCTTCACCAAATCTCCATTGTGAGCTCTATATCCTGCTCTTACCGTCTTCCCGCCTCTTTTCTTGCTGTTACCTATTCTTCCGTGAATCGTGTATACGCCAGCAAAAGCAACCTAGTTTTGTTTTGGATAAAACTTTACCCCAACCACCACTGAACCAAGAGTTTGAACGTCGTCCTGACTTGGGTTGATGGTAGCCCGGGAGAGTTTCGAGCTCTTGCCAAGCATATGTCAAACATATTTTTACTGGTAAAAACGTGTTCCGATCCCGGCTGGAGCACCACACGAACCTTCTTTCTCAGACAAACACTTGACCTAGTTTGAACAAAAAGATATGCGCAATCTGACTGACCACACGAATGATCAAGAATCGCAGAAAAGTGAGTTATGGAATGAGCAACAAAACATAACTTACCAGAACAATAAGATGCGTGTGGAAGATGGCACGCAAAGCGAATTTTACTTAGGAGAATCTGACGCGTGAAAGAGGTTCGAACGCCAAATTCTTGATTCAGCGGATGTTCAGCAAATCCCAATCAGATAATTCTTACTATTCTCAAAAATCGTAAACATCCAACAAGTTTAAATATTCTGAATTGCATGCTCTGTGTGGTGAATCGTACGACTCCTAATGAAGGATGCTGCAAAGTCGATGCAGTAGTCACAATGGATTCAAAAGGACAAATAGTTCTCCCAAAAGACATCAGACAGAAAGCAAACTTGAAACCCAACGACAAATTGGCGATCATAGGCTGCGAACGCAACGGAGAAATGTGCTGCATAATGATCATCAAAACTGAAAAACTTGGAAACACAATAAAAAACACGCTAGGCCCAATGCTCCAAGAAATTTTCAAATAAAAAAGGTGTTCAGAATGAAAGAAGAAAAAATAAGAAAAATCGTAAGAAAAGGTTACGGCGAAATAGCCAAAAAACAAAGTTCTTGCTGCAGCTCAAGCTTAAGCAAGGAAATAGGTTACACTGAAAAGGAACTCAAATCAGTTCCCAACGGAACCAATCTCGGCCTTGGATGCGGCAACCCAGTTGCCCTCGCATCTCTAAAAGAAGGAGAAACCGTTCTTGACCTCGGCTCAGGCGGAGGACTAGATTGTTTCCTCGCCGCGCGCAAAGTAGGAGAACAAGGAAAAGTCATAGGCGTGGACATGACGCCTGAAATGCTTGACAAAGCAAGACAAAACGCCAGAAAAGGCAAGTACCGAAATGTAGAATTCAGACTTGGAGAGATTGAAAATCTTCCTGTTGCCGACAACACCGCCGACATCATAATCTCAAACTGCGTCATCAACCTCTCACCAAACAAAAAACAAGTCTTCACAGAAGCATTCAGAGCACTGAAACCCGGCGGAAGACTAATGATTTCAGACATCGTCCTACTTAAAGAACTCCCTGACACTGTGAAAAAGAGCGTCAGGGCATACATTGGCTGCCTTTCCGGAGCCGTAATGAAAGACAAATACATCAAACTCATAAAAGAACAAGGCTTCCAAGAAGTGAAAATAATAGAAGAAACACGTTTTCCAATCAAATACATGGCTAACGATCCAACTGCAAAAGCAGTTATAGAAAACGCAAACATAACCATGGGAAACGTAAAAGAAATCGCTAACGCAGCAGTGAGCATAAAGGTACACGCAGTAAAGCCCAAGAAATAGCGCGTTTGCAAAACTAAAAAGCTAGCTACTCTACCTTCGGTCAAACTCAAAACAGCGTTCATCACACGAAAAACGGTTTCAAGACAGATTCTCCAGCGCTCAAGGATGAGCTCACATTAAGGGCAAGCTGAATTTAACAAAGGATAGCTTTCTACAGAATCCGACTAGAAAACCTTAATTCTGCCATGATTCCGTCATATGGATAGGACGGGAATGTCATGGCAAGGCTTGGTCAGTTGAAGCTTGCGATGGGAACGTCGATATTCCTAGTGGCGTTCATTTTCGCAGCTTTCTTGGCATTGATAATGTTCATCATTAACCTCCCCTTCACTTACTCTTTAATAATAGTGATCCTGTTCCCGATCATGTTCATCTTGTTCCAATACCTCGTTGGACCAGCAATCGTTAGAGCTTCGACACATCTGCGATATTTGGAACCCGGAGAGAACCCTTGGCTTGAGATGACTGTGAAGGAGTTGGCAAACAAAAGCGGAATTCCGATGCCAAAACTAGCCATTGTTCCTGATAGCACACCTAATGCCTTCGTTTTCGGAAGAACCTCCAGCACCGCCACTTTAGCGGTTCACGAAGGACTTTTGCGAAACCTAAACGAAAACGAAGTCAAAGGCGTAATCGGACACGAATTGGGACACTTAAAACACAAAGACTACATCATAATGACAATACTTGCAGCACTACCGCTCATTGCCTATCTGATCGCACGAGGAACATGGCAAGCAGCTTGGATATCCGGCGGAAGAAGACAGAAAGATGAAGGCAGCATGAGAGCCGCGTTGTTCATCATTGGAATAGCCTCTTACGTAGTTTACATAATTTCGCTGTTGTTCGTGATGAGGCTCAGCAGACTGCGGGAACATTATGCTGACGCATATTCTGCATACATAACTGAGTCACCCCGAAGCCTAGAAAGTGCTCTAGCAAAAATTGCATATGGACTGTCTTTATCCCAGAAAGCCCCCTCTGGGGCAAGAGCCTTCTACATTGAAGACCCAGCAATGGCCAAAGAGGAAATCCAAGAAATAATGGAGAAAAAAGAAGAATACGACCTGAACAAAGACGGAGTATTAGATGAAAGAGAACTTGAATTGGCTATGGAGAAAGAAGCCAAATCCACATGGTCGGCCATAAACAGTTGGTTTTCAACTCATCCGCCGACCTTCAGGCGAATATTACTTTTGCATGAAATAGAAACAGAAATGGAAAGCGGAAAATACACAGGCGAACGTGTCTACGCCCACGTTTAGCGCCAACCAATAACATGCCCAAAAGAATCCTTCTGCACAAGTAATTTATTGTCTTCAGATTAAAATGAAAGAGCGAGGTTGAAAATTGAAGATCAAGCTTCTCCGTCACACAGCAGACGCTGAACTCTTATGCGGAGCCGCAGCATTAACGACAACAAAAAGCGGAAGCCCTTCAGAAACATTGGAAAAAATGAATATCGAAACGGCCAAACAAATAATCAAACGAGTAACAGGCTACGGGCACACTTCAATAATTGAACATGCATCCTTCACCTTCAGTATAGAAGAAGCATCCAGAGCCATGACACATCAACTCGTTAGGCACCGCATTGCGTCATACACGCAACAGAGCCAACGGTACGTCACATACGGCACGCTTGAGAACTACGTTACACCTCAAAACATCACAGACAATGCAGAAGCAAAAAAAATATTCGAAGAAACATTGGAAAAAATCTCTGAAACCTACCAGAAACTCTTGAAGATGGATATCCCGAAAGAGGACGCTAGGTTTATTCTGCCGAACGCGGCCAAAACCAACATTATCGTAACGATGAACGCGCGTGAACTAAGACACTTTTTCAACGTGCGTTGTTGCACGCGTGCTCAGTGGGAAATAAGAGCAGCGGCAATGGAAATGCTGAAACAAGCAAGAAATGTCGCCCCTGCACTGTTTGGAAACAGTGGACCGACATGTGTGGAGATGGGCTATTGCCCTGAGGGAAAAATGAAGCCACCAGAATGCGATGTTTTAGGAATGAAGGAAAGATTCGGGAAGCTGTAAAGTCAAAGGCACGCTTTGAAAACTACGCGATGTAAATGGCAAAATACAGAGTCCTAGCAGTTACAACAAAATATTGGAAACCAGGAGAAAACTACTTAGACGAGATAGCCAAAGGCGTTGAAGACAGAATAGATGACGGAGATTTCGTGGTTATATCAGAAAAAGCGATAGCAACCGCTTCGGGCAACATTGTTGACGAAAACACCATTGAGCCTAGCTTAAGCGCAATGTTAATTGCCAAGTTTTGGATGAGAGTTGGCTGGGGCTATTTTCTGGGTTCACTATGTCATCTTCGACCGAAACTAATCAGACAACTTCGTGAATATCCGGTGGAGATGGGAAAACGCCATAAACAAGTTGCCTTGCAGCATGCGAGACTACTGCAGGCTCTAATGTTTGGTTCCGAAGGTGGCATCGATGGAAGCAATTTGCCTTACTCTTACGTAAGTTTGCCGTTGAATGATGCCGATAAGAAAGCGGAAAAGATACGCAGGCATATATGGTCGAAACTACGAAAGAACGTTTTCGTCATGATTGTGGACACCGACAAGACTTATTCGTTCATGAATTTCCATTTTACGCCACGCCCAAAACCCCTTAAGAGTATTCATTCTTTCGGCGGATTCGTCACCTATGTTGTTGGGCGGATTCTAAGACTCAAAAGAAGGGCGACGCCGCTGGCAGTGACCAATTGCCATATACCCACTGAAATGGCTCTGGAGATCGCTGACTCTGCGAACCGTTTAAGAGGTTTCGGCGCTGGAAGAACTGTATGGGACATGGCTGAAAAATTCGAAGTAGATCTGACCGACGTGAGTTGGAAGATGCTTGAGACAATAAAACATAAACCCATAATCATTCTTAAGAGCAAAAGGTGGAAAGGCTGATGGAACCAGCAATCAAGAATTTAAGTGTTTTTTTTAAGCCTCGTTCAGTTGCCGTTGTCGGGGCGACAAGAAAAATAAACAAGGCAGGACATGTGATTTTCAAGAATCTTGTTGAGAATAAGAGAAGAGGAGTTTTTAAAGGAGAACTTTTCGCAGTTAACCCTAACGAAGATTCCATTTTAGGATTCCAATCCTACGCGTCATTGACTGAAGTTCCAGCTGAACTGGAACTGGTTGTAATCGTTGTTCCAGCAAGCATTGTCCCAAGTATAATGAAGGACGCTGCTGCGAAAAAAGTGAAGGACGCGGTCATAATAACTTCTGGCTTCAGCGAAATCGGAAACCACGAACTGGAAAACCAAATCGTGGAAATTGCGAGAAAAGCAGGTATGCGGATTTTGGGTCCCAACTGTCTTGGTGTATATGATTCAAGAACAGGCGTGGACATGCTGTTTCTACCTGAAACAAAAATCCTAACGACAGGCGATGAAGTCATCGCCACACCGCGTCCGATTCCCGGAAACATAGCAATAGTCACCCAGAGCGGGGCTTTCGGCGTGGCAGCCCTAGATTATTTAACTGGCCGGCAGATCGGTGTCAGCAAGTTTGTAAGTTTTGGCAACAAATGCGACGTGAATGAAGCGGAAATGCTGCATTACTTGTTGTACGATGACGAAACAAAAGTCATATTGTTGTACGTTGAAGACATAAGATCAGGTAGAGAATTCATCAAAGTAGCCGGGAGAGTTTCGAAAAAGAAACCCATTATAGCCCTTAAATCCGGGAGAACAGAAGCTGGAGCAAGAGCAGCAGCTTCACATACTGGTGCACTGGCTGGTTCTGACAAGATATATGATGCTGTTTTTGAGCAGACAGGAGTCTTTAGAGCTAAGGACATGGAAGAATTCTTTGATGCTGGAAAAGCGCTGGCAATGCAACCTCCGGCTTCTGGGAAGAACGTGGGAGTAATCACCGATGCTGGCGGTCCAGGCATAATGGCTGTGGATGAAAGCGAGTTAAAGGGGTTAGTCATCAAGCGTTTTTCCGAAAAGACAATTCAGAAATTTGAGAAATTGAAACAAGAGGAAAAAATCCCGAAATTCGCGACAAACTTGAATCCTGTGGACATTACAGGATCTGCAACCTCTGAAATGTTCGAGCTTGCTACGAAAATTGTTTTCCAAGATCCAGAGATTTGCGGAATAATTCTTCTCGGTTTGCATCATACACCAGCCTTGCAGGAGGACTTTATTGACAGAGTGGCGGAAGTGGCAACTAGTTACGACAAGCCGATTGTGGCATGTGATATTGGAGAAACAGAGATGGCAATACGCACACGTTCCAGATTCGACAAATTAGGCATTCCAGCCTATTCTTCGCCTGAAGATGCAGCAAGGGCTATGAACGCACTTGTGAAATATGGTCTTTACCTTGAGAAGAAGCAGGTGTTGGAACAATATAAACGGAGTTTCCTGCAAAGCAAATCAAAGAAGCGTCTGGTTAAAACATGATTTTGACTTCAACAACATCGCCATCTTTAAGACTAAAACTGTGCCGCAAGTTTATGGGCGCAACTATTTCGATAATGTCTTTCGGGTAAGCGTCAACTTCTGGAATGACGATTGCACACTTCAGATCATCCATCAAATAGGCTTGGAAACACTTTCCACGACTAAAACCTTTGTCTGGCAGAATTTCTATGCCCCCTGCAATGTCTAACGTTTCTCTAGAAGCATTACTTTGATCGATCAGTTTTATGTTTAACGTTCCGGAATACGGGGTGAAACCCAGTTTTTCTTCTATTTGCTTTTTTACCCATGGAAGATCAATGAATTTTGCTGCTTCGCTTTTGCCTGAGAAGGCTTTTCCTTGCAACTGCAGAGTTTTCAATGAGCCAGAAACCTCATGCGCGCGTAGTAAAACAATCTAGACTACAAATGTTGAATTTCGCTGTTCCAAGTCTATTTTTGTTCCTTCAGCCACGTTGCGACTTTCTTGAGCAACAGATTTGCAGACATGTCAACTACTGGAACTATTATTTTCTCTCTTGTCTCGATTACTGCCTGATATTTCGGCATTAGCGAATATCCTACGAACGTCCAGTAAACTCTGCCGTTCTCAACCAACATTTTTGCAGTGGTTTCCGTGGATGCTGGAAGAGGAAAATAAAGGAAAACCACGCCTTCTGCCCAATACAATCCTGCGGCCTTGCCTCCTGCAATGATTGATGTAAATCTTGCTAAGTCATCTGGAACAGCAAAGAGATCACGTTCCATCACGACTATTTCTTTGAAAGGTTCAAATCTCACGACTACGTCGCCTTCACTCACAACTTTCACCTTATCTGAAGTGTCTATCTGCTTCAAGTTCCCTTTTAACCTTGTCATGCTTCCAGAAAAAGTTATAGAGCAGACACTTGTTAAAGCCTTAAACTGAACAGTATCTCTAAGGAAATGGTGACTTTGACAGAAATTCGTGTAGCACTTGTTGGCGTTGGCAACTCTGCATCAGCTCTCATTCAAGGAGTGGAGTATTACAAAAACGCAAAAGAGGATGCCAGAGTGCCAGGACTTATGCACGTAAATTTTGGCGGATACCATGTAAGAGACTTAGAATTCGTTGCAGCGTTCGAAGTGAATAAAGATAAAATTGGCAAGGACTTGTCCGAAGCCATTTTCACCGAACCGAATTGCTGTGCGAAATTCGCAGAAGTGCCACCTTTAGACGTGAAGGTTTCGCCAAGCGTAATCCTCGACGGAGTAGCTGAACATATGAAGAAACCTTTCAACGTCTACGATGACGGAAGAACCAAACCAGAAGATATTGTGGAAACTCTGAGAAAGGTGAAAGCAGACGTTCTTGTCAATTACTTGCCCGTTGGAAGCCGAAGCGCCACACGGTTCTACGCTCAAGCTGCTTTGGATGCTGGCTGCGCGTTTGTGAATTGCATGCCTGAATTCATTGCTTCAGATCAAACGTGGAGTAGGAAGTTTGAGGAAAAAGGACTTCCTGTGGCTGGAGATGACGTGAAAAGCCAGTTGGGTGCGACTATTCTACATCGAACCCTAGCCAAGCTGTGTATTGACAGAGGGGTAATGATTGACGAGACTTACCAACTGAATCTTGGCGGTGACACTGATTTTCTGAACATGACCGTTGAAGAGCGGTTAAAGACTAAACGGATAAGCAAGACTGAAGCCGTCACAAGCTTAGTGCCATACGAATTGCCTACAAGAATAGGACCTTCAGATTATGTGCCTTTCTTAGGTAACAAGAAGATTTGCTATATCTGGCTCAAAGGCAGAAAATTCGGCGACAGACCGTTAACGGCAACTGTTAAGCTTGAGGTTGAGGATTCGCCGAACAGCGCAGGCGTCGTGATCGACGTCGTCAGGGCAGTGAAAATAGCATTAGATCGAAAAATAGCTGGCCAACTGCTAAGCATTTCTTCGTACGCATTTAAACATCCGCCGATTCAAGTTCCAGATTCCATGGCGAAACAGTCGGTAGAAGAATACATACAAGGAATACGAAAACGCTAGGAAGATTTCTTGGCAAACTCGTTCAATCTCACGACTACCCACATCAAGGCTATCACAACCATTCCCAATACGAAGCCAAACGAGAAAAGCAGCAACCCCAACACAGTGTAATCAGCTTTTGCAGGTATCAGAGCAATTGCCAGCATCCCCATAAGAAACCCAGCAATAAAAATCACCAAACCTAAGATCAAAAACCCGCTTGTGAAGCCTTCTTCCAAACGCGCTTTTGTTGTTTTCAATGTTTCGCCTCATATCTTACACTGTTTTTCCGTATTAAAGAATTTGGTCTACATGCGCATAGTAAATTGTCCAAAGACATCCCCGATATAACTAGCTTTTCTTAACAGTTAATTTTAAAGGGTTAAGATGTGAAAGAATAAAACGTTACTTAAAGGTGAACTTGAAATGGTAAAAGTAGACGGAACCGAAGTCAGAGAAGGATTGTACTACACTAAAGAGTTCGAATGGGCAAAAATCGAAGGCGACAAAGTCAGAGTAGGCGTAACAGATTACGCTCAAAAACAGCTGCGAGAAATCGTTTACGCTGAACTGCCAAGCTCCGGAACAACGATAACACAAAACACGCCTTACGGCACGGTAGAATCAGTCAAAGCCGTATCAGACTTAGTCGCGCCAATCAGCGGCGAAATACTAGAAGTAAACACGGAAGTTCAGTCAAAACCAGAACTACTGAATGAAGACCCATACGGAAAAGCATGGCTACTAATAATAAAACCAACAAACCTGCAGGCAGAACTAGCCAACTTGATGGATTTCAACAGGTCAGTTGAATGGCATAAAACTCTAGGAAAGTAGGCGAAAACAAACAAATGCCCAAACGCATAGTCATCATCGGCGCCCACGCCGCAGGCGTAGACGCAGCCTCAGCTGCAAGAAAAACAGACCGCACAGCCGAAATCACGTTAGTAACCGATGAAAAACACGCGGGATATTCACGGTGTGGGCTTCCCTTCGTGATAGGCGGCCAAATCCCAAGTTTCCATGATCTAATCGTTTTCCCACCAGCCTTCTATCAAATGATGAAACTAACCCTCAAAAACGAAACCAAAGTCACAACCATCAATACGGGAAACAAAACAATCGAAACCACCGACAAAAGCGGCAAAACCGAAACAATCTCATATGACAGCTTGATCATATCCACGGGTGCCAGCTCCTTCATCCCACCTATAAAAGGCAAAGAAAAAAAGGGTATTCTCTCGCTTCGAACACTTGAAGATGGCGAAGGAATTGACCAAGCCATCAAAAAAGGAGCCAAGACAGCAATAATCATGGGAGCCGGTCTCATCGGTCTTGAAGTTGCCATAGCACTTCAAGAAAGAGGCCTAAAAAGCACCGTTATCGAGATGCTGCCACAAATACTGCCACAAATGCTGGACGCAGACATGGCAAAAGTAGCCGAAGAAATGCTCCAGCAAAAAGGAATAAAAGTGTTGGCAGGAAAAAGTGTCCAAGAATTTCTCGGAGACGAAAAAGTCACCGGAGCAGTCGCAGGAGGAGAACAGTTTGACGCAGATCTGTTCGTCAGCGCCTTCGGAGTAAGAGCAAACACTCAGCTCGCTACCAACGGGGGCATAGTCCTAGGAGAGACCAAAGCAATAAAAACCAATGCCAGAATGGAAACCAACATCAAAGACGTCTACGCCGTAGGCGACTGCGCAGAATCAACGCACATAATAACGCAGAAACCAGCCCTAGCGCAATTCGGCACCGTAGCCGTAAGACATGGGAAAATCGCAGGCATCAACGCTGCAGGAAGCTACGCACTATTCACAGGATGTCTAGGCTCAGCCGTCTCAAGACTATTCGACACAGACATCGGGGTAACTGGATTGACAGAAACATTCGCTCAAAAAGCCGAAATTGAAACCGTAACAGGAACGATAACATCAAAGACCAAAGCTGACTACTATCCAGGCGCCTTACCTATAAAAGTGAAGCTTGTTGTTGAGAGAGAATCACAGCGGATAATCGGCGCCCAAATTGTCGGCGGAGAAGAAGTAACTCAACGAATAAACGCCATATCCTTCGCCATCCAAAAGCAGATGACAGTTCGAGAACTAGCTAAGGCAGACACTGCTTATGCGCCTCCGTTGTGTGAAACTTGGGAACCACTGGTTTTAGCCGCGGAAATGGTTCTAATGAAACTCCGCTAAACGCACCATCTTTTTCCTCCAAGTGCTACGGAAAATTAATTATTGAGGATAGTGACTAGTATTTTCACCACAAGTGAATAAGGTGAAGTATGAATGGCAATAAGAGTAGCAATTAACGGATTTGGAAGAATTGGACGTCTTCTGTTTAGAGCAGCCATAGAAAGAAACGCGAAAATAGACTTCGTGGCTGTAAACGACATAACAGATGCTAAGACATTGGCACATTTGTTAAAATACGATTCTGTTCATGGAAGAGCACCATTTTCAGTTCAAGCAGAAAAAGACGCAATAGTCGTCAAAGGAAAAAAGATAATGACTATTTCACAACGTGACCCTACACAGTTACCATGGAAAGACCAAGACGTGTACTTGGCTGTAGAATCAACCGGACTATTCACAGATAGAGAAAAAGCCTCGATGCACCTCAAAGCAGGAGCCAAAAAAGTCTTGATCTCCGCACCCGCCAAAAACCCAGACACGACAATAGTCATTGGAGTAAACCACCAACAGTACGACCACGAAAAACATAACATAATTTCAAACGCTTCCTGCACTACGAATTGCGTCGCTCCGGTTGCAAAAATACTCCACGAAAACTTCGGCCTAAAACAAGGATTAATGAATACAGCCCACGCTTACACAAACGACCAAAGAATTCAAGACTTAGTTCATTCGGACATGCGCCGCGCACGGGCAGCAGCAATAAACATTATTCCAACCACCACGGGTGCAGCTGTAGCGGCAACTCTTGTTCTTCCAGAACTCACCGGAAGAATGAACGGGATATCTCTACGCGTTCCAGTCCCAAACGTCTCTATAGTAGACCTGACGTGCCTACTGGAGAAAAACACAACTAAAGAAGAGATCAACATGGCTTTCAAGAAAGCTGCAGAAGGACCATTGAAAGACATAATGGACTACACCGAAGACCCCGTTGTCTCGTCAGATTTCAACCACAGCGCGTATTCAGCAACGTTTGATGCACAGTCAACGATGGTTCTAGGAGGCAATTTCGTCAAAGTCCTCGCTTGGTACGACAACGAATGGGGCTTCTCGTGTCGCATGGTCGAACTGATTGAACTGATAGGAGAAAAGGCAGGCTTCTAAACAGGTCACTGAGCGCCTAAGCTTAAAATCTTCCCTACGTTTTTTCTTTTAAGTAATAGAGGCGAAGCAAATGGCGAAGTATCTGACTTTGGATGATGTAAAAGTAGAAGACAAAGTGGTGCTTGTCAGAGTTGATTTTAACTCGCCAGTCGACCCTAAAACCAAGAAGGTACTTGAAGACGTGAGGATCCGCGCGCACGGTGAAACGACCATCAAGGAACTTGTTGAGAAAGACGCAAAAGTCGTAATCCTCGCACATCAAGGAAGAAAAAACGACCCGGATTTCATACCCCTAAAACAACACACTGAAATCCTCAGCAAGATCTTGCACAAACCAGTCAAATATGTAGACGACCTTTTCGGCGAAAAGGCCAAGGTAGCAATCAGAAACTTGGAGAAAGGCGAAATTCTTGTCTTAGAGAATGTTAGGACATATGCCGGTGAAACGAAAGAGGGAACACCGGAAGAACATGCGAAAACAGAACCAGTTCGAAACCTTGCTCCATTGGCGGACTTGTTCGTCAATGATGCCTTTGCAGCGGCACACAGGGCACATTTATCGATGGTAGGCTTCACGGCAGTATTGCCAAGCGTTGCAGGGCGAATAATGGAAAAAGAATTGAAGTCTCTAAGCAAAGTTGTAGAAAATCCGGAAAAACCCTGCCTATTCGTCCTTGGAGGTGCCAAGGCAGACGACTCTCTTGAAATCTCCAAATACGTACTGGACAACAACATAGCAGATTATGTGCTCACTGGTGGCGTAGTTAGCCAAGTTTTCCTCGTTGCAGACGGTTTAGACCTTGGCAAACCGAACATGGATTTTCTAAAACAGAAAAAACTTATGAACCTGATACCAGGAATAAAACAACTTTTACAAAAATATCCTAGCAGGATCAAAACTCCAGAAGATGTTGCTGTTGAAGTGCAAGGAAAAAGAAAAGAAATCTCCATCACGGAACTACCAACTGCCCACTCGATATTGGATATTGGAACAAAAACGATCAAAGACTACACTAAGGCAATACGAAATGCAAGGTCAGTGGTGGTCAGCGGACCCATGGGAGTTTATGAGAACAGCGAATTCGCATGTGGAACAAAGAAAGTCTTTGAAGCAATCGCAGATTCGAAAGCATTTTCAGTCGCAGGAGGAGGCCACACAATATCAGCACTACAGGAATTTGGGCTATCAAACAAGATTTCGTATGTTAGCACTGCAGGAGGAGCGCTAATAGATTTTCTCATGGGCAAGAAATTACCTGGTGTTGCAGCGCTGGAGAAAGCTGCGGCTCGAAGAAACTAACATCTCCACTTTTTATTTTCTCGTCAATTTCTCCATCAAATCGACTACTCTATATTCGGACTGCTCTTGTGGATGTTGAAGCGCTTCGTAAATATGCAGTGTTTGTTCCGCGGCTTTTCTCCACGTGAAATACTGCAGCACTCTTTTCCTCCCGTTTTCTCCCCACTTTCTTGCTCTATCAGAATCACACAAGACTTCTTTAATTCCCCACGCAATGTCCGCAGGATTTCCAGCATTAACATGTACACCATTCTGGTCTGGTCCAAACGGAACCACTTGTTCTCTGAAGCCGACTACTCCTTGAGCTCCTACTATTAATGGCTTCGCCATCGACATAGCTTCTAAGCTCACTATTCCAAAAGGTTCATAGACAGATGGGAAGATACAAACATCAGCGGCTGCATAATGCAAGATGCGTTCATCCTCTGGTACAAATTCAAACTTGCAAACGACCTTGTCAGTTATTCCAAGTCTATTTGCAGTTTCGATTATGTCGTTCTGCTGTTCACCTTTGCCCAAGACAACCAGTTTAGTGTTCGGATATTCCTCCAAAACCAAAGGCATCGCCTGAACAAGATTGCCAACCCCCTTAACCCAAGTAAGTCTTCCCAGAAACAGCAACATCTTCTCGTCAGGTTTTATGTTGTATCTAGTACGAATTGCCTCTACCTCATCAGGCTTGCAGCCATCTGGATCGTAACGCTCAGGATCTACGCCGTTCCAGACTACACTTATTTTTGACGTTGGCCATCCATGTCTTGTCAGATCTTCTTGCATCGCATGACTGACTGTCACAATTCTGTCGGCTTTCTGAGCCGTCTCCCATTCAAAGTGCGAAACAACCTCTGAACCTTGTCCACCGCTTCTGCCCCATTCGGTGCTGTGGACATGAAAGGCAACTGGAACTTTCGTTTCGTTTTTGACTATAATACCGGCTATGCTACTAAGCCAGTCATGCACACAGACCACATCGTAGTTGCATCCCTCTTTTTTCAACATACTGTTCAAAAACTTCGTGGAACTCAATATGTTGTAAATGAGTATATCATTAAATAGTCGTATATTTGTTCCCCATTTCTTCAGGTCTTCAGTGACGAACATGGGAAAAACATTGCTTGCATCAGCAATTAATGGCCTGTGAACTTCCACTCCTCTCATGATTTCTCTTGTTTTCAAATTACCGGGGTTAAGTGTGAAGACCGTTACATCGTTACCCATGGAAACATATTCTCGCGTCACATATTCCGCGTAAGTACCTAAACCGCCGACAAGCGCTGGCGGGTATTCCCAGACAAAGAATCCAATTCGCAAGTAGATACCACTAGCAAAGCACTTTGAACATTTCTAGAGAAGAGACAAGGAAACTAGAAACGATGGTTTTAGAATAGTTTCAGTTTCTTTTTCTGGGGTTCTTCGGGGATTGGTGGTCTGAAAGGTTCTCTTTGCTCTTTCGGTTTTTCTGCCTGTGGCGGAAATGGAAACTTCGGGGCTTCTTCCTTTGGCTTTGGTGGTTCTGGTTTAGACTCAGTTATAGGTTCTGCATTCTTTTCAGGTTCTGATGTTGGTTCTTTTTTCTTCATTGGCTTCATTTCGCGTTTTCTCTCGATCTGTTTCTCTTCTTTCTGGTTTTGTGTTAGGTTCCAAGCAAAAATTGGTTGGAGGCGGAGGCCTTTGTGGTCTCCTAGCTTCAGATATTCCCATTCGTATAGATCAATGTGCATTCCCTTCATGCTTTCAACAGCATGACGCAGTGCGTCTGAGAAGCTTGGTGCTATCAGAATCAGTCGGGGCTTTTCTGTGTCGTCGATTTTGTGTTTATTGTAAGTTGCCTTTAGGAAGGACTTGAATTTGTCAAGGTAGTCTAAGCTTTGCAGACCCTGTATGAGCATGGTGTCATCTTCGCTAACGTTCAATTGCAGAACTACAAGCTGTCCGTTGACATCATGGCATAATATGTCAAGGGTTGTTTTGTCGTTTATTGGAACATGGTTGCATATTATGGTTAGTTCTTTTTCGATCTGGCTGATTTCCTTTGTTATCATCTGTTCTAGCTCTTGTTCGTTCTCCACTCTAATTCTTTCAATTGACACTTAGATTCACCTTTTTGGTTACACAAGAATGCCGGCAGAAAGGATAAATAAATTATGAATCCAGCATCAGAATCCAAGTTACATTTTCAACTGGCAAGGTCTCGGCTATAGCAAATCAGAAATAAATGACAGGACTTATAAAAAGGAAGAGAGGATAGCACGTTGACCGACATAGTATTTGTGTTTGAAGTTCATCAGCCGCATAGGATGAGAAAAGACTTCTTTTGGGAAAACAAGAATTATAAGCGTGTAAAAAAGGAAGAACTGTTTGATTACTATTTTGACAACAATGCTAACAGAGAGATTTTTGAGAGAGCATGTAAAAAATGCTATTTCCCATCGAACCAGATATTACTTGACGTAATCGACAGTTACAGGAAATCGAGAAAGCAAGCCAAGGTCTCATTCAGCATCTCTGGAGTTTTCCTAGAACAGTGCGACATGTTTAACAAAGATCTTTTGGAATCTTTCAAACAGTTAGCAGAAACAGGCTGCGTGGAGTTCTTGAGCCAAACTTATTATCATTCACTGGCAGGCCTTTACCCTGCTAGGGAAGAATTTACTGAACAAGTAAAGATGCATCAGCAAACACTCAGGGATCTGCTTGGTTATGTACCCAAGGTTTTTGAGAACACCGAGTTACTCTATAATAATGCAATAGCGAGAACTGTGGAAGAAATGGGATACACGGGAATTTTCACGGAAGGCGTGGAGAAGATACTGCATGGAAAATCACCGAATCATCTTTATACACCGAAGACATGCGAGAAAATCAAAATTTTGCTGCGAAATTACAAGTTAACCGATGACATAGGTTTCAGGT
>CAYHEV010000033.1:0-17024 GCA_964355725.1 uncultured Candidatus Bathyarchaeia archaeon | reverse complement strand
TGGCAATCCACCGATATCATTATCGAAAGGAGTCACCTTTGATCCGGCTGGGTCGCTTCCGTAGGGAGAGAGTCTTATATCATTGGCTTCTATTGCACCAAGAGCTGGGCCGAAATGCAGATACACGATATCTTGATCATCGTAAAATGTTGGATTTGTGCCTACATCCCAGGCTTCTATGGTAACTGGTCCCTGAGGGATAGGGATTGCAACGAGTGGCATTCCCACATCGCTGTCTGTTGCGAGAACCTTGCTTCCAAAAGCATATTCCGAGGCTATAGCCGAACCTAAGATCAGCCCTAGTCCGAGGACCAGCAGAGCAAATCTAGTTGTTGCCGTCATTTTTTCCTTCCTCCGAAATTTTTATGATGATATTCGTAATATTAGTATATGTAGTTTTCTTTTTTGGAGAATAAATTTACATAATTTGGAAATATTAATGAATAATTTATAAGTCCTGTGTAATCATTTTGCGGCTTTTATTCTGCAAATGCGGATCGGGCCCCCAGGTGCGGATTAATAAAAATATAAAATGCAAATATAAAATATTTCCATCTGTAGGCTCCAACACGCTCAAAACCCAAGACTTGCTATACAGCAGCACGGAACTGGTGCTACGTAGCGCCTCGAAGATCTCCTTGTTATCGAAGAACTGCTTGAATAGCCAGAGCTTGCCGACCTTGAAGACGATAATGCGCTTACGGCGCTCTTTAACATCGAAGGTGCTAGATTGCATGTCTTGCCATTTATATGGTGGAGCGATCCATTAAATTCCTTAGAGCCGAGGAAGGGAAAGATATGGCCACGTAGATGCTTAGAAGCCTCCAGCCTGCACTATAGCTTCAAAAGCATCTCTTCGGTGATGCCTAGCCGCTCCTTTCCTCCCTCGACCTAAGTATCCCGGATCTCAGATCTACACCCAGATTTTTAAGGAGGATTGATTTCCGGTATGCTGTTATCCATTATTATCACAGTGCTATCATAGTCTACTCTGTTTCCCTCCCAACCAATAGCGCCTCCCGAAGGTGCGATGTTATTTGAGAGCTTGCTCATTCTTATTTTGGCTATCCCTAAGTAGTTGTAAATGCCACCACCATACTGAGCTTTATTTCCGGTAATCTCGCTGTTTATGACAGTCGCATTGCCCTGATTATCGATCCCACCACCGCAACCTAGATCAAATGCAGTGTTGTTGATGATAGTGCTGTTGTCCAATATCAGAGTTCCAGGGTGCCAATTATAGATACCACCACCGTGCCCGGTGTCGCTAATTCGCTCTCGAGCATTGTTCCCCCTGATGGTGCTTCTTGTCAAAGTTAGCGTGCCTTCGTTGAAAATACCGCCTCCGATACTTGCATTATTCCCCGCAATACTACAGGCATTCACTTCCAGCGTCCCAGCATTCCAAATACCACCGCCACACTTCCAGACCTTGCCCTCTAAATCAGTATCCTTTCCTGTCCCTCCCTGGATAGTCATATTCGAGAGTGTTACGTTCACGTTTGAATTATTGTGGCCAACTATAAACACTGAGTCGGCATTACTACCATCAACTAGAGTCTCGTTTGGACCAGCTCCGATAATGGTTAGCGACTTATCTACTTTAACATGCTCAGAGTATCTTCCAGAAGCTACCTTTATCGTGTCGCCGTCCTTAGCTTGATCTACCGCAGCTTGAATTGTCCCTCCTGTGCTGGAATCAACCTCCCAGACCGCCCCTTCGATTGTAGCGACTGAAATCCCGCCGCCAATTGGCTCAATGACCTCAACCATCGGGGAATTTGATTTTACGGTGTGATAATTTCCATCTTCATCGGCAAACAATGCAGTAGCCTGTCCCATGTCAAATTTTCCGGCACTCGTTGATTGTATCTGATATCCAAAGCTTCTTGATTCGCCGGGCTTCAATATTTCGAATCTTTTTGATGTCTCACCACTGATGATGAAATCCGGAGAGAGAATATCTGCCACTTCAATATCACTAATTGTCGTTATCCCAGTGTTTTCTAATTTAATAATTACTCTCGTATTCTGTCCATTCTTTATCGAGTGTGGTGAAATGATCTTCGTTAAGTTTAGAACGGTACGATTTAATATCTCAGAAGGCTCGTACTCTATAAGAAACGCCATTGCCCAATCACTAATAATATCACTTGAACCTGCAAGATCATTCCACCCTCCATCCCGATACATCGTTAAGTATCTTTCATCTCTGGGAGTACCGCCATCATTCGGTTCTCCACTTGCCCAATGAGTCCATGACCATGGTTCTCCGGTCACCCAGAACCACCCTTCTGCAGGCCAGCCTTTATTTTGTTCTTTTTGGAAGCCCCCTAGCCAAATGAAACATTTTGGGTTAACTATAGGCGAAAGAAAATTGTCAAAAATCCAAGTCTGTTCATCCAGTGAGGTAATGACAGCTAAATGTCCACGGTATACTAATCCCGTATCATTTTCTATAAATTTCTGCCTCTGCGCATAATCATATGCATCTTTCCAAAATCTGTTGTCTCCCTCTTTTACTAACTCATAGTAGTGTCCATTCCCATGCCATTTTAAGATCGATGCTGTTTGAGCCGACGCGCCAAATAAGATTATCCCAAACAACATCGATCCGAATAAGGCTACTATCATCAATTTGGTTTTGCTCATACTAATCCCTACCATCACGATTAATATTAACTAATAATGTAAAAAGATTTGCTTTATAAAGGACTCAGCTAAGAGGTTTCCCGGCTTAAGAGATTTCATTCGGTTAGCCTATCACGGGCATCCTGCGCGGGTTCAACCCCTATGAGCTGCTCATCGAAGTTGGACACAAGCAGGTCATCGTCTTCAAGAGTGCCATCTGGTTCATCGAGATTCTCAGACCTTAAAATAGCGAATGCTGCGACATGTTAGCATAACGTTTAATATTAATCACTACTATCAGCTGTAGCAACAGAAATCAAAAAATCGGTTTCAACACGGGGGTCAGATCCCCGTGCTGAAGAACCCTCGACATAGGGGGCGAAACAGTATGATAGAGGTAGCTACAGCAAGCATAAATAACTTTGCATCAGGCAGAGCCGATTTTGTCCAGCCTTCCGACCAACTCATAACCTTGACCTACGGCCAGCTTCAAGATCTCGTTCAGGAGGCCATCGAACGGGCCACCACGCCTCTTGAGGACCGGATCTCCGTTCTGGAAGAGGAGAGAGGGGTTGGGTCCGGGAAGGGGGGAGAGGCCCCGCAGGATGGTCAGGAAGGGCTAGATCAGATCCTCATGGTAGTCCAATACCTCCAAGAGGAGAATAGTGGGTTAAAACGCGAATTAGAGGCTTTCCAAGACCATGTAGCGCAAGAGCGAGCTTTTGATAGGCAGAGGATCGCCAAACTTGAGCACAAGGAGCCCGGCAAGACAGTCCTATCCCGCGTTGAGAAGATTGAGAAGTACTTGGTGGCTAGGCCGGATCATAGAGCGACCTTTGAAGCATTGAAGGGGCATCTCGGTGTCAATAACGTACTCCTCGGAGATGCGATAGAAGCCCTAATGAAGGCCTCTCCGGGAAGGTATACAGTCGGTAAGGCCAATGGGGATAAGAGGAAACGAGTTCTCATTATGCTCTCGAAATACTAAAAATTTTACTATTAGTAATTTCGTTATCCCCTAGGGGCGCCACAAAAAACCAGCAGAATCTGAGGGGAATTTCTCAGATTGATTGATATTGATTAGTCTGAGATAGAGATAGAATAGAAATCCATGTATATAAATAGATAGGAAAGAAGGATCTAGGTCATGTTTTCTCCAGATAGTAAAAGTAAAATTTTTACTATTTTTCCAGCGCTTCACATCCTCCTCTAGAATAGCCAGACTTTGACTTTTCCTCTCCTCCTCCGAAGGCGGCAAGATAGCAGGCTTATGAAATCCTCCAAAAGCGTTTTGACTAATCGACTCGATGGAATGTACCGACTATGGCCATGAACTCCCTTTTAGTTAGTGAAGATCGTTTGGGCTGAAGAACAACTACATAGCCGTCCATAGAATAGTCGACATAGGCATGCAGATTCTTGCCCGTCGAGGTTAAGCTGTACGATGCACCATCCTTGGCATATCCATATTCAATTGTAAGCTCTTTCATGGGCACCATATGATAGGGATCGGTTGCCTTCTTCACTGTGGCAGTAACCTCGTCTTGCCCATCGAAAGTATAGTTTCCGAATCCGGAAGCATGACGAATAGTTAGATCAGGAGCACTTGGATGAGTGGTAACGATTGCATATATAATCAAAAGCGTTGTCATTATTATCGCAAATATGAGAGTTCCTTTTACTAGACTAATTGCCATATGATTCTTCTTCGTATATACTAAATATGCCATTGCGAATAAAAAAATCGCTACTATTACTAGAACAATCGCGTAACTCAAAACATTTATGCTCGCCGCCCATGTTACATAAATTCCAATTAACGCTAAACACAATGACGCAAGTATTCTAGGTATGTCGCGTATCCCTTTCAAGAGTTTCATAGCAACCTACTATAACGTGAAACTATAATGAAAGTTCCTTTTACTAGATCACTTGTCATTTCATTTCACAGACGACTAAGGGGGCAAATGAACTCATCGGTATAACTAGAAAAGGCCGTGTGTCTGTCGTCGCTTCTTCTTGTCCCGGAATGCTTGTCGTCGCGGTCAGTCTTCGGGCCTCACCTCATCAAAGCTATCAAAGTCGTATTCGTCGTAACTGGACCCGTTAAATTTACGTCCACTTTATCCTCTCCTCCAGAACTGCCACCAGCGTTTAGCCCTGATCTCCTCCACAGTCACCTTTTAGCAAGTGCCGTTTCGACTTGCTTTGAAAGTTCGGGGTATCTCTCCCGGATGGCATCTTCCAGCAAGCTGCTTGCTACTTCACTCATAGAGAACTCGGGAGTCGTCTTCCTCATGTACCGCAGCACGCACATGACAAGAGGCGAGTACGCTGAAATCCTCGGATCTTTGCACCCCTGAGTTACGGCCGAGTCAAAAGCGCGTTGGTCAATCTTTCCTGATTCATGTTTCGTCGGTAATGTTTCATGACTCAATACTCTCGATTCATGAGTTATGTCTCGTGATTCCTGATTTCCGTCTCCTGTATTCCATGCCTCATTATTCGTGACTCGTGACTCATTACTCATGGCTCCTGAATCCTTCTTAGTCGAAAATAGACCGCCCATACGCGAAACGGGGATTGGTTTATTCATCGTGTAATACCTCCTCAGCAAGAGCTTGATATGCAATAGAACCGGTCGAATCCGGCGCATAGACAACAACAGGTTTTCCCTGCGCTGGCCCTTCGGCTACCTTGACGTTCCTCGGAATGACCGTGTTGTAGGTATTCCCGCCATGATGTGACCGCACTGCATCAACCACTTGGTTGCCTATATTGGTTCGAGTGTACATGGTGAGAAGGATGCGGCGTTTTGGTTGATTGCCAAGAGCCTCTTCGGCCATATCTGCAACTGCCATGAGTTGCGACATGCCACGCAGAGAGCAGTACTCGCATTGGATCGGGATTATTAGCTCGGTGGCAACCGCCATACTGTTGAGAGTTAATGGACCAATATTGGGTGGGGTATCCATTATGATAAAATCAAAACCATCCAGAGAAGGTATTTGCTCCTTCAAGATATACTCGTTACCGTTTTGCCCCTCGATCTGCTTCTCTGCCACTTTTAGATCCATGTTACAAGGGGCTATGCTAAGGTTTGTTATCTCGGTCGGGCGTATAATGTCAGTTAGGGATGCCTCTTTGAGGACGACATCGAACATCTGTTTCCCTAAGTTTTCCACATCTAGGCCCAAAGCATCAGAAGCAGTACATTGCGGATCTAGGTCTATCAACAGAACACGTTTTCCTTTCAAGGCGAGACATGCTGCTAAATTTGTGGCCGTAGCACTCTTGCCGCATCCTCCTTTATGATTACAAATAGATATGAGCCTCATGCTACCCCCCATGACTCATGAGTCATGATACATTACTCTTGTATCATGATTATAGACTCATGAGGAGTTAACTTTTTCGGAGGAGACTTGGTATGCAGGCCCGCCGCCGTCCTCCATCCCGCAATAAGCCCACAAATGTTATCTTTCTGGAAACCTCACATGGGACATGAGGCCCTGGCGTGTCCTCACGGACCACGGCTTTCCCCCTTCATGCCAGGGTCTCGCTTTATCGTCTGCCTAGCCGTCTACCTTTTAAGTGCTTTTTCGGGAGTTGCTAAGGACTGAGCATTCTGTGCATCAGCATAATCTTATGTGTACTTCTGATCCTCTCCAGGCCTGGCCAGGACTTTGGCCGCCTTCATTGCTGCCTTTGCACCCCTGGCCAGCTCCAGGCCCTCCCTCTGCAGAGCGTTTCTTTTTTCACCCGCGTCCGTTTTGTGCATGGTTAAATAGTTCTATGGCATTACATTTAGACTTTTAAAAATGACATAGAACTATTAAGGGGCATGAGCGTTGCGCCGAAAAATGCTTAACGTATCACGTCTGAGCATACCTGGATGAAGGCAAAGGGTGCTGAGATGCCCAAAAAGAAGGCTATACCGCTTGAAGAGGATGCGCGGATAGTTGCTGGGACCTTGAAGGGTGAATCCGAGCTTAAGGCAGGTCTTGGAAAGCGATTCAAGGATGCTGATGAGTTCATAGAGTACCTAGAAAAACTGTAGATCAGCATGGCGTATATACCGCGTTCATCGCCTCTTTATGATAAAAACTTCAAGCGGTTGACTAAGAAGAACGCGGTTCTAAAGGAAAGGACTCTCAAGAAGATCAGGGAGATCCTTGATAACCCTGAAATCGGAGAGACTTTAACCAAGAATCTGGCCGGTTATCGTAGTTGTCACGTTGGCAATTGGGTTATTATTTATAAAATTGTCGGCAATGAAATTTGGTTCGTGAACTTCGATCACCATGATTACGCCTACGAAATGTAGCTTACACGCACCCAATTGTACAACCTTCCCAAATCGGCCTAAATCCTCTTTGGCCTAACAACCCATTCCCACACTTTTGATACCACCAGGTTTACAATCAGCCGATAGCGATTAATCGCTATCAGTGAACGCTGCCAGAGAATCCACAATCCGCCGCGTACCATCAGGGGTTTTGAGGTGAAATTATATCTCATAATATTAGTCTGTGGGTTAATGGATATGGAATAAGTACCCCACGATTTGCGAGTTGTACATATTTGCCCAGCTCGCAGCGTTGAAGAGAACTACCAATAGGCTAATTTTGTAGTAAAGCTGTAACCTTTCCCTTGTGAAAAGAATTGCGAGGCCACTACCAATCTTGGTTCTACTAATTTCGCTCGTAAGCATGCCTGCTGAATGTATTGGTGGTGCTGGTGTCTCTTATATTGATATTAAAATGATCCAGGCTAGTGAAATCCTATATAAGATAAAAATGGGGCAGCCCGTAAATTATCAGTATGTAACAATTAAAGGTGATTTAGACTTAAATAAATTGGATTTGCCAATAAAATCTGGAATGAATAGCTCATATTCTCAAGGCGTAATGGTTGTATCGTCTCCAATAACCATAGAATATTCTCAAATAGAAGGAAATTTATCCGTTTCGGGTGCATTATTCGAAAATTTAGTCGATTTTAAATCTACCACATTTAAAGGGGATGCGAACTTTTTCTCATCTATTTTTAATGAAACAATAACATTTTCAGGATCTGCATTCAATGGGGACGCCTTTTTTCGTGGCACCAAATTCAATAGATCTGCTGATTTCAGCTATTCTGAGTTCACAAATTATGCAGCTTTTGGACACTCCATTTTTAGCGCACTAGCCGACTTTGGCGGGGCTAAATTCGATGCAGGTGCTCGTTTTGCAGGTTCAATATTCAACGGGACCGCTAACTTTGGGCCAACCGCTATCTTTCCAAAAACTATCCTTAGTGGTGGGGCTGGTATGGAAGAATTTTTTGAAGAGGTTTTTGATATAGGTTCTGTAGACGATTCTTTTAATCGAAATACGTTTAGTGGAAATGCCACTTTTGAGGAGGTTAAATTCAACGAGACAGCCTACTTTACGGGGCGTCAATTCATAAAAACGGCAAATTTCAGAGGAGCAGAGTTTAAAAAAGGCGCTGATTTTAACAAATCTGCATTTAAAGAAACCAATGACTTCAGAGGTTCCATCTTTTTAGGATTTTTGAATCTAACAGGAGCAACTTTTGATCGTTTAGATATTTATTGGCCGCAATCTACTCGCCTTATTTGTGATGACGGTATCACCTATCTAGCATTGATCAAAAATTTCAGAGACTTAGAAAGGTTCGAAGTAGCTGACGAGATATATTATGAATATAGAGCTTGGAAACAGGACCATAGGCCTTGGTCTGACTGGTACAAATACTTCGACATGTTTGCTTTATGCTCCTGTGGGTATGGCGTGCGAATCGATTACACAATTCGTTTAGCGGCAATTATATTAATATTTTTTGGACTCATATATTTTTGGATTAGCAAAAGTAAAAATTTAAATAACGAGAATAATTTTGAAAAATTGAGCCAATCGCTTTGGCTTAGTCTGGTTATATTGCTTTCAGCACCGAAGGAGTTGTATCCATTAGGCGATGATACATATAATATATATATAAAAAATATTAAATATTGGCCTATTATAGAACGTCTCGCAGGATGGGGGCTTTTGCTATTGTTTATAAATACATTAAGTAGAGTGATGATACGATACTAAAATTTTATTTAATCCACCCCGCGTGTTTGAAGTTGATCTTGTCTATTTCAAGAGCTATTATTTCTTCTCGTATAATATCCTGCACAAACAAAATATTAGATATTTGTATTAGTATTTTTTGGTCGCCTAAGTTTTATCCCATTCCTGAAAAACAACATGATATTGAGCAAGTACGATTTTTCGATATCGGCTAAATTAAAGACGGGCTGTATTATCTTGCGCGTAGACCTAGAGAGTTTGAGCTGGAAAGTGGCCTTATAATAATATCTTGACATAACGCATATCGAAAAAAAGGATAAGATGGATTACAGGTTACACACACTCTTCTTTATTGGCGAACAACACGCAACGACGTAATACAGAAAATATCTCTCAGGTGGCTTCATACGAGGGCGATGAACTTCTACGGCCGAAAATTGGCCAGAACCAATCCGACCGAGATGCCATTGTATTGACGATGAACCGGGCAAGTATTCAGCAGATTGCATCGGTACGGGGAGATCCGGCTTTTAAATCGATTTTAAGGCTCGAGAATCTTGCAATAAAGATTATAGGCTTGTTGAAAGCTAGTTTTAGGATTCCTCTAAGTAAAGTTTATATCGTAAGTAATTTAATATCTCCCTAATGATTAAAAATATAAGTAGAATTATCGTATATATTGGTTATATTTGTCTCGTAATTGGATTATTATTTACTGTTTATGGATTTAATACATATTTAACTGGACCCATAGAAAAAGAGCCTATCAAATTGGAATGTATCAATTATTACAATAATATCATTGATCCTATTAATGCCTCCTTGACGGCCATTTCTTCAGGCTGCAATGATAATTATGATTATGAAAGAGCATTTTATGGAATTAAATTAGCATTTCTAGGTTTATTACTTTTGACCGCAACTTTTTTATTTGGAAATCCTTTGAGGAAATTACGATATAGAATACTTCACTTGAGATGCTTGAATGAAGCATATGTATTAGACAAAAAAGATGATTTTCAAGCCGAATTTATTTTAATATCTGCAGGATTATTATGTATTATTATAATAAATCTTCAGACTCCGAATATCATTAGTAGATATTCGAACCTTAATTTTCAGCTTTCATTGATAATGGAAGATTTTTTTATTCGAGCGAGTATATTTCTTTTTTTCATTTTAATCTTCTTTGCAACACAATTATTTGTACTTTTTTTTGCATATCATAATATCGATGATTTTCTACTTCTGCGCCTTATTAAAAACGGTAAATTACAATTCGACCCTAAAATTATTGAACTCAAATGGACCTATTTCAAGCAATCTCGAGGCCTCCGATTTACATATATTTACACATTATTGGTCGTAATTTATTATCTTGTTTTACTTTGGATTAATGATCCTATAATCCATTCCATATTAGGTGTAGCTGCATTGACATCTATACTTCTCACCCCCTTAATCTTCGCCTTTATATTTATATATTCTTTAGCCCGTATCAAAGCCTGTAAACAATTGGGTATACCTTATGAAAAAGAACTAGAAAATGAGGAACATCGACAATTAAAGACGAATTTTTCAATTTACTGGTCGTATTTGATATTTATCGCATTGGTAAAAATGACTTTTTCGTACCTGATCATGCTTCTTCAACCGATTTTTACACAAAGTGTTGCATATAAACTCCCATTTGTTCAACATGTCGCTACAAATACACTTATTCAAATTGCATCTTTAGTTGGGCAGATATTTGATTATTCGAATGGATTGATATTCTTATTTCCTTTCTTCATTGGTGAATTGTACCTTTGCGAGCTAGTTATGAATTTATTATGGTTTCGCAATGAGATTAGCAAGACCATGAGAGAGAGATATCAGACGGAATTTGGATTATTTTTATTGGCATTTATTAGCACACAAAGTCTCATAGCAATTGGATATGGTTATATAAATATTATTACAACTATGGTATCGTTATTGGTATCTTTCATAACATTCATTAACCTCAGAAGTTACAGGGTATTTGCTCAAAAATAATTTTTATGCAAGTGTTGCAGGGCCCAAATGCAGGTGCTACTAGCAACATGCTCAAAAGCAAAGAAGCAATAGCCAACACTCTATTCAACTGTAATAATCCCTCCTTAGCTGCCTCATTGATTTGTGCATCTAAGAAAAACTTTTGGTATCTAAGCCATGTGGGTAGATGTGCGGGGGTCTCATCCCCCACAAGGAATCTTGCTCCACGAACTCAGGTCGGCAGTTAGTTAATTATCGCTTGGTGCTGCCCATCGGCCTCTACATCTCTATACTTATAGCGGCCCTCGTATAGGCTCCGTCTATCCAAGATGCGCTTAACCTGCATGGCATGGAATGGCTTGCCGTGCTTTGTCGTGTGGCCTTCTGTATTCAAGGTGTCCGCGAGCTTCTGCAAGGAAGCATTTGGCATAGAATCGCGTAGCTCGAATACCCGCCTGACCACGGCGGCTTTCTCTTCATCCAGTTGTAGAGCTTTGTCGCCCTTCTTGGCCTGATAGCCTATTGGAGCCTTCCCACCGGCATATCCACCTTGTCTAGCCTTGGTTTTCCTACCTGCCGAAAGCCTCGAAGCTATCAGAGATTTCTCGAACTCGGCAAAAGCGGCTACCATAGTTAACAACAACTTCTGGGTGGGGTCATCCCAGCGGCCCGGTTCCGCAATGCTTACCAGCTCTGCCCCCAGCTTCTTGATCTCCTTCATCAGCCAGAGTGATAGCATCGTGTCCCTGGCAAGTCTGTCCAGCCGAGTCACGATGACCTGCTTGATGTCTCCAGCCTTCAGAGTCTCAAGCAGAGCATGTAAACCTGGCCTCTCCAGAGGCGGCAATGACCCGGAAAGCGCAGGGTCCTCGTAAATCTGGACCAGTTCAAGGCCGTTCGCCGTGCAGTACTTTGTGATGGCGTCCCGCTGGGTTTCAAGCCCAAAGCTGTCTGCACCATTCTGGTTCTCGGTGCTCACCCTGCAGTACCCCACGACCTTTGTCATAACGGTAATAGCCTTGGTGTGTTATGTATTTAAACCTAACGGTAATTGTAATTAGCGTTATGAAACCAGAATATGGTCCATAAGAATGGATCAAAGCAAATATGAGGATGCTTCACATTACCCTTATACATAAACATCGATTCATATAGTAAAATATCCAATAGTGTGTCGCAGGTAAGATTATGCTCAAGATCGGATTGGCCTCGCTTCTGGTAGTGCTCTGCATTGGATTTGGAGTTGCAGCATCAGAAAATGATACTTATACCTACACCAAGGATATCGGAGACGCTAAAGGCGTTGAAATAATCAAGGTGCATTTTAAAGATGCATTTCGTGGAGCAGATACGGATATAGCCATCGTGGACCGTATTTTGCAGATATCTGACACAAATCCCGATCTTGTGATTCGTAACACATCTGAAAATGTGACCTTGACCTCTGCAAGCCCACTGAAACTCGAAGAGGGTTACCAACTGGCTATCGAAACAATATACCCTTGGGGAAATGAAACACTTGTTGAGCTATCTAAGGACAACGAGACAATCGATTCATCGATTATCGTGCTACCCAATATACAAGAAGTTAATGTAAACAAAACAAAATTTATTAAGCTTTATATTTATACTGAGGATATCGGAAATGCCAAAAATGTCACTCTGATTAAAGTCAATTTCAAAAATGCCTTCCGTGGAACAGACACCGATATAGCCACTATAGATCGCATATGGCAGGTATCTGACACAGATCCTTCTCATGTACTCCTCAATAATTATATTGAACAAACTATTACCAGTGCCAATCCTTTGAAGCTTCAAGAAGGATATCAACTAGCCATTCATCATATTGAGATCAGGGGGAATAAGGTACATCTGGAGCTTTCTAAAAATGGAACAGTTGTTGATGAAGCAATAATAAGCCCCTCCCGGTACTTCTCAGTTGAAAGTTATTACGGAGCCATCCGGCTTGGAATTGGAGATCCACAATCAGCCTGGAACAGCATAGGCGATGAGTTCCGTTATCACGGCAAGTACGATGAAGCTATTCAAGCCTATAACAATGCCACCACGCTAGATCCTGATTGGGCAACTCCTTGGGTCGGCAAAGGCGTAGCTCTCGCTGGTTTGGGCAAGCACGATGAAGCCATGGAAGCATATGATAAAGCTGTAAACCTATATGAAAATGCAAGAATGATCAAAGCAGTAGCATGGGTGCTAGAGATAGGCGATGCACTCCGTTCGCAGGGATTGTACAACGAATCCATCGAGGCATATGAAAAGGCAATCCAACTAAAACAGAATTTTTCTGATGCATGGCATAATAAAGGCATTGCGCTGTATAATCTTGGAAAGTATAACGAATCCCTTGAAGCATATAACAAAGCCATAGAGATATACCCGAATTATACGTCCGCATGGTACAACAAAGGCAATGCTCTACTTTCATTGGGAAAATATAATGAATCCATAGAATCCTATATCAATGCAATTGAAATAGGGACAGATTTTTGGGGAATTAAAGAGTGGGAATGGGCAAATGTAGGCGATTCTCTTAGGGATTTGGGCAAATACAACGAGTCTATTGAGGCCTACAACAAAGCTATCGAGCTAGACCGGAATTATACATATGCATGGGGTGGCAAAGGCTACGCTCTTGTCATGCTGGGCAAATACAATGAGTCAATTGAGGTGTGTGACGAGGTAATTGAGCTAGATCCAAGAGTTGGATGGCCTTGGCTCATGAAAGGCGCGATTCTTTTCGAATTTGGCAAGTACAATGAATCCTTGGATGCGTTTATAAGAGCAATCCAAGTAGATCCAGAATATACGGATGCCTGGAACTATAAAGGAAGAGCACTTGCTGCCTTAGGCAAGTATAACGAATCCATAGAGGCGTATGATAAAGCCATCCAAATAAATCCAAAATTCAGTTGGGCATGGAGAAACAAAGGCCTTTCGCTCTATGATCTAGGCAAATATTATGAATCCTTAGATGCGTTAGAAAAGGCAATCGAGATTGATCTTAATTACACAGATGCTTGGTATCATAAAGGAAGAACACTTGCAGCCTTGGGCAGATACAACAAATCCATTGAGGCGTATGACAAGGCTATCGAGATAGATCCCGAATATAAGTGGGCATGGGTCGATAAAGGCAATGCTCTAAGGAGCATGAGCAAGTACAGCGAGTCAATTGATGCATATGACAAGGCCATCGAAGTAGACCAGAATTTCACGGCTGCCTGGGTTAATAAGGGCAATTCTCTCGATAGATTAGCGAGATACAATGAAGCTATTGCATGCTACCGCAAAGCAAATTCCAGCATGATTGGGGTTGGAATGCTTCATTCTCTATTTGGTGAATATGCCGCTGCCATTAGGTATTACGACGAGGCTATAAAGCAAGATCCCAAAGATGTCTACGCTTGGGATTGGAAAGGCGATGCTCTAACCGAGAGGGAGAAGTATGAGGATGCTGTAGAGTCTTATGACGAGGCCATAAAAATCAATTCATCCTACGCAGCCGCCTGGCGCGGTAAGAGCTGGGCACTATATAAATTGGAGAAGTACAACCAGGCACTGGCCTGTGCCACTAAAGCGACAGAGTTAGACCCGAATAATGAAGCTGCTTTGGTCAACCAAGGAGCGGCACTCCAAAAATTGGAAGAATATCAACCTGCCATCAGGAGTTACACGAAAGCACTTGAATTAAATCCCAATGAAACTGCCGCCTTGTGGGATCTAGGTCTTTTGTACTACAATGATCTAAATGACTATGCAACAGCCGCCAGCAGCTTTGAGAAGCAAACAAAAATTGATCCAACAAACCCGGAAGCATGGCGGATGCTTGGTATGTCGTATCATATGCAGAACCAATACGACAAGGCCATTGCCTGCTTCGACAAGATACTGGAGATCGATCCAACTGATGAAAACGCGCTCTATTGGCGTGGTGAGTCGATTAGGCAAAGAGAATCGAAGAAATCGTGATACAGGAGTATATTTATATAATTTATATCCTTTTTTTAAACCCACTCCAGGCGAATGATCGCGCCTATGCCTATACAGATGTCTTTAGGCGGATTGAATTCTGCCAATGTTTCCCTATACTCTGGCTTATTCTCCGGAAAGCTAAAAAACACTTCATTACACATGAGATCTACGAAGCCATTTCCAATCTCTGTAATAGTGCCTTCATAGCCTATAGGATTAATCATGCCTGCCGTATAAATTATCACATGATCTCCTGTAGCGGGAAGCCGTGCATAGGTAGGGGCGATTAGGGTTGCCACCAAAAATAGGCTGACCAGAATTAATTTTCCATTTCTTTTCATGATACTAAAGTAGGCATACGTATTATAAGACCTTGCTTTTTCCGACTTCCCAACCTCTAATCCATGCAATACCAGAACTATATCATCAACTCCTGTTCATCACTTCCCGGCAAGCGGAAGTGACCATCTCCACGAGGCTACCGCTCCCCGCTTTCGGATAATACTTCGAATAGTGGCTGATCTGCTCGCGGTCTTGCTGGGGTCCACCCTGTTTCCCCCGCAGGATGCAAGCCGATCAAGCAAGGGAGATATCGGACGTCGCATGGGATATGAGACCCTGGTGGGTTCTCGGTTCGCATTTATATTTAATGACTGGCACGGTGAGGAGCTGCTACCTGAAAGTCAATTGTGGATTCAGTGAAAATTTGGTGGTATGCAATCTGCTGCGTTTATGGGGCAAAGATACCACATTTCGCAGCCCCTTCTAATGGCATATTCGACCTGTAAAAGCCCGCTTAACGACCCGAAAAGGTATCCAAAAGAGAGTGCAACGACAGCATAGCGTTAATGCCGCCTACGGGTTCTCCATGGTGACCTTGTCAAAGATCTTTTGTGCCCGCTCGATGCTTTGCCGCTTCAAAGTACACATAAGATTCCTAAGTGCTTATCCCGTTAAATAGCGGCTTCTGTCTTCTGTCCAGACAAGTCCTTCTCTGGATGTCCTTATTGAGAACTCCCCACTACGAAGAGCTCATCCCCCACGTTAATTGAATATGGTGTTCCACAGTCAAAAGGATAATCCAGGGTATGAGTGAATTCTCCATCATCGACGACTATTGTATGGGTTGCCCAACATGAAATATCATATATTATGAAATTGCCATCAGGGGCATCGCCATTTTCGCCATCTGTCCCTACATAATTTCCATCTAAATATACATCATATCCAGTTTTTTCATAACCCAAGAACATTTCATTCCCTTGTTGTTGGTCACCTGGACCTGATTGATCACTTGATGCTTGTGGAGTTTCCTGGGGCTGTTCCATGGTATTACCAGGGCATTGGACTTCACTCATCATATAACATGGTGTCTGTGCGCATCCTGGCGCTTCGGTATTAATTCCGTCATTGCAATTGCAATAGCATTTACCTTCTTCGCATTCTTCACACCCACGAGTAACATAAGTCAAACAACGTTCCCCTTTCTCCACAATAGTCCCTGGGAATGGTTGAGGATGTATACTACACCATTCAGGTGAAAGACATGTGCATGGTTGCCCAACACAAGGACAATGCGTCCCTTCCACAACTCCTTGAGGCTGCTCAACCGGTTCAGATTCGATAGTCTCCTCTGGAATTACGTTTGGTTCAGTTTGCTGTGGAATGCCTTGAGGCTGATGAATCTCTCCCTGACCGGTGTAGCCTATGGTTATGCTTGTTTTGCGGGTAGTGGTTGATGGGATCTGTGTCGGCCCAATGTATTGGCCGCTATACGGCACCACATCTACTACAACTGAATTGCTTTTCTGGCCGTATGTGTAGAATGTGAGTGTATGACGACCTAAAGCATCCGCCCAGAAAACACCCTGGGTATATCCAGGATAGAATTGGTAATTATCTTCAGTCGGATAGCCAATGGAATAATCTTCGACCATCGTTGCCGGACCACCTTGGGAGGAGGCGAGCAGCTTGAACCTCGCATTCAGAGGGCACTGGATGTATTGAGTCCAGCTTGTGGTCCCCTGAATCCATAAAGAATTAATGGGCACATAACTGGGATCGTACGGCTGAGATTGACCGTTTATTATGAGATAGGTGGGTTTAGCTCGATTGATATCGAATTGAACTAGACCCTGGGGTTGAGTTCCTTGGTCGAAGCTATAGAATTCTTGATATTTCATCAAGGAGTCCGAAGACTGTTGTCCTGTCTCGATGGGAGCAAGGGATGTGCCATACCCCTGCGGTATGCCTGAGTAACCACCATAATTGGAGTAGAAGCCTGATCTGCCAGTCGTT
>CAYHEV010000032.1:0-17799 GCA_964355725.1 uncultured Candidatus Bathyarchaeia archaeon | reverse complement strand
GCGGTATTGTGGAGGGTTTGTCGAAGGGCGGTTTGGTTTGTTCGTCAGCCATTTTTAGGAAGAGAAGATAGGTTAGTTGTTCGACGTAGTCGCCGTAGCTTACACCATCATCTCTCAATACGTTGCAGTAGTTCCAGACTTTCTGAACTAGAGAAGCAGATTCATTCGACATAAGGAGACAACTCCAACTGTTTAGGCTTATTCTTCCTTCCCTTGTTTGTGTCTTTTTTGCCCATAGATCTTGCCCTTTCCTCTCGGATACGTTCCAACAGTTTTTCAGCTGGCTCATCGTTAGGATCCTGAGGAACAAGCTTCCCCTGAAAAGCACTTACTAAAATGCTCTGTCGCACCGTTCGACTTGTTTAATGCTCTTGTCTGCGTTAGCTCCAGCTTGGTAAATTATCGAGGTATGAGTTTCGATTTCATTAACGATGACCCTTTGCTCTTCTTGGCATGTAAGGGGCAAGTACATCTGTTTCAAGTCTCTGATATTGACGTGTGGGGCTGTTGTCCCCGTTACTTTTGGCTTCCATTGGCTTTCGAAAATCGGTGAGAGTAATCCCCACATGAAATATGCTGAGAGGATTTCATTTGCAGGTCTGAATAACATCATGCGTTGACCAAGACATAACTCCATGTTTTCTGGAACAACAACAGCAGTGCCTATGGTTCCTTCTCGGGCAAAAAGCACATCTCCCGCATTTGGAACAAGCCTCCGCACTCTTTCTTTGAATGTTTCTTCCGAGACAAATCGTGCCTTGTCAAAAAGTATTCTGTTTTGCTCGATGCAATTCGTGTCGATACAATACTTGCCCGTTTCAGTAAAACTTGGAGTGCTATGCAAACAGTCTGTGATGTCTTGTGACAATTGCTCCAAATTCGACCATGACCAGGTATCAGGTAATGAAGGTGAGTTCGGAACCTCCAACAGATTTGCCTCTGTTGCTCTAGAAAATTCCTTCTTCCGTTCACTCATCAACTTCTCAAGAAAGAGTGATGCTGGTTCTGTTTGGTGTGTGTGGGTTTTGCGCCATTCTTCGGTCAACTTGCCCTCAAAAGCGTATTTCAAGACTGCTTGGCGGTAACGCATCAACTGCACCTTAACCTTCCGCAACTCTTCGACACCAGCATCCAAACACGCAAAAAGCTCCTCCAGTTTGGCAACAATACGCTTCTGCTCATTGAGTGGAGGAAGAGAAATGAGAATGTTCTTGACGATTTGAGCGTTCAGATTTTTTTGTGTAGTCCCTCTTGTTGTCAGCTCAGTTCTGATTTTCTTAAGGTAATAATAGATATAATCTAAGACTATCAGACTAGGTGGGGGAATATAGGCAATTATAGCTTGACTCGTTGCTACATCCAACTTGTTTATGATTGGTTCTCCGTAACTTGCATACATTGAGTACAAAAGAGAGTTTGCAGGTACTAACCATGCAGAGCTGTTTCTCAATCCCTCGTCAGTGATCCTTGTATTTGTGGTGTATAGGTATTTATTACTCCCAACAATATCCTCAATCTTAACAAAGGGAATTGTGCCATTCTCATAATACTCTTTTATACTTGTTAATGGAGTTCCTCCAGCCCGCAATTCTTTGCTTATTGATTCAAAATCTGTCCAAATCCATCCATTGGGCAATTGAGGCAAAGTTTGATTCAATTCTGTCATTTGACCAGCACCGTGTTCAGTTCTTCCATTATCTTGTTCAGTTTTTGCCCGAAGAGTTTGTTTGCTTTTATGGCTCCGCCTTTCTGGTTGAAGGGCACATTCTCAAAATCCTCTATTCCAATAGTCAACGATGTCGCTATGTGCTCTTTTATCATATTTAGCCATTCTAATTGTTCCGGTGTAAACTTTTTCTCTTGCTTTTCCTGCTCTGCCAGCCAGCCTTCAAACTTATGATCCACAATCTCAGCGAACGGCTCCAAAACATCAACCGTGCCAATCGCAAATTTCACAAGCGAAACGATATTTGTCAAGAGTTTTTGTGGACCTGCGCCTTTGACCTTTGATTTTTCCAGTTGCTGGTAAGCCATCCAGAGGAGTTCAGGCGTAAGGTTGTATGGGGGTTTCTTTATAGCCTCAGCAAGTTGCTTGATCTCCTCGTAGGTCAAATGCCTCTGACCAAAAGGCTTCCCGTAAATAATCTGCAAAGCCGTCAACTCATCCCTATTATCCTCAATAAACCGCCTGAACGAATCGACCATAAGCCGAGCCTTGGCTGCAGCCTGAGCATCAGCACCCGCAAAGATCAAAACATCTTTACTTATAGTGTCAATAATCTGCTCATTCCGCCTCTTCACGTCAATAACCGTGTTCCTAAACTTCGGATCATCAAACACCTCACAAGCAATACTGGCTAGCTCCTCAGAAACCTGCTTCACCTGCTCAGCTGAAGGCTTATCCGTCTTGAAAAGTTCCTTAGCCTTCTCCAACTGCTTATCAGGGTCAACTGCATCAAACAAAGCGTTAATAATCTGTGCAAGTGACCTGCCGCTAGCAGCGTCGACGACCTCCTTTCGTTCCTTCTCATCCAGTTCAATGTCTAGCCTTGCTAGTCTCCCAGCCAAGGAAGTGAGCGTATCCTCATCCCTAAACCCCCAAAGCCACCGACTCAACCAGCTTTTCAAACGGCACACTCCGTTTACGCTCCAAGGGACGAGAATCAGTCTTGTCACTCTCACAAACACCCACAGCATCAACGATCACAAAATGCGTCTTGTGCTCAGAATCAGGCGTGACAGCCTTCAAATCCGTAGAACCAATCGTCCGAGTACCACGCCCCTTCATCTGCTCAAAATAAACACTCGACCGAATATCACGCATAAACAACAAACACTCCAAAGGACGAATGTCCGTTCCAGTAGAAATCATATCCACCGTAACCGCAATCCTCGGAAAATACGAATTACGAAAACTAGCAATCAGGTTCTCAGTCGTGTCACCCGTTGTCTTATACGTAATCTTCTTACAAAACTCGTTCCCCTTCCCAAACTCTTCACGAATAATCTCCACAATGTCCTCAGCATGACTATCATCCTTCGCAAAAACCAGCGTCTTCGGAACCTCAGTCCGCCCTGGAAAAATCTCAGTGAACAACTTATCCTTGAAAGTCCTGATAACCGTCCTTATCCTGATCTTTGGCGACAACATCCCTATCCAACTGACCAGCATCATACTCCAAATCCTCATCCAATTGCTCCCAACGAACTCGCCTCGTCAGCTTATCCCGCTTGTCCACATAGAAACCAGCCTCAACCTTGCTTCCGCCTTGCGTGATTCTCGTTGCAATACGGTAAACATCATAATCAACGTTCACACCATCAGCCACAGCCCTGTCGTGTCCATACTCCATCACCAAATTCTGATTAAAGAAACCCAAAGTCTGCTTGCCAGGCGTAGCCGTCAACCCAACAATAAACGCATCAAAATACTCCAAAACCTGACGCCACAAATGATAGATCGACCTATGACACTCGTCTGTAATAACAAAATCAAACATCTCAATCGGAAAGCCAGGATTATACTTGACCTCAACAGGTTTCATGTCCTTAGGCGAAACTTCAAAGAGCGACCCCTCCTCAATCGTAGGGTCAGCCAAATCCGGCTCACCCTTCAACATAGAATAGAGCCGCTGAATAGTGGTTATCACAACGTTGTTCACATCATCAATCCTGTTTGATGTCAATCGCTGAACATTATACAGTTCAGTGAACTTGCGCCCATCATCAGGCGTCCTATACTGCTGGAACTCCTGCAAGGTTTGCTTACCAAGCGTATTTCGATCAACCAGAAATAAGATGCGTTTTGCCCCGCCGAACTTAATCAGACGATAAACAAATGTTACGGCAGCGAAAGTCTTTCCGCTTCCGCTTGCCATCTGAATAAGCGACCTCGGCCTAGTCTCAGCAAACGACCGCTCCAAGTTGCTGATAGCCTCAACTTGGCAATCCCTCAAGCCTTCAACGACCAAAGGCGGCAAGTCTCTCAATCTCGACCTAAGCGTGTCACCCTGTCCAAGCCACTCACGCAGAGTTTCAGGCCTATGAAACGCGAAGACCCGTCTGGAACGAGAATCAGGATCACGTAAATCCCTGAAAAACGTCTCAGCACTCGTACTCTCATAAGCGAATGGCAACTGATCCGAAACATGAGGATAATTCGAGGGAAGGCCCCGCAGATACTTCTCCGTCTGCTCAGACACACCGCTCAACGTCGTACCTTCAGGCTTAGCCTCAACAACCCCAACGGCTTTCCTGTCCACGAAGAGCATATAATCTGCAAAACCAGTCTGCAACGGAAAATCACGAACAACCACACCCTGAGCGGCGCCAAGACTAAACTCCTTATAATCTTGAACGATCCAACCTGCAGCCTCAAGCAACCTGTCAATTTTGACCCTGGCCGCATCTTCAAGCTTCATAACCGCAACCTGCCATTCAAACCGTTCCTTAGACTACTAATGCCCTCGCTAAAGCACAATATACAATGCAACCAACCCTTTACAAAAGTTTCCCTCACGAAACGATAGACGCCCTAACCAAACGTAACATAGATGGGGATCGTGCGGGAGACAAGTACATGCGATTTGGGTGCCACTTCAAAAGTCCTAAAGCTATATATGGATGTTGCTTAGAACTTGCTGTGTGTTCAAACCCCGTGTAGGTTAGTGAGAGTGTGAGTAAACCAGTTGATGTTGGAACTCTGCGTGTCGGCGGCTACATGATTATTGATGGGGAACCATGTCACATAGTTGACATCACAAAATCCAAACCTGGAAAACACGGATCAGCCAAGGCAAGAATAGTGGCCCTAGGTGTTTTCGACAATGTGAAGAGGCAGTTTGTGAAGCCTGTAGAGGCAAACACTGACGTACCAATAATTGATAAGAGGATGGGGCAGGTTTTTGCGGTTAATCCTTCGGGGATTCAGATTATGGATTTGGAAACCTATGAGTACTTGGATGCTCCTTATCCAGATGATGCCGAGTTGAAGGCGAAGCTTGCGGCAGGCGTCGAGATTGAATATTGGAAGATAATGGGCAGAATGAAGATCATACGAACCAAATAGGACGAGCGTACGAGTAAAAACTCTCTTCCAACGATTTTTCGTCTGTGCTTTGGGCGATGCTTTTGTATACGGCTACGTTAAAAGATGGTAGAGTTGTACACATTCGAGAACTCAAGATAGAAGACAAAGAGAAGCTTTTTTGGGGTGTATGAATCACTTTCAAATGAAGCCATGCGCTGGGAAATGCCGCCATGTGATAGAGAAGTTATTGAAAGATATTTAGCGGTCTACCAAATCTCATAGCTCTAATAGCATTATGTGATGAATGGGTGAGCAAGCGGTTCACTTTTGCAACAAATGTGTCTATAAGGCTGAGGATATTCTCACAGACGCATATTTCGGTGAAGATAGAGAACATCCTGATGAGTTGGCTGTAGGTTTGATTCTTGAATAATGTGTTTAGCTCCACCAGTCCCAGTGGAGTGCTTTGAATCCCACATATAGGATTAGGAGGGTTACTCCCCAGCTTAGTGCGATGACTGCTATCTGCAGTATTAGTTCCGTCAGGTATGCGTAACTTATCCAAGCGCTCAATGAACATAAACCTATCAGTAAGAAGACGAATATTCCTATGTGTATTGCTCGTTCTCCTGGCATTGCCTTTTCACCTTGTTCGATTGTTCTAGATGTTAGGGCTTGTTTGTGTTAAAAGATTTTCCTTCAAAGTTTATTTCAGTGAATTGTGTATGGGGTATTTTGGAGCCGATGATGTAACGAAGAGCCGTCTGACTTGTGACGAAAATTGTTATGGGGCTGAGGCTTCAACATCTCTACGTGTTGAGATGGACGGAGTAAGCGAAAAATAGCTCATTCTCTCCAATTTGTCCTTACCAGTAACGTTTATAACTTAATGTCCTTATTCCTAGAAGACACGAAGCGGGAAAACAATGGGACATAGAAAAAAACACGCGCCCAGACGTGGTTCGCTTGCTTATTTACCTAGGCACCGTGCTAAAAGTTTGCTAGCTAGAATAAGATACTGGCCAAAAATAGAAGTAGATACGCCTAGGCTTTTAGGTTTTATAGGATATAAGGCCGGCATGACCCATGTATTCACGATAGAAGATAGAAAACGTTCCCCAGACTTTGGCAAAGAAGTCGTGCGTCCAGCAACAGTTCTGGAAACGCCGCCCATGCTCGTATGCGCCATAAGAACCTACACCCAGAACTCGTACGGTTTACAAACCTTAACGGAAATGTGGATGAAAGAACCACCTGACGATCTAGATCGAGTTTTGACTCTTCCTGACAACTTCGACATGGAAGAGAACTTGAAAAAATTCGAAGAAAACTTGCCGAAAACTGCAAAAATTCGTGTTGTCGCCATGACACAGCCGAAACAAACCAGTGTGCCCAAAAAGAAACCGGATATGGCCGAAATAGAAATCGGCGGAGGAACCGTCCAGCAACAAGCTGAATATGCAAAGAATCTACTAGGAAAAACAGTAACCCCTGTAGAACTTTTCAAGGAAGGTCAATACGTGGACGTAGCAGCCGTATCAGTTGGAAAAGGTTGGCAAGGACCAGTTAAACGCTGGGGAGTAGCTATACTTCAACACAAAGGAAAGAAGACAAAGAGAGGTATAGGAACCTTAGGTCCATGGAACCCCCACCACGTGCAATACACCATCGCAAGAGCCGGACAGATGGGCTACCACCAAAGAACAGAATACAACAAACGCATCCTCAAAATAGGAAAAGACGGAAAGGAAGTTACGCCCAAAGGGGGTTTCCTAAGATATGGTCTAGTCCGCGGGGCCTACATGCTGATGGAAGGAAGCATAGCTGGCACAGAAAAACGACCAATAAGACTACGCTACCCAGCACGTTCACCGAGCAACGTTCCAGAAGAACCTCCACAAGTTACGCACATATCCTTAGAATCGCCGCAAGGAGGATAACGGTGAAATTCAATGGCAAAGAAAACAGCAAAAATCTTTGACCTTCAAGGAAAACCAACTGGAAAAATTGAACTGCCAACCGTTTTTGGGACACCACTAAGACCAGACGTAATCAAAAGAGCAGTTCTGGCAGCGCAGTCAAACAGATACCAGCCTCAGGGCAGAGATCCTATGGCTGGGAAAAAGACAACGGCCGAATCCAGAGGAGTCGGTTTGGGTATAGCTAGAGTGCCGCGAATCAAAGGAGGCGGAGGACAAGCAGCATTTGCCCCCGGAACAGTCGGCGGAAGACAAGCTTTTCCACCAACTTCTGAAAAGAAGATTGTGAAACGAATTCCCAAAAAAGAAAAACGTCTAGCCTTATTGTCAGCAATAGCTGCTACAGCATCTAAAGAGCTTGTAGTATCGCGAGGTCACTCGGTTGAAGGTGTCTTAGAAATCCCGTTGATAGTTACCGACGATCTGGAAGAGTTGAAGAAAACGAAAGAAGTCGAAGAAGCCTTGATAAACCTAGGCGTTTTGTCAGATATTTACCGTACAAGAGAAAGCAGAAAAATCAGAGCTGGAAAAGGCAAGCGGCGGGGCAGGCGGATAAAACAGGCTGTCGGTCCACTTATTGTCTTCAATGAGAACAAAGGGATCGCTGAAGCCGCAAGAAACATACCCGGTGTGGATGTCATTGCCGTTAAGAATCTGAACGCCGAAGCTCTTGCTCCAGGCACTCATCCGGGAAGACTGGCAATATGGACAACTAGCGCGATTAAAAAGCTGAACGAACTTTATGGTGAAGGAGAACAAGCGTAATGGATCCCAACGAAGTTATATTTTATCCGCTGATGACGGAATCTGCAAGCTTGATGGTTGAAAAAGAAAACAAGCTGGTTTTCATAGTTAACCTGAAAGCTCACAAAAGCGACGTGAAAAGGGCAGTTGAAGAGCTCTATGAGGTAGAAGTTGAAAAGGTCAACCTTGTAATCACACCACAAGGAGAAAAGAAAGCTTTCGTCAAACTTCACCCCGACTTCAAAGCAGCTGATGTCGCAATCAAACTTGGAATGCTGTAAATCTGTATGGAGGAGTGATTGATGGGAAAGAGAATTCGAGTTCAGCGACGTGGACACGGTGGGCCTACATTCAGAGCTTCAACTCATAAAAGAGTGGCTCCTACACGATACCCGTTAACAGTAACCGCAAAAGAGTGCTTTGAGAAAGTATTCAATGGGGTTATCGAAGGGATCGTTCACGACCCAGGACGAGGCGCACCTATCGGTTTGATGAGATTCGAAAACGGCGAAAAGTGTTACACAGTGATTCCTGAAGGAGTCCACGTAGGGCAGCAGATTCAGTTAGGTGGAAAAGCCTCTGTTGAAGTGGGCAACATTCTCTCCATAGGAAAAATACCTGAAGGTACAATGGTATGTAACATAGAGTTGCGTCCGGGAGACGGTGGAAAAATTGCCAAATCTTCAGGAACATACGTAATCATCGTAGGACATACCGCTCAAGGATCCATGATAAAACTTCCATCAGGAAAAACCAGATACCTAGATAACTATTGCAGAGCAACAATAGGCGTAGCTTCGGCTGCTGGTCGAACAGAGAAACCGTTCTTGAAAGCTGGGCAACAATTCCACTTGATGAAGGCCAAAGGACACAAATACCCGAGGACGCGCGGAAGAGCAATGGTTGCCGCTGTGCATCCATACGGCAGCAGCAAGAGAAGTGCCCGCAAAGTCACAACCACTTCACATGGTGCTCCACCAGGACAAAAGGTTGGATTAATTGCGGCTAGAGGGACAGGACGAAAGGGTAAAAGTGCTCGTGCAGCTCGCATAGCAGAAGGTTTATAGCGTTTAAAGTGACCAATTGGGGGAGGAAAAATGCCGAGAGAATTTGCATATCGTGGCTACACGGTTGATCAACTGCAAAGCATGTCAATGGATGAATTTATCAACCTGCTCTCTTCACGATCGCGAAGAAGTCTTCATCGCGGTCTAACACCCGAACAGCGGATACTGCTTGAAAAGATGAGACATGCAAAGGAAGAGCTTAGAACAGGGGAAAGTGTGTCGGTCAGAACACACGTGCGGGATATGACGATTCTGCCTGAAATGATCGGAATTACCATTAACGTTCACAACGGCAAAGAGTTTGTTAAAGTGGAAATAAAACCAGAAATGATCGGTCACAGCTTGGGTGAATTTGCAATCACGAACAAGCCTGTAAGACATGGAACTCCTGGCATCGGCGCATCTCGTTCTTCAATGTACGTTCCACTAAAGTAAGTCTTCCTCGATTGTGTTAAGCGCTGTAATCCATTTCAGAAGGTTTCTTGTTTGGCATTTTAGTGTCTGTTATCTGTGGCAGTGGAATCGGAGGCGGGATGTTCAAGGTTCTTGAAACCACTATGGATTCAATGAAGGAAACGTTTGAAATTGACTGCACGATAGTCGGCGGTGGGGGTTTCTTCTCTTCATAATCTTTGTAGATTTTTTCCATTTCTTCCTTGTCGCCAGCTACGTAAGCTTTCCCTTCAAGGCTTATCTGCGCTATTGGAGGATTATAATTGATCGTCAAGACGAATGGGACTTCTAAAGAGTCCTCCGGCATCTTTTCCATCCCCGCTAGGTTAAGATTAGTGTTTATCTGAATCGGTGGGATAGGTTTTCTAGCATCCCAAAAACGTTTAGCCGAAACATTTGTAATGGATACGTTTACTCTGATCATCTACACCATCAAAAACTACATTATGCGGCGTAGTTTAAAGGTGTTCACTTATCAACAGGTTTATACCGGGTAAAACCACAGTGCCCACACGTATATCTGTCGCCATGGTCAGCCATGAAATATCCAGGTCCGCAACGTTCGCAAAGTGGGCGTAATCTTGTGATTTTGTCGTTTTCAACTTTATATAAAGTAAAGATCTTTTTGTCCTTCTTCTTTTTTTTCGCAGGTTTTGGGGCCTTTTCCGGCTTCTTTTCTTCTTCAGGTACTTCTTTTGGCAGTTCTTCTTCTTTGGGAGCAGGTTTTGTTTTCTCTTCTACTTTTTCTTTCTTAGACATTTGCTGATTCCTTTCCTTCTTCCTTAGGTTTCTCAGGCGGGATGTTCCTTAGAACAATATAATCAGGTTCAACAAGCTTCGCGTGTTCAACAGAATCGTAAACATTTGCCTCACCAATACCTGTATGCGTTCCAGTCCTCGTGTCAAACTTCTTAATAAAAACCAAATTTACATCCGTTTTTAATGCATCCGAGACTGCTCTTCTAACTTCTAATCTTGGCGGTGTACTGCCTAGTTGATGGTGATCTAGTAGGAAATGAACTTCTTTTCTCTTCAATAATGGGTTTTCTTTCTTTGCTGTTATTCTTACTTCCATTAGCTTTCCTCACTGCGGTGTTGACTTGATATTATCCCTTCTTATTTAGCTTTTCGAGCATTTTCCATTGTCTTCAGAATTGTCGCAATCTCTGTCTTCTTGTTGTGTGTAACCTTGACTACGACGACTCCTTCATACGGCTGACCATAAATGACAAAAGAGTTTACTGGTGCATGCTGTACGGCAATGAGTGTCAGCAGGTCTTCCTCTCCATCAACGATTATTCTCACATGTTCGTTGTTTCTCAATGATTTTTGGATTGCTTCAGCAGCCTCTTCTGTTATCGTTCCTTGAGGATTTTTGACGTGAATTATCTTTTCTGGGGCTTGTGAAATCGGCTGAGCAATCCTTCTCATAACTATGTTGTCTACAATTGACAGTTGAGGAAACACGCGGTTTTCTATCAGGTTTCTTGTGACGATGTCTCCAACGGAGATTATGCTTGGTGGTTTCTCTTTGTCCTTCAGATCTTCTATTTGCTTTATTGTTTCGCTGAATGTGCCTCTTATTAGAATGCCGATGGGCTTCTGGAGTTTTCTACGTAGTTCAGGCGTAAGTATGTACGCAATAGTCATTTCATCTGACCTTTAGTGCATAACGTCCTTTTTCTTTTATCTTCATGGCTTTGGCGATGGCTGATTTTTCAGGATCAAACACTATCACTAGACCGCTGAAGTCATCACTGAGGCTTGTTGATTTGCATTTTGAACACATGTTTCCTCTTGTTATGAAGTGACATGATGAACAGGCTTTCTCGCTCATTTACTTACTCTTCTCCTTATCTCCTAGCTTTTTCTCCGTTGCCGCCTTAATTCCTTGTACGTCATTTTCAATCCATTCTAGTTTGCCGAGGAAAGGTTGTCTTGATGTTACGCCTATTTTTCCCGAACTTCCAGCTCTGCCTAATGAAACTGCTGTGACTCGGACGCGTACTTGGTCTCCGCTCATGAGTTTTCTCTTTGTTTCCTTTCCCAACAGAACACTTTGCTTTTCGTCGTAGGAAATGAAGTCATCCATGAGTTGTGAAACGTGCAGTAAAGCGTCAATGGGTCCTATGCGAACGAAAGCTCCGAAATCAGCAATCTCAACGACTTCTCCTTCGACGACTTCTTGGATCTTTGGATAAAACGTTAAGAGAGAAAAATTCACTTTGTGGTATGTCGCGCCATCGCCTGGGATTATTTTTCCCGTGGGGTTTACTTTAACCTCGGTTACGGCTATGACGTAGCCTAATTCTTCATCAATGTTTCCTTCATATTTTGACTTTACTTGCTGTTGTCCCACAGCTTCTAATGGATTGCCGAAAGTTTCAGGCGGAATACGAATGGTATCTTCCAAAGTTACAAGTTTAAACAAGGTTACAGCCTCCGTCAATTTCTAAACGTGACTTTTGCCTCACATAAATAACTGGCACATTTATATTTCTTAGCCTCTTTCTAAGCTGTTTATCGTTCGTAAACACGGGGCATTTCCATTCGTGTGCCATCGCAACAATAATGTCGTCCGGAGAAGAGCCAGTTTCTTCGCTCACTTGAATCAACCTGCATTTTCCTGCCAGTTCTAGAGCATATGAAGCTTCTTTTCGCATTTGTGGTGAACCTTTCTCTGCAAGTTTTCCAAGTTCTTGGCGGATTGTTGAAAGCAAAATCAGCTCCGTTTTCATGTTCAGAAGGACTTTTAATTCCTCGAAAATGTCTATCTTGAACTGAACTGGAACGAACAAGGCGTTTGAATCTAAAATTACTCTTGAACATTTCTTCGGAGGCTTGAGCTCTGGCGTCATGCTAGCGTATCATTCCATATCCTATAAGTCTCCATCTGCCTGCCATTTTCCTGCTTAATGCCACTCTTGATTCGGGCGGTGCGCAGACTGGACGAGTAAGTTTGACTACCACATTGCTTTTTCTTATTGAAATAACCTTGCCGACTGTTATTGCAGCACCTACATGTAATAGTAAAGTTTCATTCATGCTGACATCTTCGATTTTCATGAGTTCTTTTGTTCCAACCGCGCGGTCAAGAATCTGCGTTTCTAAAGTTAATTCTGACAGTGTCGGAGGAAGCATGCCTGCTCTTCCGACGATATTGCCGGTTAAACCATCGGCCTTGGAATATGAGGGGTCTAAGAGAGTTCCTACTCCTACCAATCCGCCGCAATGGGCTTCCTTCGCGTTTTTTTCACCTGCGTGCAAACTGACAATTTCGGTGAATATAGGGTTATAGCCGCTTTTACCTTCCGTAGGTATTCCTGGACGAATCTCTAGTTCCTCTCCAACCGTAAACTTGCCTTGAAGTATCGTGCCTCCAATTACTCCTCCATCCATATCCTCAATAAGGGTTCCTGGCTTGTTAACGTCAAATGAACGCACTATATACATCAATGGAGGTTTTGTTTCGTCTCTTTTCGGGGTAGGTATTAATTCTTCCATAGCTTGTATTAGGATATCTATGTTTACTTTGCGCTGTGCTGAGATAGGGATTACTGGTGCGTCTTCAGCAACCGTACCCTTGACAAAGTTCTTGATTTCCACGTAGCTATCGTGTGCTCTCTTTTCATCGACAACGTCAATCTTGTTCTGCACAACGATAATGTTTTTGATACCGATGGCGTCTGCTGCTGCCAAATGTTCCCTTGTTTGTGGTTGAGGGCATGGTTCATCAGCAGCTATTACAAGAATCGCCCCGTCCATTATAGCTGCGCCTGAAAGCATCGTCGCCATCAAGGCTTCATGACCTGGTGCATCGACAAAACTGATTGCCCTGGCGAAGGTCGCTTTTGAATTGCAATCGGGGCAAATTGGCTGTGTGGAATAGTTTTTTGGAGGTTTGCATTGAAGACATTTATAGATTGGCAAGTCGGCGTAGCCTAGCTTGATGGTTATGCCTCTCTTCAGTTCTTCACTATGTCTTGAAGCCCAAACACCGGTTAAGGCCTGTACCAACGTTGTTTTGCCATGATCAACATGACCCATGGTGCCAATGTTTACTTCTGGCTGTTTTGGCAAAGGTTTACTTTTCTCGCTGCTCATTCTTCTATTTTCCCATAAATCTTACAAATTATTGAAGGATTAAAATGAGCGAGTTAATAAATGTTGAGCCCATTACGAGGGGACATTCTGCGGTGGAGCTTTTGGCTCAATTTCTTCTTTTGTAGTTTCTTCCTTCTTTTCCTTTGGTTTTTTCTCTTCCTTTTGGCCTTTGGGTTTTTCAGTGATTTTCATGTTAATCTGTACAATTTCATCGGTTATTACGTTTCCACGAACTGTTTTGCGTCTCAGCATTCCCGTGTTTTGAGGGTTGAAACCTACTCCTCCGCTTAGTATCACCCTTCTGCGAACTCCGCCGTGAACACTCGGTCTCATTGGAAAGCCGTCTTTGTCTGATCCGCCTCTTATTTGCACTTTGTTTCCAGGCAGATCCACTATTGACCCGTCTACTGTCTCGCCTATTCTCTTTCCAATTAAGGGTGCAGCTCGTGTTTCTTCGAGTTCAACAATCTTTGAAGTTCCCGCTTCTGGATCTGACACGATTACCTTGAACTTGGCCATTGACGGCAACTCTCCGGTAGTGTTATGAAAGTTGAGTATCTCTCTATTAAGGATTTATCAGACCACATGCTGGTTCCAAACGAAATAGATGCTGTGTAAAGGTAAAGGTTTTAATTTCACCTTGAAGCCGTTTTTTAGCTATGTGGCGGTTAGGGTTCTTCTTCCACGAGATGGGGTTTGGGTTACTTTCCATTTTTCTTCCGTTATTCATCATGTCCATAGATGCCAATAATGGATTATTCTACATAGGAATACTTGCTTCCGTCGCCCTGTTCTTAGCAATTCCTGCGTCCTTCTTCTGGGGATATATATGTGATAAAACAAAACGTTACAAACGCTATATTCTTCTCTCATTTCTGGCTTCAGGGATCTTGCTTTATCTTTTCACTCTCACTACAAGCATAGGCTTACTCATAATTCTCTATGCGGTTATGTCGGTATTCCATGTAGCTCATGAAGCACCCAAGAATGTTCTCGTGGCTGAGCTATATTCTCGCAGCGACTGGGAAAGGTCATTTGCCTTCTATGAAGGGTTCACTGAAGCCGGATGGCTCATCGGATTACTGTTGGGTTTTCTTGTGACGGTTTCTGGGCTTGGTCCAGCAGACACGTTGCTAGTATGTTGCGGTTTGAACTTAGTTGCCTTCCTTCTATCTCTGGCGTTGGTGACTGATCCTCTGTTGATTTTCGAGAGAGGTCTGGTGGGAATAGAAAAGACAATAGACTTCACGTATCGCGGTGTTTCTATTGCCTCCAAACTTCTAGATGGAGTGTCAGTCAATGAAAAACTGAAAAAAGAAAACGTAAACGCATTCTGTGCGGGTCTCGTTCTTTTTTCGCTGGCTACAAGCATACTCTTCACGCCTATGCCCATCTTTGTCTCTAACCTCGTAAGTGCGGCAACGCTGCCGGCCGGCCTTGTTTTTGCGATTTTCGTCTTGAATTCATGTGGTGGGGTAGCGGGTTACTTTCTAGCGAGCGTCAGATCAGAACAGACGACGGGGAAAGTCAACTTGAGCAGAATTGTGGTGTTCAGAAGCCTTCTGTCTTTCCTTCTGATTGTAGCCATACTGTCACCTTCATACAATGCAGCCATACTGTTGCCTTGGTACAACGTAGTGTTTGCAACGGCAGTTTTGGTTTTGATGGGTTTCGCTTATGCGTTGTTTCTGGTTCACACGCTCTCACTGTCTATGGAGATCATACCTGCTGGTAAAGGAGGTTTGTTTAACGTATTGGCAGGTATAGGTGGGGCATTCGGCTCTTTTACGGGTCCATTTATTGCTCAAACATTCGGCTTCTTCTCTGTTTTCTTAATTGCGGGTCTTGTCTTTTTCTTAGCATACATTGCCTTCAAAATCTTTTGATGCACTAGGAAGCGTCCAAAAAAAAGAATAGGGAGTGGGCGTGATTTATTCTACGTGTACTCTGAATAGGTCCACATCTTCCCGCATTTCTGGTGTTACTTCGAGGAAGTCTCTGACTGAGCGTTCAATGTCCTTTGACTGCGTCACGTATCTTCCAACGATGATTATGTTTGCACCCTTTTCTAGGGCTTCTTTCGCCGTTTCTGGTACTATCCCGCCTGCTACTGCTATTAGAAAGCGCTTATCTTTGAATGTTTGTCGTATTTCTTTAATGAGATCCAATCCAAGTGTTCTTCCAGTTTCTTGGTCTATTCCTCTATGCAAGATAACGATGTCTGGGAATTCTTTGAGCGATTTGAGTTTCTTGAGGGGGTCTTCCACATTGAGCATGTCCACGGCTGCATATATTGCAAGTCTTTTTGCTTCATGGATAAAAGAGTCAAGTGTTTCAGCTGGTGCTAACCCAGCCGCGACTACCGCATCCGCAGTTTCATCATAAGCTATGTCTACCTCAACTTTGCCAACGTCTAGAGTCTTTAGATCAGCAACGAAGAACATGTCTTTGGCAACTTGTCTCAGTTCGTTCATTACCCTTGTTCCATATCTTTTGATGAGTGGTGTTCCCACTTCTAGTATTATTCTGTCGCTTCCTGGGAGTTGCGCTATGATTTTCTTTGTTCTTTCCAGTTCCGGCGCGTCAAGCGAGATCTGCAGATATGGAGGTCTCCATAGGCGTGGCACTTTGAATCCCATGATCGGATGTTTTGCTCTGTCCTTGTCGTAGAAGATTTTTTCTAGTGTCGGATACTTTGCCAAAGCTCTCTTTATAGCTAATTTGGTTGCGCTGTAGTTGTAATGATAGATTTTGCGCGGGTCATTTGCTTGGGGGTGCACAAAGACGCTACAAATTATAACCCAGTCATCCACTTTATCCTTGGGGATTATGTCTTCTTCAACGGCATCTGCAACAGCCTTAGCCACTGCAGCTTGTGCTGGCCCAAAAATCTTGCCTACGTCTTCAAGGTTTTTGAGAGTGACTTTGGGTACAAGCAAAGTATGCGGTTTGGGTGGGAGGTTGGGCCTTATGACAGCTAACAGAGGAGTGTGTCCTACAGAGAGGTTTGACATGCCGGCAGCAAAAGCCTCTCCGACAGGGCCATTCTTGTCGCCTATCAAAAGGTCTATGTGAGCAACTTCGTTTCCCTCTCCTATCAGAGCTTCGCCGATCAGATAGACGAATTTTCCAGAGTCTCCGACAGTTTCCGTTACAACATGTGTCGGTATCGAGTCTGCTATCTCCTCAAAATCAACACTGAATTCTTTGAGCCATGTGTAAAGCGTATCTCTGTGTATATTCAGAACTCTGGCAGTACCTGAGATTGTAGGTTTCGTCGATCTTCCTACCAAACGACTGCGAGTTTCAGCGTCTCTTTCGGCGGCATCCGTCAGCATTCTGACGAGGTCTTCCTTTGTTTCCGGTTTTCTTACTTCTTGTCCCGACATTTTGGTCTCCTGTTGACATTTTTGTGTGGAACCAATATATAAAAGTGTCGGACTGTGGAGCTGCAAATCGTAGGACATGAACGGATCATACATGTGAATGTCGATGAACTGACTTGCTGGACCGTTTCTATGTTATTCCGAGTGATTTTGTCGGATGCCGGCATAGATCACCGGATCTGTTCTATTGCGACGACGTTCTGCTGCTGCCATGATTATGAGGTTGGCTTTTTTCCCATCCTTCCTCTTCTGGAAACAGTGCTGAGAATGGGTGAGCGCAGAAAAGAAGTCTGACTAGAAGTCGTAGAGTTTCGAGTATTTTTCGTTGAGATAGTCTAGGTACGGTTTGACAGTCAGTTCTTTTCCAGTGATTTTTCTGATGAGGACTGCGGGGTCGTAGAGGTTTCCTTGGGCGTGAATGTTTTTCACTAGCCATCGTTCTATTCCATTGAAGTTGCCTTTGCCTAGTTGTTTTTGCCAGTCTGGCATGTCTTTCTCCATTGCTGCGAGTATTTGTCCACTGTAGAGGTTTCCTAGTGCGTAGCTGGGGAAATAGCCGTAGGCGCCGCCTGCCCAGTGGGTGTCTTGCATTACGCCTTCAGAGTCATTTTCAATCTTTATTCCCAGATGGTCTTTGTAGTTTTGGTTCCATATTTCTGGGAGTTCCTTCATGGTTATTTTGTCGGCAAATAAGTCTCGTTCAATGTTGAATCTTATGATTATGTGCAATCCGTAAGTGACTTCGTCTGCTTCAACGCGTATTTTTGACGGTTTGACTTGATTGGTAGCGTGAACAAAATCATTTAATTTTACGTCCGAAAATGTGTTACCCGTGATTTCTTTCAGTTTCGGTAGGAAATAGCTCCAGAATTCTTGAGATCTTCCAATTATGTTTTCCACAGTGCGGGATTGTGACTCGTGAAAGCCATGTGAAACTGAGTTTCCGACTGGTTGATACATCCATTCTTGTTTGAGGTTCTGCTCGTAGAGGGCGTGTCCTGCTTCATGTAGCACTGAGAACATTGAAGATGCAAAGT
>CAYHEV010000031.1:0-18138 GCA_964355725.1 uncultured Candidatus Bathyarchaeia archaeon | reverse complement strand
AAAGACCTTCGACGGTATAGCAAGAGCAATGGCTTCCCAATGGGGAGCCTTACAACCAGAAAGGATAATGGCATGAGTCTACTTAACAAAGCGGCGGTCAAACGATCGGCGTTGGACTTGGCTAGTGCTAAGTTCAAGGAGCGTAACAAGACGAGGATGGAGATGGGCATCGCCCCATTGAAAGCTCCACCATCCAGGGTGAGCGGTGAATTCATCGACACCTTCGAGGCCAAGGTGATTGGTCTCCTCAACGCAATGGTATACGAACACAAGACAGGAGCAACACTATGAAGGTAACAATAGCAATGGTCGAGGATTTGATGACTAGTTACGTATCCAATCCAAAAGACTCAAACGCGATATTAGAGGAGTGTTATGTTCACTTAACGAATCTTGTCAACGGCGATTATAAACCGAAAGACTTGAGAGAAGACATTGAAGAGTATCAAACTGAAAGGAGTTCACTATGACATATGCAATCAAACGTTCGGACGGTCTGTACTTAACAATCGACGATACTTGGACAGAGCTAATGCCTGGACTGAAAGCCGATAACATCCGTGGCTACACGGAATCGGAAGACGTCTTCAAGGAAGCCCGGCAAGTCAGCGGGATAGCCGTCGCACATCCTTGGCCAGCGGGTGAACAGCGGGAGTTGTTTCCGTTATGGGCTGAGATGAAACCAGAAAAGAAAGAAGAAACAATATGAATAAAACTATTATGCTAGGGCGGGCATCCGCCTTCCCAAGTTCAACGGATGCAGGGATGACGAAGCTTGAGTACATCGCTACTCAGATCTTTGCCGCCATGCACACCACAACCAACGCTGTGCCGGAGGAAAGCTACGCTGTACTCCAAGCTCACAACCTACTAGCCGAACTTAACAAGGAGGAAGAATGAAGTATAACTTTGTAACGTATCTACGAGACCCGTGGTCGAAAGAACACAAGGTCTTTAAATTCAGAAGCCTTGAGGTTGCGTATGACTGGTTCAACAAGATGGACAACCTCGTGACTGGACGGAAAATCAACAAAAGAAAGATCACGTTCAACTCCAAAGGTCTGGTGACCGCACGGGATGGAGCTGTGATCGGAATGTGGAGGACATGCTAATGAAAGAAGTTAAAGGCGAATTGTTATATGTGTTTGCAGATGACTCGTACATCGTTCCGTACAACGGAACTGTTCGGGATAACATCGTAGTCAATATGGAATATGATGCCCCGACTGCGTTAATGGAGGCGATGCAAGCTCCGTTAGCGACAGAGGTTCACGAGGCAATCATGCGAGAGGCCAAGGCGTGACAACGTCCGAGGCTGTTGCGTTTGCTATGGCTTGCGTAACTGCAGCCAAGCAGAAAGCAATCGAGGATAAAGAAACCTGGGCCGGTCAGTTCTCCGAAGCATTGAAAGAACTTGAGAAAGATTCTGGTATACAGATCTTGTCTCGTGATCCTTCTGATGCATTCTTAGGAGAAGACGAACGACCCGACCTCAAGTTCGATGAAGCTCTGAACGTATTGAACAATGTTCATACAGAGTTCCAAGACTTCGAGGAAACATTAGGAGAGGAGACATCATGGGAATTAAACGAGTTAGCATACTGATACTTGGTTCTTTGGCATGGGCTTCGTCCTATGCAGAGGACGGGTACCTTGGCGTACTCAACGCCAATGCGTCGTACATTGATTCAGTATCCAATACATCGGGAACAAAGACTGGAGACTTCTCAACAGCTTCCATCTTCGCCCCGGAGGAGAACGCTCAATGGGCAACGCACGGTCCAGTAGTCGTAGCGGTAGATGGTAAGGTGCTTGGCACTCTGAGTTCATTAGAGACGGATACCCATTCGCTCTTCAATGAAACCATCGCGGTGCAAGTTCCTTACACCTATCTCTGCGAGACTTGTACCCACAGTTACAACAATCAGTTCTCAACCTCAGGCCCGAAGATCTATGACTCTCAGGCGTCTGAGTATAAGGACAAGATAGGTAGCCTTATCGGTAACGAGATAGGGGCTGACGACAATGGCAAAGCTAAACGATAACATCCCCAGCTTCAAAGCGTTGGTAAGGAAGTCGTTCTTCACAAAGAACAAGGAAGACACAGAGTTCTACGGAGTATATGTGTTCGCCTTGCAGTCTTGTGCCGGAACAATCCTAACCTTCCACGTTATGACTGACTCTGGAATGTTGCGAAGCCGTGTGCCTATATCTGAGATATATACTCACGAGCCAACGACGGACATCCCATTCAATTACAAACAGCTTTGGGATTGCTTTAGCGAAAACGTAACCGTAACTGATTACAGCTTCCTTGCCTACCATCGCGCACAGATCCTACTACGGGATGCGACCAAGGTATGGGGCACCTACATGTTTACGGTTGACTGGTTCAATAACCCGTACAGCGACGAGCCATCTGACTACAAGTGTGGTCATGTGTTTGCCGCAGACGACGGGTACTTGCTTTGCATGCCCAACAATCGAATCTTTTGGAGAGATAGTAATTGGGTTACAAAGAAGTTGCCGGATAACCTCAAGCAATTTAAGGTTGATACCGAGTTGCCATCGGTTGAGAATCAATCTGACAAGTGGGTAACCGAGGACACCGATTCGTTTTACTACGACATCCGTAAGGAGGAACCCGTATGAGTGACATTAGTTATGACTCGCTTCGGCAACGAGGCGATGTTACATTTGAGTCTATGCAAAATGGTAAAGGCGATTCCCCTCGGAACATGTCTGATAGGTTCTATAAGAACTATCAGTCCATCGATTGGGGTAAGAAGAAAGCTTTACCCAAGCCAGGGAAGAAGCAAGTATTCAAGTACACTAGTCCAAAAGACTAGGATCTAACATGGCATCGTGGCGGAAGTTGGCATCGTAGGTGGCAAACCTGCGGGCCAGCTCCCGCCTCGTTGCTGTGACCTGCTTATCTAATTCGACAATGGCTTTCTCTAAATCCTCGGCGTACTCCTCGCCGTCCTCGATGTCCTGGAGCACGGCTTGGTGTTCAACCTTTAACCCGTCAACGTCCTTGCGTAGCTTAGAAAGTTTAGAAACTTCTTTCTTAAACCAAGCAGAATACTTCACGGGTTTTTTCACGCCCTCAATATTCATATAGAAAACGTAGTTGGCTAGTAGCCAACTATCAAATTATTTCTTGAATGGAACCGCTTCGTTCAAAGCCTGACGACGACCAGAACAAGACCAACATCCTTGAACATTCGATCCGAATGCTTTGTCGATTGCCCACGCAATCGGCTGAGCGATTGTATGAACGAGATCGCCAAGCCCACGAGTTCCCTTCGAACACGGGCCGTTATCATTTGCTTGGCAGATGTAAGCGTGGATTAGATCTACAATCTTAGCATCTACATCAAGTTCGTTCTTCTTTCGGTGTTGAACAACAGCCGAAATCAAATCCGAAAAACTTCCAGCGGTAACGACTTGTTTGGTGTCGGCGTCCTTATAAACAAAACCAGAAGCGGGATGGATAGTTGTATCCCGCAAGTAGTATTGTTCGCTCATTTCTTCTTGGACTTACCAGCTGCTGACAGAGCAATCGCAATGATCTGGGCTTTGCTCCGTGGCTTCCCCATCGCACCTTTTGCTTTCCCGCTCTTTTTATTATCAGCATATAGGTCGCTGATGTTCTTCGATACGTTACGTCCTAATGGCATAAGTTCTCCTTAGTACCCGAGGCTTTTTGTTTCTTGTTTTGGAACCAAAATCTTCTCTGCTGTTTTACTTGTTTTCAATCTTAGCGTGGCTGGTTGTATCGGTTGTGCGCCCATACTCTTCGGTCTGCTCTGGAGCTTTGCTGAGTATCCTCGTCTCCCCAAGCCAGACCCCTTTGTCTGTTTCATCGGAGCAAGTTTTTTATCCGCTTTCATTCCGTACATAAATTTGTATCTACTGGTTTAACCTTGGTTTGGCAACCTAGTATTTTCCCCGTCGGTTTGATGGGCTAGCTTGGGTTGATCCTCCCGGACCAGCCCAAAGATTCTTACAAGCCCAGTACCTAGCACTTAACCTGGTTCCTGGATTAGCGCAGTTATGCCTTGCCCTGAAAGACTTACGTGCAGCTGCAGAATAGTTATGACCATAACCTTTAGCCCCAAAGTGTACGATTTTTTCCCTTCCACCCTCGCATGCTTTAACCACACGCTTCTTACCCGCAATCCACGAAGGCCGTGGCCTATTGCATGCCATATCTTCTTTGCTTGGTCTTCCGATTGGCATCAGCTAGTCCTCCGCCCAAGCCCCGAGTTTCTAGGTAGACCGGAAGGTAGACTGGGTAAGTTACCACCAAAGCTTACGCTACTTGCGAATGGTATCGTCTGCTCTTGCTCATCTTCGTTTTTCTTACTCTTAGAACTACCTAACAGTTTAAGCTCCTCAACTGTTTTTTCCAAAGTTGTTTGTTCAATACCTTTAGCAATATTCTCTGCCGCAACAACTCCGCGTTCTTCTGGTGTCATCTCAACTTCTCGAGCTATTCTCTCAGCAGCCACCGCTCCTGTCTCTTCGGGAGTTAGCTCTGGTAGGTCGGGAACAGGTGTAATACCCTCCGATAAACTCGGTCCCATCTTGACTGAACCAAACTTTTGTTGCTCGAGAATTGACCCAAGATTTTGAATGTCCCCCTTGAACAGGGCTTCTTCCGCACCACGTCTCTTGGTCAGACCTTCCAAAGTCTTACCACCCGCTTTGTTCCAAACCTTAAACTGTTCAGCTGCTCCTTCAAAATCTCCCGCGTTAAGCTTCCTAAGCAATGTGCTCTCTTCAAAGTTTTTAGGCCCGATGTTGTAGACAAGACTTGTAAGAGCGCTGTATTGCTGATCATTCAACGGAACTTTAACGTTGTCTAGGACGCTTGGGCCGTACTTCCTATTGATGAGATCAGGCAATAATTGTTCTGCCCTTGCCTTATCGATTGTGTATCCGGGGCGCAAATCTGGAATGTCGAAGTCAGTAAACCCATAACCCACGGTGAGCTTTCCTTTTTTCTTCTTGTTGTCTAGATCATAGTAAGCGTCAGGTCGAAAACCCTCAAAGGTTTTTACAATATCAAGACCCTCTTGGGAAAATACTGGTCGCCCTTTCGATCGTGCATCAATTGCGTTTGCGAATGTATCAGCCATATTATTTCTTTCCTCTCCCTAAACCTTTCCAGCTAAGTCTCTCTGGCCCTGTTTTCTTTTTAGCGGCCGCAGTACACATAGACTTTGTGGGACGGCATGCGGGATAACTCCCCTTACTAGAATCCGAACGACCACAAGGTCCTCCAGTCTTGCAATTGATCCATCCCTTGCCGTTGTTCCGCTTAAACCATCCGCGAAGACCATACTTTTTCTCAAGTTCAAAGCTCATGCTTGTCCTTCATCGCATCCTGTGCGTGTTGTAGCGTCGGTTCATTCGAATTCCAGTCAGACCAACCTTCTTCCTCAAACTCCCAGCATCCACTCATTCCTAAAGCAATCGCTGGGATAAGGATCGACCACCACCATTTCATTTAGACTTTCCCCAGTTCTTTGCCCCGACCTTACGGCATTGAACTAAAGCCCCGCTGGCATAAGCCGAAGGCCAAACTTTATAACGAGCTTTAACCTTGTTATAGCAAGCGTCTTTCGATTTAGTTTTCCTACCTAGAGGCATACAACCTATCTCCTATAAAAGGGCTGGACAGTCCAGCCCCAAACCCCTAACAAGAAAGGTACATTCACCATGACTAAACGCAGAAAGCCAAACCCCAAAACAGCAGACAACGTCGAAGCACTTAAGGCTACATTCTTAAAGCTACCCCTAGATGTCCTCCGCATACTTACCTTCCCGTCCTTCTGGGTCTTCGGTGCTGGGGTGGTCGGTCTCATCTTCTCATTCTACCTTGCGACTGGATTCCTTAGCTTCCTTATGCACGGCATCTGGTCTATCTTTTTCGGTTTAATCTGATCTGAGCTTCGATGCGGGTGATAGCATAGTTCTTGGACGCAATCGCCATGCTCTCCAATTGATCCTGAGCAGCTTCTTTGTTTGCCTTGGCCAATGTGGCCAGCCTTTCTGCTCGCTCTGGTGTGAGCATCCGCTTTAGATAATCCCCGTTGAACTTGGCGTAGTCGTAGTATTCTTCGCCAGTCATCTGACGTTGTTCCAGTTTGCCGTTCTCAAACACTCTGACCTTGGTTAGATTGCTGATGCCAGGAACGAATAGCCCAGCTCCGTTGAGCGGGGCGAATACTGGATGCACCTTGACCTCTGGCACAAACCCGACCCGCTTGGTTGTTGCCGCCCAAGGATACTCTTCAACCTTCTCGCCCAATCGATTGAGCATAGGCTTGCCCGCGATAACCGCGATCGGAGTCAGAGCCATGAGGTTACCCCAGAAAGAGCTGGTCAGATTTTTGTAGTCGATCTGTGTGACCATGCCGTTCTCGTTTACTCGGAAAGTATTGCCAGCCCACCGGAAGATACCGGGGTTAGCAAGACCACCGGTGTAAGCTTGAGCTGCCCTAGTCAGGAACTTTGTCGGGTCTTCTTTCAGGGAGAGGATGTCGAACAGACTCTTGGTTCCGCTCAATAGATTCTTCTCGAACACCACGTTGCCCATGGACATTACGGTGTAAGCCGCCAGTTGCATCTTGTCTTCTGTGCTGAGCGTACCGTACCGGATGCTATCCGACATCATACCCATCGCACCAAAGATCAAGCTGAAGCCGGGGATGTCCGAGTGGCGGAACTGCACGGGACCGAACGGTCCTTTAAACCGCACCGTGTTGGGCGCCCAACCCGACGCACGTAGCTGATCTCTCTTAGCTTTGTTGGTTGGGCCGAGACCCGTGACTGCAAACATTGCTTCGTCCCAAGGATCGTCGATGGAATCAAACACCAGCGCGGCAACGGCCACCAAGACCGCTGTGCCAAGGCTGGCTTGAGTTGCCAGCTTGTAGTAATCCTTTGCCTCGGGCTTATCGAAATTGTACTTGGTATCGTAAAGGAAAGTGTTGCCGATCGAGAAACCGTTAGCCCTCAAGAATCCGTAAGGGGTATAGTTCAGACCAGAGTTGACGATGTTGGCAACTGTCCTAGTGAATGAACCGAATGGTGTGAGGAGTGGGACCTGAGCTGACATGGCCGCAATCTTCTCGGCGATAAACCCAATGAACCCGGTAGGTTGATTGTTGAAGGTGGCAACAGCCGTGAAGTGACGGATACCCCGGAACGGATCTCTCTTGTCGTTCCCGCCCTCTGCTACTTCGTCGCTTAAGTCCACTTCCTTACTGATCTCGATCTCGCGCAATTGTTCGAAGCGTCTACGTTTACCGGCCTCAATCTTTCTATTCGCCACCTTGTACTCGGTCGTCCCTGGAGTAATACCATCGAGCGTACCGAACTGGCCGGCGTTAGCTTCCTCATCCACTTGTGCTTGAGCTCTCAAGCTAGCCGAACCTTGTGCGTTGAACAGATCGTTGACCTTTGCATTGGTCTCCGCCTCACTAAGTCCGCTCTTCAAGAGGACGTATCGTACCTGCAACTTGAGCTTGGCTTCGTTGGCAAGTACCGAGTTGAAAGTATCCGACGCTGCCATGGCTCGTCCCACAAGTTTCCACAACGCAACATAGTTACTGGCCTTCCAAGGCTTGTTGATGTCCACTTTAAATGCTTCAAGGATTGGTGTCCCCTTCTGTGTCTCTGACCGGAATCTTGCAAAGCCTGTGTTGAGAGCATCGAAAGCTTGCTCTCCGCCCTTGCCCATAGCCCCGAAGAACTGACCGAAAGCATCGGACAAGAACACGACAGGGTTGGTATTCTTCTTGGCTTCGGGAGGCAATGCCATGTAGTAGCCGACAGCTTCGCTGAACAGCTCGAGGGCGACGTTGAAGTTCGTGCCGTAGAAATTGACGATCTGTGTTCCAGGTCCTGACAAAGCTCCCGCCTTCCATAAGGACGAGACAACGTTGGCGCGGTATCGGTTCACTCTCTTGTCTTTATCTGACTTGAGGATTTGCTGAACGATATACGATTGGAGTTCCAAACCTTTGGTCAAGCGTTGATCCGATCCTTCGGGGAGTGCTTGCTGTTCTTCCGCCCGCTTCTTGATCTCTGCTACGACTTCGGGATTCCAAGTCGGCAGGTTGTATCGCTCGGCTAGGATGTTGTAGAACTCCTCGTTGTCGAACGCACCGAGATTGATTAGCTCGAGCATCTTCGTTTGCTCGGACTTCGGAACAGCCTTGCCCTTTGTCTCGACCTTGCTAAGAGCTTTGGCCAACTGCTTTTCCCCGGAGGCTTTCACCAACTGCTGGTAATTGGCAGCGATTAGTTTGGCCAACGATTCAGCTTGTTGGTCTGTGATCTTTGGGATCTTATCCAAGATAGTCTTGGTCAAAGACCTGATCGTAGCACCACGCATGCTCATGCTCTTCCTGGCCTCGGCCCTAAAGTCCACGATGGATTTAACCAGCGACTCGGTAGACCGTATCTTATTCGGATCGAATGTCTTTGCGATAGCTTCTTCCAAAGCCTTGCGTTCTGCGTCGTTGAGCTGGCCTTCCGCCTTGGCTTGGCGCAAGCGGTTGTCACGTTCCAAGGCGAGTCGGAGTTGAGCTTTGGTCTGATTGAAAATGTCTTCCGCCAAGGTAAGCCGTTCGACAATAGCCAGCATCCGTTCTTCCGGGGTGCGGACGTCATCGGCCGTAGCGTTCTGCGGGTTGGTCTCGTTGCGGAACTGATCGTTCACAACTTTACGAACCTGCAATTCGATGCGGTCGAATACGCTCTTAGGTGTCTTGCCCTTCTCGAATCCGAGGGAGTTAAGGATACGTGCCGTCACAGCGTCAGCCGAATACTTGGCCAAGCGAACCATGACGGGTAGCGTGTCTTTCTCGATAGGCTGTTCGGTTGCTGGCTTCTCCGACTCAGTTGAATTAAAGAAGTCGAACACGGTCTGCAACATCTCGGCTTGCTTGGCTCTTGCCTTCGGGGAGTTCCGCTTGGCTTGCTGGGCCTGAGCAATCTCAGCAGTTGTTGCGACTCGGCCAGTCTTCAATCGGATACCGACTAGCTTGCCGAAGAGATTCTTATCCAGCCTAAGCAACGTAGCGATAGCTTCGTTCGCTGGCATGGACTTGATGTTCGCCGGTACAGGCGATGTCTTATTAACTGGGTCGACCGAAGCGGTGATGTTTGTCTCTAGGGCAGACATCAAGTCTTCGTACGGGACACCGATACGGTTCAAATAGTCTTGGAAATTTTCTCCGTCCAGCGGTTCGAGATCGCCGAAAGCCGACAAGAAGTCGTACACATTGCGAACACCCTTAGGTGCTGGGACTTTCTCGATAGCCTTATCGATGGCTTGTTTCTCTAGCTCAGCCTTCAAGGCTTCAATCTCAGCCTTTAGTTTTTTAACTTCTGGGTTATTCCCCAGGGTTTCTTTTTGCTGGTCACTTATGGGTTTGGTATAAGTCTTGACTGCAATCTCGGGCGTTGCCAACTCACCCCACAAACTGGCTGATTGCAAATCTTGTCCACCCGTAGAGTTAATGTTTTGGCCTTCAGTAAATACTTCGTACGAGTCTTCCCCCAACTTTAAGCGTAGCGCTGCTTTCTCTGGGCTGTTGCCTTCCTTCTTGATCTGTTTGTCCAAGGCTTGGGTTGCGCTTTCCAAACGTTTCGCGATAGCTACTAGGATTCCGTTCCTCTGCGGTACTGACAACGCTTTGGGGTTCTCTCGGAGCAAGGAATCCATCTTGCGTTTGGCAGTCATCGGATCTCCGTCAACTGCCCAAGCATCCACGAAGTTATTGGCTTCGTTCATTGTTGCGGCGTTCTCAATCGGGCTATAGGTCCGAGTCCTCAATAGCTTGGCAACTTCGGGGAACAGTTCCTCGATACCAAGGATTGCTCGGCGTAAGGCTTGAGTCTGGAGACGTTCAACTGGGTCGACAGACGCGGTGAATGCCCCCGTAGTAAGGCTAGGCAGGACTGGTGTTGGTTCTTGAAGCCCGGCAGTTAGTCTTTCACCTTCCGCTGCCCTTTGCATACGCCCCGACAGCCAATTCAAAAGGTCTGTTCTGTTAAAGTCTAGCCCGAGGTTACGTTTAAACCATCCGATCAAATCGTTAATTAGTTTGGATAACCAGCTAGGGGGTGCACTCTCAGCCAAATCTTCGGAGTACCTGGCAAGCAATTCACCCAGCATCTCGCTATCGTTTCGGAAACTGTAAGCAAGTTTCATCTGCTCGAATGAATCAAACCCACTTTTCTGAGCCAAGTAATCGGACCTAGCCATCAACTCGGTCCTAGCGGAACTAAGGATTTGATTTAATTCGTTCCTGCCAGCTTCCGTAGTTTGAAGATACGCAACGTTTCCGTGAGTTGATTCGTGGTAGAAGAGCTGTTCTCCACGGGAAACGTTTTTAATATTATCTTCTACGAACACAAGTCGGTTTGCATTTGTGTCGTAATACGCTTCGGTTCCAACGAGAGCTGAATCTAAACTTAAACTTGGTATTAAATCTACACCTAGTTTATCAACGAGATAAGCATAATCATCACCCGCTGGTTTAAGGATATCACCAACCCCAAATTCTTTTAACCTCGCCGGTAAACTTTTCAAATGCTCCAACATTTGTTTTCGTTCTTTTGGGGTACTATTTGGCCGACCGACGTATTTGCGCACACCTTCGTAAAAATTTGATTTAATTTCTGTAGTAAAATTTGCTCCCCGATCATATTTAATTGTGGGGTTTCTTAAATACTCAGAGAAGAAAACAACCTTCTTTAAATTCTCATCCGAAATATTTGGGTCAGCCAATGCCATACCCATAAGATAAGTATTATTGTTCAACCCTAACGAGATATCGCCCCAATATTCATTCGGCATTTCGTTTACATATGTGCTTATCTTTTTTCCAGTCGTGGATATCAAATCGTAAAGCTCAGACGGAATAGGCTCGTCAGGTTTCAGCATTTTTGGAACGCCCATGACAGCATCCGACACAGTCATCCCCAAATACCCCATCTCTTTAGAGAATGGTGGTAAAGAATTTAAAACGTCTATTCGAGATTTTAAAATAGCTGGCAGCAAATTGTATTTGTAAAGAGTATTTCGTAAATAGTCATTCCTAGTCATGTTAGCTTTTGCGTTGAGTCGATCATTCGATTCCGATCTTATAAACGCATTTAAAAGATCAATAGGATTAACTTTTGGTTTTGCTATTAATAGCGTTTCAATAAAGTCTTTTATAGCGAGTTCTATGCTTGGTGCTTGTTCTGGATTGTACATTAAAGAATCCACAAGAACCGTTGCGTACCGTTTTAGATAAGTTAAATCCTGTTCTGCTATTTCTCCGACCGTGTCTGGAGAAGTGTATAGTTGTTGTTGCGTACTGAGGTCATTCATCTCTTTCGACTGCGAGGCAACAACAACGGAATCTCTAAATAATTTAACTATCGAAGTCAGCAAGCTCGGCCAATTTCTGTTAGCCACCGCGCCGACATTACGAGTAATCCAATCTCGAACATCGTTCGGCATAATTTCTTTTGTTCTATCATATTTTGAAGCCACTCTTAAAAGCGCTTGTTTCATAACCGGAGCAAAGAATGTGCTAGTATTTTGAACACCCAGTTTTTCAGCGACGTCCTCTACAAAACCAGAGATGTCTTTGTCTCCTGGTTTATCTTCTGGGATGAAGGTAATGTAATCTGTTGTTACATCTTCTACGAATTTAACGGCTCTGTCCCCTAAATCTTTTAATGCTTCGGCGTACTCAACAATTCTGTATTTAGGAGACCCAAGAGACCTGTTGTCGAATACAAAAGCATTCTTAAACAAGTCAGACTTTTGTAACGGCAAAACATATTTGTCAAAGTATCCAATTCGAATTGCCTTACTCCACTTTGCCCTATCTTTTCTGGGTATGAAGAAATTCTCTGGCGGTGAACTAGGGCTTATACCCTCTCTATTTTGCAATAAACCCAAAACAAGATTCCAATAAAAAAAAGAAACGTATTTACTTTTTGATTCAAGTTTTGTCTGTTTCGCTATTTTTTGAAATACAATTGACTTTAGTGCATCTGCTGCGATTCCTTCAGTCACTTCGTCTGATAATTTTTTACTTTGACTCGCAAGAGTTTCTGCTTTAGCCCTAATAGTGTCCAAGGTTTGAGCAATATCTTCCTTTGTTAAGAGCGGGTTTTTTAGAACCGCCGTTATTATGTCTTGGTTTCTACTTCTCTCTTCGATCGGAAGCTCAGAACCTTTTTCTAAAACTGGATCTAAAGAGTCTTTAATAAAATCCAAAGCGTCTTCTCGAGATTCCATGTACACCGGAGAAGATAGAACAGGAGTAAAGTTATATGTCCCGATTAAGATATCAACAAATACAACCTTCCTATTAGAATCCACTCTCGTAGAATCTAAAATCCTAGACAAAACAAGAGGTAAGAATCTAGAACCCTGTAAACCAAATTTTTTGTTTTTAAAAGCCTCTACTACTTTTGGGTCCAACAAGGTTTCGTACAGTTGATCCAGTATCATTGGCATTAAAGCGTCAGCTTCTGGGCCATTTTGGATAGTGGCGGCCAAACGGTACTGGTCCTGCAACATTTGTGAAACTATTTCCGCTACGCTTTCTGGGAAGGTTGCCATCTCTAACTCTCTTGCTGTGATTCCAATAGCGTATTGTAAAGCCCTAGTTTTCTGATCCAAAGTCATAGCCCCCTGTGAAGCAATTTTACCGACAAAATAAGAGGAAGATCTGGTCATTGGGTCTTCTTGTAAAGTCCGTTCTATCTCTTCTTTGGACATTCTGTCCACGTCAGATATTTGTTCTTCAATGCCTTCACGCAATTCTGGTCTTATGTCGGCGAAATTTTTAAGTTTCTCTAGAAGTTCATCGGACATGGATTGAATTTGATTCACATTGGATGGTCCTTGAATCTCAGCGATATAATTTCCTTCTTTTTTAATAGCTATAGTCCCAATATTGTCTCGGAGGAATATCCAAAAACCACCCCGACTTAAGTACGGCTCGGCCATGTTAGCCGAAGTACACCAAGTAATAGCACTCAGGTACTTTAGTTTGTTTACATTCGCCTTAAAATTAATAGGGTCTTCTGTTTTACTAGGTATGTAAACCCATTGTTCGTTAGGGGAAACAAAATAGGCATCTTTTAAATCACGTTTGGCGATGTCCGCCATAATCTTACGGTAAGTCTTTTCAAAATTGATTGGCTTTATTCCACCATCCTCAAGATTCTGCCTTAACGTTGTGTAAGCACCGGGGTGCAGAGCTACCGTTGATCTCCCTATTTTATTTTCACGCAACGCTGTGTTCGGAATCGACCAAGCCAAGACTCGCATGAATGGATTGGGTTCGTTATTTTCCAAGAACCTCGCCCACTCATTTACCGACTCCATTCTTTTCTGATTGATATAATCAAGGACAACCTTCTGCCCAGCTCCACCCGGGTCCCGACTGTATTCAGCTAACGTAAGGCCCGCTTCTGGGCTAGCCACAACGCTGGAAGACAAATCAGTTTCTACGCGGGACCAATCAATATCGTTTACGGTGAGTTGGTTTACTGGGGATACCTTTTGTGCTTCGTATAAATCGTCAGCCGCCGAGACTAGTTGCTCGTATGTTTTAACCCTGTTCCAATCAATCTTGTTTTCGAAACTGTGCAGAAAATTAAATATATAAGGTTCCGGTTGTAGCTTTAACCCCTGTAACTTGGATGCTACTGACGCCAGTCTTGGGATCTCTGCCCCCATCTGATCGGAAGTGACAAACGCTACGGGGAATTTGTACTTGTCGGAGAGCTTTGTTACGGAAGATCGGATCGCCCTACGCTTAGCCAACTCAACGGGATCAACCGAAGCCGTCCGTGCTAGGTCCGCAGACGTCAACCCACGGGCTTCGTATCCAAGACGCATCTTCTTAAGTGCTGTGGCCAAGGTGGGTTCGTAAGGACCGAACTCTTTCTCGAAAGCTTTGATGGCTCGGTTACGTACGCCCTGCTTGTCTTTGGGGGACAGCGAAGCAAACACATTGATAGCTGCTTGTTCCGCCGGGTTCAGCGCAACCTTGATCTCTTCGTTGATCTTCTGGACATCGACCCTTTGCAACTCAGCCTCGACGGGTAGGTACTCGGATGGCACGGCTTCGATAGGTGGCACACCGCCTCTTGTTGGCCCAAGTGCCTCTACACCTTCTTGGTCTTCTTCTAAGACAACGCCAGCTTCAACTCCAGCCTTAACTTTATCCGCAACGTTCTCTTCCGTATCCCGATTGTCTTGGGGTTCGAGCTTAGACATCTCACTTGCGATTTCTTCATTGGTCTCAACTGGGGCATCCGCTTCGTCTTGATCCGCTTTCTCCTGCTGGGCTTTAAAGTCAGCTTCTTCTTTGGCTTCTTGTTTAGCTATCTTTTGTTCAAGCTCTGTCTTTGTTCGTTTTGGTGCAGCCTCCGAGATCTCCCCCCTTGCTACTCGTTCTTTGTAAATTTTTTCTTTCGCTTTTATAATCGCGCTTCGACCAGCAGTAAACAAATGAGATGAGAGCGTCATCCCTCTTGTTCCGTCGAACGTACTAATAGCCTTGGTAACCGGTACCGAAACAATGGACTCGATATCCCTCGGCTTCATCGTCGGGAACGCACGGATTAGCCCACCGATAGATTTTAACCAGATGGGTCCCGTATGATTTCCTTGCGAGTCTTTCTGCAAAAAGTCGTCGTTTACTTTTTTAATTAAATCATCGGCCCGTGCTACTGCGTTTCGAGCTTTGATTCTTTCCATTGGGTCGGTGCTCAAAGTCTTTGGCAGGGCCTGATCTCCTGGGATAACCGTGTTCTTCTCGTCCCTCGCTTCTCGAATCTTCCGAGTTGGGTTATCGTAAATTGTTTGGGTGACCGCATCATAGTACTTATCGATGGCTGTCTTCTGTTCTTTGCGATCTGTTCCGTTACCAACGAAAGTCTGGAACCAGTCCTTAAGCATACCCAAGGTACGCATCACGGGGCTGGTCACTCTGCCAGTCACAGCCTCTTCGGTTGTGTAGTTGAGCAACTTCTTTTGGATCAGCGCCCGCAGATACTCTTCTGCCAACCGACCCTTACGTCCGTACCTCTGGTTAAATTCGTCGATCAACTGTTGCTTGGACTTGCCTCGGGTATCGATAGCGGAGTAACCGTTGAGGGTCTTGACGATATCGTCCAAGGACAAGCTCTGCTCGATCTCCTCATTCTGAGCATCGTAAAATTTAATATAGTTCTCATCAGTAACCTGACCCTCTGGTGTCACGCGAATGAACATATCGTAAGCAGCGTTGCCATGTTCAGCATGCATAGCTTCCTCACCCACAACCTGAACAAAGAAGTCAGCGGGGCTGGCAGTTAGACCCGCCTGTAGTCGGCTAATAAGTCTCTCGGGGTTGACGTAGAGAACGTCCAGATTGCGTACGTCTCTTGGGTTTGTTGAAAGACCAGCACCAAATTGATCTTTGGTGAACTTGATCTTGCTCAACATCAACTGTAACGCATCTTGGTTACGGCTCAGCCCCTTACCTTTTTCCGTGATGGTTTTCTTTACGTCAGCAAGGGCGAGATTGAGGAGGCGGATTGTAGCCCGTGCCCTTAGGATATCCTGCTCCGTCGGGTTAGGCCCGAGGTATTCCCTGAGCGACGCTTCATCTACGGTGAACTGGTCACCTTCTGCAAGAACCGTACCGAGCCTCTTCTTGAGGACTTGTTCGGCTGTATCTAGTCTCTTTTGTTCGGCCTGCTGGGTGGACGGCTTAACTGCTGTAGGTGCCACAGGTTTACCAGCTTCTCCAAGCGCTGGCTGTGGCGGTGTAACTCCGGGCAGTCCGGGGGCAGGTGCTTTAGTTTCGAGACCTTTGGCTTTTTCTTTTTCAATTTTCTTGGCGATAATGTCCTTCGCCTGCGTTCTATCTAGCCCTTCGATGTCCGCTGGTAAATACCCCAATTTGCCCAAAGATTCGGTCTGCTTTTTGGTAGGGGCTAAACGCGTTTTCGCAGGAGCTACGGGAGGAACGCCAGCGATCGGGAGGGCTGGGACTGGTGCCACGGCAGGCTTTACCGCTGGCTTGCCTTGGGCAACCTGCTGTTCTTGCTGGTCGATAACCGAGAAAATCTGTGATTCAATTTGGTTCTGCTTGTCGTAGAAGTCACCCTCGAAATATTTGGCGGCGTCTTCAGCTTCTTGCTGGGTGTATCCAGCGGCAACATACTGTTGAACCAACGCCTGCCTAGCTTCCGGAGTAACGCTCTTACCGGTAAAGGTAGAGGTAGGGGAAGTAGGGATATTATTAGCGGTTAGAAAATCTGTAACAGCTTTGGTGATCCCAGCTACGTTAAGGGTTGGGTTGCTGTTAACAATCAAGTTGGCGATACGGCCGTAAGTATCGGGATGCAGATCCATCTGCATCATTCCTTTCACGGCCCTGGCAACCAGACGTGACAGAGATTTCTGAGCTTGGGACAAAGGCAACGAGACTTGCGAAGTCTTGGGAGCCTGCATCTTCCGGACGATATTGGCCTTATCCTTCGGGGCTTCCTCAATCTTGGGGGCCGTCGGGACTTTGCTTTCAATCTCTTTGACTACTTCGGCAGTTCCTGGAGCGGAGACGTCCAGCTCAAGCTTGGCTGCTGGAGAAACTTCTGTCGGTTTAGTCTCGGGCGTTACGGGAAGGTTGAACGCTTCTTCAACTTTAGCTTCGGCTTCTTGCACGGTCGGGGTTACTTCCCCGGTGATAGCAAGTTTATTCGCCTCGAATTCGCCTTTGACCTTTGCCTTCTCTTCTGCCGACAACCCAGCGTAAGTACCCTGCTCGTTTGTGAGAGGGGTCTCGGGGGTAACACCCAAAGTCTTTGCCTTATCGCCCGTGGAAAGAATATCATAGTACTTCGCCAAGCCCTCTTCAGTCGCATCTTCTTTTAGAATCTGCTCGAATTTCTTGTTAGCAAAATTTTCTACTGCTTCCGCCGTAACTTCGCTAGCCGTTGCTGGTGCTCGGTTGTTGGTTAGGTTCGATACTGTCATCAACGCACCTTGGAAAGCATTCGAAGGCAAACCTGCCAAAGCTTCTTCCGCAATGTCCTTACCAGACAGCTTGATCTCTTGTCCTGTGGATACTTGCCCAGCCACTTGAGCAAGAGCTTCGCCAGCAGGCTCTGTCAAAACTTGAAGTGCGGTGTCTTTCGCAAACTCTTTAGCTACTTCTTTGAACGCCACCTTACCGACAGCCTTGATTGGGGCATTTAGAATTTTCCCCATGCCCAGAGTTGCGAGTTCAACACCTGTAATCGCTAAGCCTCTAGCTTCTGCGTAGGTAGCTGCTTCTTTTTTAAACTCTGGGTCACGCAAAACGGTTTCGATATCTTTAGGATCAACGGGATTCAACCCTCGTTTCTTAACTTCTTCCGCAACCCTTTGGTCAAAGCTGACCAGCGTATCTGTCATACCACCTAGCCCCGCGCTGGTGATCAATCCAGCCGCGGCTCCTCCAGCCGGGGTGGTAAGTGCGCCTACCCCTACGCTAGTAGCCAACGAAGCGGCTATCGCTGGCACATTTGACCCAATGCTTTGGGCAAAAACCGGCATCATTACATTTTTAATATCACCGAACATGTAACGGACTACGTCTCCCGCGGTCTTGGCTTTCTCCCCATACTCTTGCATAGCGGGACTGAGGTACATGTTCTGGGTTTTGAGATTGTTCGCCGCGATAATCTCCGCCGCTCTTGTCGGATCAGCGGCTCCGATTGCTGCACCATAACCAACAACACCCGACTCCATCGAGTTAAGTCCAGACTGGCCTTGTTCCATCAATTGGGCGACATAACCAGGCTCACCAACGCGAGTCTGCTGAAGACTTTCCTCTTTAGCTATTTTGTTAAATGTTTCGTCCGCTACCCTAGCGTCGTTCTCAGTATCCAAAGCACGAATTTTTGATAGATGCTCGATCGAATACTGTTTCCATTGGTCAAAAAGCTGTTGTTTCTGGCCTTGATCTAGCTTGCCAAAATCTGGGTCGCTCTTGTAATCGCTCCAAGACTTAAAGCTCTCCTCTTGAGGTGCTTGTTCTGGCTCTGGTTGAGTCCCTGCTTCGG
>CAYHEV010000030.1:0-18169 GCA_964355725.1 uncultured Candidatus Bathyarchaeia archaeon | reverse complement strand
CGAAAGGAAAACTTTTAACATACACAGTTATTCACATAGCTCCAACACAGTTCCAGTCAATGACTCCATATGCTGTGGGCATAGTGCAGCTTGGAGATGGCTTGAAGATTCCTGGAATGATTAGAGGCGTGCCATTGGAACAGATAAAGATATGCATGGAATTAACGTTAGACTTTGGCGAATGTGCGGCAACGCAGCAGTGGCCACAATGGTCAAGGTACTACTTCAAACCACAATAGCCTATTTTTGCAGTTAATTTCAATTTGGTTCCAAGTATAATGTGAGTTGCGGAAGCAGCTTCGAACAAACAAGTGAATTGGGCATGAAAACCTAAGAAGATTTATCGTAATCATGTCGTATAGGAGACTATGGAAGACTACTACAGGCGACGGGCAGAAGAATATGAGGAGATTTATCAACGAAATGAACCCGCCAGGCAGAAAGAACTGAGAAAAATAGCAGACGAACTAAGAAAAACATTAAGGAACAGAAGGGTCATTGAGATTGCCTGCGGAACTGGATATTGGACGCAGATTCTGTCTGAAACAGCTCAAAACATAGTTGCGGCAGATATTGCATCGGAAATGTTGGAAATAGCAAAAAGAAAACACTACATTTGCCCTGTTTCTTTCTGCAAAGAAGACGCATATGAGCTTTCCTTTACAGATGTTTCATTTGATGGCGGATTAGCGAATTTCTGGCTTTCGCATGTTCCTAGGAACAGAATCGACTTTTTCTTGAAAGAGTTACACCGAGTTCTGCGACATGGATCAAGACTGTTCATGGCGGACAATGTTTATATTCCCAACATTGGTGGAAACCTCTTGGCTGAAGAAGGCGACGAAAACACGTACAAACTGAGAAAACTGAAGGATGGAAGCGAACACTTAGTCTTGAAGAATTATCTCTCAGTTGACGAGTTGATGAGGATTTTTGGCAAATACACTAAAGGATTCAACAGAGAAAACGTCTTTTGCGGCAAATATTACTGGTGCATGTCATACGAATTGAGATGAATCAGACTGCAGGCAACTGCTAGTTTTCAGATGTCTTATTGATGCTCTCTATCAGTGTCGGCAGATCCGTGATTGACGTGATAAGGTAATTTGCTCCAGCCCTCATCAGGTCCTCGTTTGTACTGACCCCTGTCGGCAAGCCCACAGCAATCACTTTGAGGTCACTAGCGCATTTCATGTCGCTCTTTCCATCTCCAACAACCAAGGCTTCATCAGGTTTGACATGCAGGGCTTTTAATGCCGTCTCAAGATGTTCACTGTTAGGTTTAACATGTATTACTCTGTTTCTTGAGACTACAGCGCTGAAATAGTCTGCTATTTTGAACCGTTTCAGAATGTAATCTGTAGATTTCTCACTGTTTATGGTACACAACCCCATCTTCAGTTTCATTTTCTTCAGAGTTTTTAACGTTTCGTCGACTCCAGGAAGTAGGCTTGTGGTTTTTGCGGCTTCCAACTCGTATTTCTCGGCTATTGCCAAAGCCTTTCTGTTAATTTCTTCAATTGCTTTTCCAGATTTGCCAGTGTTTTTCAGAAAGATTTCCACTTTTTTTAGCATCTCGAATATGCTTTCGTTTATTGACAAAACTGAAGGCGGGATGCCTTCTCTTATTAGCAGGCCTCTGACTTCGGCTCTAACCGTCCTGTAGTCTAGGTTAAAACTTGCGATTGTTCCGTCAAGATCAAAGATCAACGCCTTAGCAGTCATTGGTTCTCACGTTCATAATCGCGGACTTGAAGCCTCTAAACATTTCTCTGCAGAAATATACTTTGTGGTAGAACGAGATTTCTACCAAGACTTCCAAGAATTGATGACAATTCGACACTTGAACATGACTGTGATAAGCCTAATATACACACAAAATAGTATCGGCAAGTTGATCGAGGTGAATTTAATGGTCACTATAAGAACCGAGCGGCTTATTCTGCGCGAACTTAATGATGCTGACTGGAAAGCAGTACATGAATACTCTTCTGACTCTGAAGTTGTTCGCTACATGAGTTGGGGACCTAACACCGAGGAAGAGGACAAGAGTTTCATTCTACGGGCAATTGCCTATCAGAGAGAGCAACCACGAAGGAACTACGCGCTTGCCATCGTACTCAAAGCGAATGATATTCTCATCGGTGGTTGTGGTCTTCATATTTCAAACCTTGATAACCGAGAGGCATGGCTTGGATATTGCTTGAACCGCCATTTTTGGAGGTATGGCTATGCAACTGAAACTGCGAGGGCGTTTCTTGCATTTGGTTTTGAGGAACTGAACCTGCATCGTATCTTTGCTACTTGCGACCCTGCGAACATTGCATCTGCGCATGTCATGGAGAAGATCGGCATGCAGCGTGAAGGTCATTTGCGACAGCATATATGGGAAAAGGGCAGATGGCGCGATTCCTTGTTGTGTGCGGTTCTCGAAAGTGAAAGGAAGAAGCCAAAGATTGAATATAACGTAACAGGTTAGAAGTAACACGAATATTCCACCTTCACGTCAGTATGTAGATGATGTAGAATGAACTTTGAAGAATACACCAAAGACAAGTTCTGGCCTATACTTGTTGAAACAGTGCACGCCTTGGTTATGTATCCGAGTCACAAAGCTTACACAAGAGAAGCTATTCTAAACCAGAAACCTGACGTTGCGCCTCAAGAATTGGCTGTAAGACTGAAGATACCCTTAGGCGAAGCGCTCGTAATTCTGTGTGAACTGGTCAACGAAAGGAAAATGTAACATGACAAGTGCTGTCAGTTCGCTTCCTTCACGCGCTCTCTTTAATACGAACACAATCATCCATACTCTTTCACAATTGAAGCAAGAACTTTTTCGGTGTTATTCTATGACGTATCGGTAGGCTATGTGTTCGCCTGCTGTTTGGCTTTTTCTAATCACTCTCAGCACGTCGCATGGCATGGCGCCTATGGCTGTCACCGCCGGGTCTGAAGCACTGATCTGGGGCAGCTGGTATGCTTGAACTCGATATTCTGCGAGGAGTCTTTCTTTTTCTTCTGGCGTCAATATTTCACATCTTGGAACAAGTTTGTGTTCAAAGAGGTCGAACGCTGGGAAGGTTTTCGGTAGAAGTTCTATTCTCTTTTTCTTGGCTGTCTGTTTGACCGCGTGTGTGTACCTTCCGCCTGTGACTATTATTCCTCTTTCCATTTCTTCGTCTTTCATGGCTTTCTGCAGCTTGTTAATGTGGGTTACGCCTACGGTGGTTTCTCCAGGAATGCACCATATTAGAGCTTTTTCCTTTTCGCGAGGTATGTTCACTATGAAGCCCGTAGCGTCTTCATGTTTCTGTCTCTTGATAAGCTTGTATCCTCTCAGTTTGATTAAGACTTGAGCTTTACGTTCTTCCAAATTATCCTCTTTCATGCTCAAATTGTAAGCCTCAGCTTGAGAACACTTTGAATCCATAGCGAAGCATTAACCCTTTAAACCTTACGCTTCAACAAAACAAAAGAACAGCGACACGCAGGTTAAGGATAGATGTGGATCAATTCATAGACTAAACGGGCACTTGTCAGAGATTATCAAAGTCGAAGAATTGTTTCATCGACATATTTTTTCATAATATCCGCGTATCCAGTTACCGTTTCTGGGGAGTAGGGTTTAATTGTGCGCATGCTCTTGTCCAGTGTGTCTTCTGGGATGAACTGTTGGAAGGCAAACGTTTTTGCCCCTCTGGCAAGTTCGCAGATTAGGGATATGTCCTCTGCATCCACAAAGCTTGGCACGACCGTCGCTCTGAATTCGTATTCCACCTTTCCCATCTTCAACATTTCAATGGTGTGCACAAGTTCCGTCGTTTCCTTTGCTCCTAGACGTGAATATTTCTCCAAGGATGTTTTCACGTCTAAAGCTACATAGTCCACGTACGTTAAGCATTCTTCCAATATCTGCGGATAAAATCCGTTCGTGTCAAGTTTGACAGTGAAACCTCTTTCCTTCAGTTTCTTCAGAAACTTCGGAAGCTCCTTGTGCATTGCAGGCTCTCCGCCCGTCACAACAACGGCATCCACGTACTTTTTTCGATTCTCGAGAATTTTCAGAGCAGTTTCATCGTTTAGGAATGGTGGTTTGGGATCAATGACTATTCTCCAGTTGTGGCAGAATGGACAGCGCAGATTGCAGCCAGGTGTAAAAAGGACACTTGCCATTCTGTTTGGAAAGTCTGCGAGACTTGTTTTCTGAATCCCGCTGAACTTCATAAACTAGATCACTCAGGCAGGTATGACTGCAGTTTGCAAGACAGTAGACTTGTCAAACGTTCGGCGCACCGTAAACTCTGCCTGTTTACCATCATTCCACTGGTCAACTGGTCTTAGGTATCCTACTACTCGTGAGTAAACTTCGCATTTTGCACCACATGTTGGGCATTGCTTGTGTTCTCCCGTCAAATAGCTATGGGTTGGACATATGCTGAACGTAGGTGTCAACGTAAAGTAGGGCAAATGCGAGTTCCACGACACTTTCCGAATGAGGTCAGCTGCTGCTTTCCATGAATGCAGTCTCTCGCCGAGGAAAATGTGGAAGACTGTTCCGCCTGTGTAAAGTGTCTGCAACCTGTCCTGATGTTCCAGTGCTTCGAACAAATCGCCTTCGTAATCCACTGGCAACTGCGAGCTGTTTGTGTAGAAGGGCTCTGCACCAGTTACCACATTCTTCTCGTTAGCCGCGATGATGTCCGGATGCCTTTTCTTGTCGATGCGTGCAAGTCTGTAGCTTGTGCCTTCTGCAGGTGTTGCCTCAAGGTTGTAGATACTTTCGGATTCCTTCTGGAACTCTATGAGCTTCTCGCGCATGAACGTAAGTACGCTAATCGCGAAATCCGTTCCCTGAGGCGAACCAATATTGACGCCGAACAGATTCAAAATGGCCTCATTCAAACCGACGATGCCAATCGTTGAAAAGTGGTTCCTCCAATACTTTCCAAACTGCTCCTTCACACCGCGCAGGTAATACTTGGAATATGGGTATAAACCGTTCTCAGTAAATGCTTCCAGAACTTTCCGTTTAATCTCTAGGCTGTCTCTGGCAATTTCCATCATGTTCTCTAAGCGTTCAAAGAATTCATCCTCATCCTTGGACAGATAACCAATACGTGGAAGATTAAGCGTAACAACGCCTATTGAGCCAGTCAGCGGATTTGCACCGAAAAAACCGCCGCCACGCTTCGCAAGCTCCCTATTGTCAATCCTCAGCCGGCAGCACATGCTTCGTACGTCTTCAGGTTTCATGTCGGTATTAATGAAGTTGGAGAAGTATGGAACGCCATATTTGGCCGTGACTTCAAAAATTCTCTCTGCAACTGTAGAGTCCCAAGGGAAATCCTTCGTTACGCAGTACGTAGGTATGGGGAAAGTGAAAACTCTTCCCTTTGAGTCACCTTGGTTCATAACATCGGCAAAAGCCATGTTGAATGTTTCCATTTCGCTCTGCATGTCGCCATATGTTTTGTCCATTACTTTTCCGCCAATTATGACTGGGTCGTCCTTCATGAAATCTGGAACCGTCAAATCAAGCGTGACGTTTGTGAACGGCGTCTGGAACCCTACCCGTGTAGGTACGTTCATGTTGAAGAAGAATTCCTGCAAAGATTGCTCGACATCCTTCTGGTTCAAGTTGTCATAATGTATAAACGGTGCCAAATATGTGTCAAGATTGCTGAAGGCTTGTGCCCCCGCAGCTTCACCTTGAAGCGTGTAGAAAAAGTTGACAATTTGCCCTAACGCGGTTCTGAAGTGTTTTGCAGGCTTGCTTTCGATTTTTCCTGATACGCCGCCGAAACCAGAGTGTAGCAGTTCTTCTAGGTTCCAGCCAACGCAGTATGCACCTAGAACACCTAGGTCATGTATATGCATGTCTCCTGAGAAATGCGCTTCTGCAATGTTCGGCGGATAAATCCTCGTAATCCAGTATTTTGCAACTACGGTTGATGAGAGATAATTGTTCAAACCTTGCAGTGAATAACTCATGTTAGAGTTTTCTTTTACGCGCCAATCCTCAACGTCTAGGTACTGATCCACAAGGTCTGCGTCGCTCAATAAAGCAGCCAATTCTCTTTGATCTTGATGTTGTTTCCTATAGAGGATGTAGGCCTTAGCTGTTCTCGCATGGCCGTTCTCTATGAGCATTTTTTCAACTAAATCTTGGATCTCTTCGACCGTTGGAATGCCGTCTTCTCCAAAACGCCTGTTAAGTTCAGTCGTTACTTGGTCGCTTACTTTTCTGGCCTGCTCGCGGTCTTTTCCGCCGACGGCTTTGGCAGCCTTCCAAATGGCCTTTGTTATGCGTTCCTGATCGAAGGGCTCTAATTTACTATCTCGTTTTAAAACATGCTTCATGTTCTTACCTCTTGAAGTAATCGTTTGAAGTCTTCAGGCTCCTCGAATTGTCTGTAAACCGAGGCGAACCTGATGTAAGCGACACGGTCAATCTTCTTCAGATATTTCATTACAAGATCCCCAATCTCTTGCGATGTGACTTCCTGTTTGCCGCCTAGCATCAAATCTTGCCTAACGTTTTCTGCCAGTTCTTGGGTTTGTTCCATTGTCACGGGTCTTTTTTCGCAGGCTTTCTGGAGACCTCTAATAATCTTGTTCAGATCGAAGCGTTCAAGTTCACCGTTTTTTTTCCTGACCATAAGCTCGATCGTTTCCACATACTCGTAAGTTGTGAAGCGTTTTCCGCAGTCGCTGCATTCCTTGCGTCGTCTGGCAGTGTTGTCCAGCGAATCCCTTGTTTCGAGGGTTTTGAGGTTTTCAGAGCCGCAATATGGACATTTCATGAAATCACCGTCGCGCTTCACAAACTACTAGTGTTTAGCCGCTAAAGTGGACGCTGTATTTAGCGTTTCAATATATAAGATGTTTCCACAACAATGTTGAAATACGCTGCCGATTCATACGAGAAGACATGTTTAACATAGACATAATAACGAAAAACTAATGATGCCAAAACATGATTCTTTGGAGAAAAGCGTTCCGATTTTTCGTCATGCAATACATGCTTAAGATTTTCCATACAAGAAATTGAAAGATATTAACTAGATTGGATCTTTTTTCTTGACGAAACCCGTTTTCTCATAGAGTCTTCGTGCTGGAGTATTCATCTTCAAGACAGAAAGTTCCAACCACTTCTTACCCATCTGCTCAGCTACCCTTTTCCGCATATTTCAAAATGCGTGTACCGACTCCAAACCTCCGGTAATCTGGAGCCACAGCCAAGCTGCTGATGTACAAAACTTCAGATTTCTCACGAAGAATAAACACGCCTACTACGTACTTCTTGAATTTGACGAAATAGCGTTTTCCTTTGAGATGGAGGACTTCCATTGCTAAAATGTAGGGTATAAGAATCAGCGAAGTTAGTAAGCGAGAATTTCCGAAAACTAGGGCTTTTCCATATTCACTGTTTTTGAAAAAGCAGAAGGTGAGGAAACTGAATTGTAGATTCTCGGATCTCTTTACAGGCGTGATACGAGTTGATTGTAGAAAATCTTTCACGGTTGACGCGCTCTCAAGGATTTTTGGTCATGCGTTTTTGTTTGAATTCGCTCTGGCAATACTTGACAAAGCAAAGACTGTAGCAGAAAGTAGCACCACTATTGTGAGTGAAGGAAAGACGCCGCGGTATTGGAGACCTGCAAATATGAATCCGCTGATTATGGGTCCAAGTGTTTGTCCAACATCCATTAACGTGTCGAGAAATCCCATTGACGTGCCTATAAATTCCTTTGGTACAAGTTCACTGATTAGCGCAGGCGTCGAAGCAGTTACTGCCGCAAAACCAAACCCATAAACCACAATGAGTATGAGAAGGATCCAAAAATCAGTGACAAATGGAACAACCAAAAGCGGAAGAGCCGAGATCACGCAGCCAACTGTTATTGGAACTCGTCTTCCAGTCTTGTCCGAAATCCTGCCCATGTAGGGCTTCATGACAACTGTCATGAAAACCATGCTTGCAATAATAATGCCAGTTAAGAAAGGGTCTATATGAGCAACGTCAGGCAGATAACCTGACAAAAAGAACTCAACTACGCCAAAAGCGTAGAATTGGGAGGCCTGCACAAAACTCACGATTAGAACATCATTATTTTTTGCTACAGTTCTCCATCCGCGATACAACCTTCTGACAATCTCTTTTGCATCTTTTCGTTGTTGAGTCGCAGTAGGCTGCTTTCTTTCTGCCAAGAACACTAGAGCCATAATAAGTGCTGTTACACCAGCCACGGCCACAGCTAGATAATACACGTGAAAGCTGTTCACTGTCACAAGCAGGACGTATCCGCCCAGTGCTGGGGCAATAATTCTTCCAACGTATGTTACTGAAGAGAAAAGCGAGATACGTTCTCCTCGTTTGGTCGGAAACAATTCGGCCACTGAGGCTTCAGCGACTGGCACAAAGATTGCCGTGGCAAAACCATGATAAAATCTCACCATTATGAGTTGCCACCAGCCGCCCACAGGTATCAGAAGATAAAGAAACGGAGCAGAAGCAAACACGAAACCAGCAAGCAACAGGAATTTTTTCCTGCCGAAAATATCCGAAAGCGAAGCTGCAGGAAAGCTGATCAAAATACCGGGAATGGTTGATGCGGCTGGAACGAAGCCGATTAATTCTGTGGGTGTTCCAAGATACGTCGCGAAAGGTTTCAAAACTGGGCTTTTGGATATTGTGGAGCTCAGAATCGCAAAGAATCCCATTATACACAGTGTCCAGAAGATACTGTTTGCGGCGTTTCTAACGTGAGAAGCCATTGACGAACCACCTATGGTTAATTTATTGTGGAGTTAATGTTGTTTTGATGATATTAATTCTTGCTCTTCTCAATTCTATGCTGTTCCGGATTTAATTCTGTTAAAGTCGCATATAGAGCATCCATTACAATAAGAGTTTTTTGAAATATTTCAATGTCTGTTTGCGAGATCCTTTCGAGTCCTTTCAGAACATAACAAACGCCGACGGTTTCCTTCAAACGGATTTCTTCAGGTTTCTCTTCATTTTGAACTCATAATCACGAATCATATCTTAGATTTTTCTCACAACTGAATCTTTCAGGTTGTATTTTTCTACAAGAGCATCGAACGTTGTTCTTTCGCCTCCCAAGGAATTGATTTCTGCTTTTGGCAATGTAAATCCTATAGCACCTTTTGGAATGTCCGCTTCCTTTGACACAAACTCGAAAACAGCTTCTTTGTCTATGAACCGCTTGCTCAACCATGCAGAGGTGCATCTATCGACGTGCGGCTTACGACGTATTGCCCACAGCAAATGGCAAAGCACCCCAAAACGAAAAGGAACTATTGCATCGTTTTATTCGTTCAATTTTCTCTTTAGAAATTCTCTTCGTTTTTTTCTGTCCATCTTTTCAATTTCATCTTCGTATCTTTCGCGGATAAGCTTCAACTTGCAGTTAACGTAAAACGCGTCATAGATAGGACTTGCTTTCTCTATGGCTTCATGATCATTCTTCGCAACGATGGATATTCCCGTCATCACCGCGTCCAGTCCAGCGCTTTCCGGCACTGCCTCTGGCTTGTCCATGTCAGCTGCCCGCACAATATCTGCCAAAGCTAACACGGCCGGATCTCTAATCTTGTACTTCTCAACTATGGCATCAAAACTGCATTTGTCCCCGTGATGACCTAATTCAACATCTGAGGCATCATAGGGAATAGCTTTCTCCTTTTTGACAACCTCGTTAATTTTCTCCACTGGAACGAAAATGAATTCTGCTTCAGAATCGACAAACCTCTTTATCAGTCATGGGCATGCTGTTCTGTCAACATGCACAAATTCACGAGTTACCCATTTTCACGACTGTTTCACCTTCGTAAGGGTTAGGATCAGTGATTAATACATTTTTTGATGTGTGTATTGCAGAAAAAACTAGACGAAACACCTTAGGATGGGGGGAGATCATACGTGCTAAGAGCATTCATATTTATAGCCAAGAACCGCATTTTCAAGGTTCGACTCAAACAAAAGAGACAGTATCTTGACACAGGAAGATTTTGTGTTTCACCACCTTGAAACTGAAGAAGCATGGCAGATACGTGTCACAGATCATGTTAAGATTTTTCAGAAACTAAACCCACTCCTTGAAAAGCGTCTTGCCATATCCATTTCCACAACTTAACTGAAACTCAATTTCAACTTTTATCGTTACACAATCCAGATAGCCGTCGAAAACGGAACCATAATGAACATCCAAAGATTGGATACCAACGAAGACAGAACCATGAGATTCAACCCATTTGTCTTCACGCAGCAACTGCTTGGATGCCGAAGCAGAGAAGAGCTTGAGAGCACTTATCCAGACGTAATCGTACGACCCAGCCACAAACATCTAGTTGATGTTCTCTTTCCAAAATCACCCTCCTACATACACACTTTGTACTAGCCAAACGAGACTAAATGTTTATAATCACTGTCCACGCTCTGCATTGAAGACAAAAAATGACATTCCAGATACGAACCTTTACTGAGAAAGATCTTCCAAACCTCATTAAGCTACTCAATGAGAAGAACAAAAAGGCCTACGAGTTCATTCCGTTCAATGAAGAGAGAATTACCTCTTGGATGAATGAAGGAAGACTAAAGATTCTGATCGTTGAAGAAAACGGCGACTTCATAGGTTCCGCAGCCTACAACGACGGACACTGGGGCGAAGAAATTGAATGGCTTACTGTTTCAGAAATCCCAAACCGCAAAACAATAGAAAACACGTTGGCCAAAGAAGTCGAGAAATATGTTAAGAACCAAAAAGTTTTCGTGTCAGTTGATGCAGAGAGCCCAAAGATCAACGAATGGATTGAAAAGGGCTACAAGGCTGAAGGCGGATTATACCACATGATTGCAAATCTGGACACCATTAAGTCTATTCCACAAGTGCCAGAAGATATAGTTATCCGCAGTTTGAAGCCAGAGGAAGAAAGACAGTTTATTGAAACTGTAAATGCAGGTTTCGGTTGGGAAAGACTCAAACAGGACACAATTCAAGAGTGGCGGGTCGGCTTTCCAGGGTTCAACGAAGAATGGATTTTCGTTGCTGACCATAATAATATGCTTGTGTCGGTCGTCGTTGCCAAACCAGACGTGAATCACAACAAATATTTTGGCGATAATCGAGGGTACTTGGGTCCAGCAACGACGCTTCCTGAATATCGCAGCAGGAATCTTGCATCTGCCCTTACGCAAAGAGCGATGAACTTTCTTTACGAAAAAGGGATTAATTCAGTGGCACTTTACACTCAGGAACAGAATATTCCCTCAGTAACCCTATTGCAGAAGCTTGGCTTCGGAATTGGGCACCATTGGATATTTATGCGAAAAAACCTGTCTCAACAATCCTGATTATTTTTGCTACAAACTTGGTTTTCAATATATGAGAGAATTATAATGTAAAAAGGGTTAACAATGAGATTTAGTGCTTCTTCATGTGAATTGTCTCGCTGGCGAAGTCTAGTTCCTTCACTCTTGTTTCGATGAATTCTGCGACTTTTTGTTGGCTGTATCTGTTTTCTTCGTCTTGTTCTCTCAGCTGATCTTTGATTGTTTTCAGAACCTTTTCCACGTCAAAAGGCTTCATTATGTAAGCATCTGCTCCTTTGTTAACGGCCTCTATGGCGTTCTGCAACGTTGGATAGCCAGTGATGATGATCTTTCGCATTCGAGGAGTAGTGCTTTTCATCTTTGTTAAGAGCTCTATTCCTTCCATGTCTGGAAGTCTGACGTCTATTAGGGCAACGTTGTAGTATTTCTTTCTTGTTTTCTCAATGGCCTTGCTGGCCGTGTCTGCAGCTTCAACGATGTAGCCTTCCTCTTCAAGGATGGTTACGACCACTTTTCTTATGTTTTCGTCATCGTCAACTACGAGGATTCTAGCGGTTTCATCCATATTTCTTCACCTCCCTCTTCTGTTCTTGGTTCTATCGGAACAATAACTGTGAAAGTCGTGCCCTTCTTGGGTGTGCTTTTCACGAAGATTGAGCCGCCATGAGCCTCAACTAGGCGTTTGCATATTGGCAAACCGAATCCCATTCCTCTTGCTTTTGTCGTAAAGAGTGGCGTCCAAAGCATCTCTATAGTGTTTTTTGACATGCCTGTTCCAGTGTCTGAGAAATCGTAGCGTATCCTGTCCAATGTCTTTTCACTTTTTATTGTCAGTTTTCCTCCTCTAGGCATGGCGTCAATAGCATTTTTGATTATGTTGGCAAAAGTTCTTTTCATCCTTTCAACATCAATTTTCATCCGTGGTTTACCTTCTGTCATGTCGACCACTTGCACGTTCTTTGGAATTTCAATAAGAGACAGTGCTTCTTTTACAATCGATCGTGGGTTACTCTCAGTCAAATCCAGTCTTATGTCTCTTGAATAATCCAAGAGATCATTTATGATCTTGTTTGAATATTGTATGTCTTTTTCGATAAGCTCTAGCATTTCAATATTCTTTTTGTTTGTTTTTGAACCTACTTTCTTTTTCAAGTAGTATGTTGCGCCGGCGATGCCTGTAAGCGGATTACGCAGATCATGACCCACCATTCCTGCCACTTCGCCGATGGCAGCTAATCTCTCTGATTTGATGATCTGCTGCTGCATTCGTTTACGTTCAGTGATATCTTTACTTACGGTTACACATGCTATGGGTTTACCTGAAGTATCCTTTATGGCACTTGCCGATGATTCCGCAGGGAATTCACGACCGTTTCCAGTCAAGAAAGTGTACTCCATGTTTTCTATCATACCTTCCTTCAAGGTTTTCATCATGTTCTCGACGGCTCTTTGCCGGTCTCTTTTTGCGATTAAATCAAAGACGCTCTTACCAATCATTTCATTCTTTGATGAATATTCATGCATCTTCAACGCATGTTCATTGCATTCAATTACGTGTCCATCAACGTCAGTAACAGTTATAGCATCTAAAGACGCCGCAAAAATGCTTCTAAGTTTTTCTTCACTTTTTCTTAACTCCGAAGTTCTCTCTTTCACCTTTTCTTCAAGGTGTTCAGCATACTCTCTAACTTGCTCTTTTGCCTTGTCCAATTGATGAATTGATTGAGCATTTTCAATGGCTACAGCAGCTTGATGGGCGAATAATTCAAGCGGAGCAAGAGATTCTCTTGTCGGTCTTCGACCATCCTCTGGGTCGTCAATGCTCATTATCCCTACGACTTGACCGTCAGGAAGTCTCAATGGAATAAATAGGAGGTCATCTGGGTTCCAGTCGACCATTTCTTCTTGTGGAATTTTGCTCGTGAGTGCATATTTGAATTGTTGTTGTACAATAGGATCGCTCCAAGGGAGATAGTAGGCTTCTCCAAGTCGGAAGCGTTCAAACATTGATCCTAATCTTTGACGCCACACGTGTCCAGGCGACTGGTGTTCCTTCAGATACTGCTCTTCTTCAAAAGTTACGCCTGCCGTAACCAAGTCGATTGTGTTTAGATTTTCATCCCTCAGGGATATGACTACTCTTCTCCAACCTAACTCACTAACTGCTTCTGCAATTGTTTTAAGTCGCTTACGTAAATCTGTAGACTGTATCATTTCAGCAGAGCTTTTCATCAGTGAAGCAAATTGGGTGGAACGTTTCTCGATTTCTTCTAGTCTTTTGAGGTTGGTTATTGCTGTGGCTGCGTGTGAAGCTAATATTTCTAGTAGTTCTCGGTCATTTTCGTCAAAAGCTGCCAGTCTTTCGCTTTCAACATTTAAGACGCCTAAGACTTTGTCTCCAACTTTTATCGGGACAGCAAGTTCGGAAAGCATGCCTGGCCTGCCGCGAACGTAGGCCTTTTCTTTTCTAACGTCTAGAATGAAAATGGGTTTTCCTGTTCTTGCTGCTCTAGTCGATACACCCTCCTTTCCATCTAATCGCAGAACGACGTTAAGCTTCTTTGGGTATCCACGATGCGCTACGAGTCGAAGTTTTCTCTCCTCAGCTATGAAGAATGTGGCAAATTCAAATCCCAATTTTTTCTCCATGGCGTTCAGTGTCAGGGCATAAACCTCATTTTTCTCTGCCATATTCAATTTCTTGCCATAATCGTTCAGGGCTGAAAGCAGCTTATGTCTTTTGAGGTTGGTTATTGCTGTGGCTGCGTGTGAAGCTAATATTTCTAGTAGTTCTCGGTCATTTTCGTCAAAAGCTGCCAGTCTTTCGCTTTCAACATTTAAGACGCCTAAGACTTTGTCTCCAACTTTTATCGGGACAGCAAGTTCGGAAAGCATGCCTGGCCTGCCGCGAACGTAGGCCTTTTCTTTTCTAACGTCTAGAATGAAAATGGGTTTTCCTGTTCTTGCTGCTCTAACTGTTATGCCTTTGTCTCCATCCAGAGGCAACTTGAGTGATAAATTCTTTGAATATCCTCGAGTTCGCATTGAGCAAAGCATTTTCCCTTCTACCATAAGAATGGATGCGTGCTCAAATCCCAAGGTCTTTTCCATGGCGTTCTGCGTCATAGCATATATTTCTTCTAGGGTTCTTGCCATGTTCAGGTTTTGACCATACATGTTTAAGGCGGAAAGTCTTTTTTCAAAATGCTTTCTCTCTTCTTCCATTTCCTTGCGTTCAGTGATGTCTATGGCTATTCCGTAGTGGACGTACTTGCCATTGGACCATTTGATTGCCTTGTCAAAACATCTGTACCAACGTTTGTCTCTTTTGTTTTGTATCTCCCTAACACAGGGTTTCCCAGGATTCGTCCCGAAGACTTGTTTGTTATTGCAGAAGGTACAAGGTTCATCTTGTTTCTGAAATGTCTTGTAGCATTTTTTTCCCAGAATTTCTTCACCATACATTTCTCTGACTTTTTTGTTAGCAAAAAGTATCTCATGGGTTTCTGGATCTATCACATAAATCTGCTCATCTAGACCGTCACTGAGGGTATGCATTCTTTCCAGGTTGTGCTTTGATTGTGCTTCGTTGGTTGCATCATGTTTTTTCATTTGTTTCATTGTGTTGTGCATTCTCCTTTCATCAGTATGTGCTTCTTCACGTTATCCACACATTCTAAGAAGTCCAAATGTTCTCCATTTTCAAGTTCCAAACCTAGTTTTTCATAAAGACGTTTGGCGATGAGATTTTCCAGATATGACGCTCCTGGTCCGAAAATTCCTTCTAGCGCCTTGGCAAATTCCGTTAGGTTCATTGGAATGTTGTCTTTTTTTATCTTGAAGTGAGATTCAAGGTGGAAAAATATGGCCTGTTTGGGCGAATCGCCTAGGGAGGACAAGCTTTCTTCAACAGCTGATAAAAGAATTCGACTGAAGTTGTTTTGAGGCAAATTGTTACCCTCGAGGTTCGCTTCTGATTTAGCAGAGAATCCATGAACGTTTGATAAATCATTTGTGAACTTGGAATATGGATTTCCGAGTTTCTGTTTTCTAAGAAGTTTGAAAGCTCTGAATTCCGCGATTTTGGGTTATTTCTGTCTGTTGGAAAAGCTTTTTTCCGCTGCGTTCACGTAATCAACAAAAACAAGTTCCTTGTCTTCATTCCATTCTAGAGGCTGTCCGACTGTTTTGTACATTTGCTTCATGATTAGAATTTCTATGTATTTGGCTCCTACACCGAAAATCTTCTCAAGTCCTTCCGCAAACGCTTCAAGGTTAGCAGGTATCTTCTGCTTTGCTATTTTGAATCTACTTTCAAGGTGAAAATAAATTGCTTGCCTGGCTGATTCTCCAAGCGAGGCAAGTGCTTCGTCTATGGACCTGAGCAGAAGTTCGTCGAAACTCTTTGTTTTCAATCTTCGAAATCCTCTGAGCCTTCTGTAAGACTCTATGCTCTTGTTCTTATAAATAAGTCCCTCATAGATCCTTAATTCAATCCTTATTTGCGTCATTTTGAGAGTACATTTCAAGTTATCTATGTTGTGTGGGAATTTCTTTTGTATAGTGTGACTGCCACTAGTGTTGCTACCACACACAGTAGTGGCATCAGCGGTGAGGGAAACTCTGACACTGCTTGAATCATCGAGCTTTCGGTTATTAATGCATGAATGGAGTATGTATCGCTATGTAGTCTTGCTTCGCACAAAATCCCTTTTTCTCTAGCATAATACGCTTCTATGTTGTATCCGTATGCAGAGAATTGCAGGCAATTTGCTTGAATCACTGTTTCCAGGTATGTTCTTGGCAGAGTGGTGTATATTGTCAAGTACGTGTAAGGAAATTCCTCAGTGTACATTGTTTCTCCTTGTGAGAGATTAGCTGCTATGATTACGTATGGCGGCACATTATAGGGGGTGGTAGCATCGAAATGCCCAGTGGTCGCGTCTATCCAAACTTCGCGGCCTATTTCTGTTTCGTTCTTGAGATGGCAAACCACTTGGATAGTAACATTGGTTCTGAAAACATCCAGAATGGTGATTTTGGTCCATTGGACGTTAGAAATAAAATCGAGCAGGGGGTCACTGTACGGAGTAGTTAGCCATTCGAAACTAACCGTCAGTTTCCACCAATCCCCAGCAGCCGCTCCTACAACTCTTCCATTTTTTTGCAAGGTGTATCCTTTATGAACAATGGGTGACGACAAGCCAACTAGAAAAACAAGCAAAAAGGTTGCCCATATGGATCTTTGTCTCATTTACATCATTGTATGTTTGTGTCGTCGCCAGTTTTATGGTTTGTGCAAAGAATCTTTGGGTAAATGTAGGTGATTTGAGTGGCTTTGATTGCATGAAACGTCGAATATGCTTATATGTTTCTCGCTTGAGGATTCAGTTTATGAGACGCAAGCGTAAGTCCTACAAGGGCAAGATCACTGCACTCGTAGTGATCGCTTTGGTTGTGGTTGCTGCAATTGTAGCATACCAGATTATTCGCAATACTAATTCAGGTGCCAATAAAGTCCTTCTTGTGACGAGCGTAGGTAACATAACAATTCAATTATACGATGATATGCCGATTACGACTGGAAACTTCAAGAATCTAGTGAGCAGAGGCATTTATGATGGAACAATTTTTCACCGAGTGGTTAGAAATTTCGTGATTCAGGGCGGAGACCCCACACTAACCGGACATGGCGACTTGAGTATTCCATCAATACAAGATGAACTTCCCAACCGCCACAGTAATATTGAAGGTGCAGTTGCGATGGCAAAGACAAAACAACCGAATTCTGCAACCAGCCAATTTTTTATCAATCTAAAGGACAACAGTGCCAATCTAGATACTGACTATTCTGTTTTTGGAATGGTAATTGAAGGAATGGATGTAGTTCATGCGATTGGGAATCTGCAGACTGACAGCAAAGAAAAACCATTGCAAGAAGTGACTGTGATCAAGGCGGAGCTTGCCAATTAGAAGCGTTAGTATTGTTGAGTCTTGATTGCGGTTTGTGTTGTGGATGATACTGTAAATGCTTGGGGTGGCTGGCAAAAGAGATAGCGCGGATAAAGAGCAAAGAAAAATAAGGGAGCGCTAGCTTGTCGAAGGTTGAGTTGTTTCTGGTGGCGCTGGCGGTAGTGGCTGTTGTGGTGGCATCTTCTTTCGGCGTACAAATATGGCAACGGCAACAATGATCACAAAGGCAACAATTCCAATAGCTATGATGAAGCCCCAGTGTTGTGTAGTGAATCCAGCCGACGTGTCTAGATATGCTGTGAAAGTTGGGTCATGCTCAATTCTATACCCGCTGTATGTTGGATAGGCAGTTATGTAGAAGTAGTTTGCTCGGGTCATGTTCGTAATTGTTTCTTTAGCTTTCTCATACAATCCTGGATGCATGTTGTACACCAGAAGCGGAAGGAACTTCATTAATCCAACGTGGTAAGTGAACAAACCAGTGTTGTGAGCAAAACCACCGACCTTGCATGTTCTGGTAGTGGAATCATACGTGTCGAAAGTGTTTTCCGAAGGGTCAGCCGTGTAATTGAACAGTTTATAGGTTTTCTTAGTGTCGAAAGCAACATCAGAGATCTTCTCGCCGTCATCCGCATAGTTTGTGATTGACGAATCGCTTACTGTGTTATCAGCATCTGTAACATTCTGACCATTGGCTGATAAGCTGTAAGTACTGCGATCTAGCAATACGGAACTTTGGAAATTCACTATGCTCATTTTGATTTGGTTGTCTTGGATGAAATCGTAGATGGTGTCATTGCTTGTTTTAGTGCCTAGGAAGTATTCTCCCGTGCTGTT